>NZ_JBEYIX010000039.1:0-54860 GCF_040636055.1 Micromonospora sp. NPDC006766 | reverse complement strand
GCGCCCCGCGGCCCCCGCCCCCCCCCGCCCCCCCCCCCACGGCTGGGTGCTGGCTAACCGCGCGCCTGTAGGCGTAGCACCTCGCCCTGGCCGACCACGGTGCCCTTGTTGGAGATGTAGATCGTGCCGTCGTGGGCGACCGCGACGGCCGTGGGCGTGACGAGACCAGCTCGGGCGAGTTCCGTACGCGAGCCGTCGCGTTCGACCCTGATCAAGGCGCCGGTCGCGTCGCCGCTGAGCAGGCCGTTGGCGAAGATTTCCAGGACCAGCAGCCGGCCCTTCTTGTCGAAGGCGATGTCGGCGATGTTGGTGAAACCGCCGGCGGCGACGGCGGGCGCCTTGCCGGGCACGACGCGCCACACCTTCGCCCCGCCGACGGGGAACGGGAATCCGGTCAACTGTCCGACGTAGAGCGCGCCGTCGGGCCCGGCCGCCACGGTGGTGGGCACCGGGCGCCGCCGGACCGGCCTGCCGGGTGGCCGTCGTCCGCTGCTCGCCTGGACGGATTTGGTCGCGCGGCGGATCACGCGGCAAGCGTTTCCTTGATCTGTCAGGTGGTCGGTGATTAATTGACCGGTTGACGACTGAGATATCGGTCAACACCCCGGCCGCCGGGTTCGCAACTGCCGCTTGAACAGGGATTTTGCTAGGCGGATGTCATTTCGTTGACAGATCGAAAAGGGTGGAGCAGCTGACGCGGAATTCACTGTCGGCAAGCCGTCCGCTAATTCGCTTTCCTCGCCACGCTGCCGTGCCGCTAACTGTAGACATCCATTCGATGAAACGGAGTCAACCGTGTCCACTACCAATGAGATGCGGCAGGCGCTCGTCCTCGGCGGCAGCATCGGCGGCCTGCTCGCGGCGCGGGTGCTGAGCGAGTCGTACGCGAAGGTGACCGTCTTCGACCGGGACGAGTTGCCGACGGAGGCCACCGACCGCAAGGGTGTGCCGCAGAGCGAGCACTCGCACGGCCTGCTCGCCCGGGGCCGGCAGATCCTCGAGGAGCTCTTCCCCGGTCTGGTCGCCGACCTGACCGCCCAGGGCGCCACCGCCATCGACGTCCAGCGGGACTGTCTCTGGGTCAACGACGGCCACCCGATTCCCCGGGTCGCCTCCGGGCTGGACGGGCTCTGCGTCAGCCGGCGCGCCCTGGAGACGTACCTCCGGGGTCGGGTCCGGGCCCTGCCCAACGTGGAGATCCGGGACAGGTGCGAGGCGTTGGGCCTGCTCGCCGACGCCGACGGCGGCCGGGTCACCGGCGCGCGGATCCTCCCCCGGGGCGGCCAGGAGGAGCGCCACGACGCCGACCTGGTCGTCGACGCGACCGGCCGCGGCAACCGCGGCCCCACCTGGCTCGCCGAGCTCGGCTACCAGCCGCCCGCCGAGGACCGGGTGGACCCCCACACCGTGTACGTCTCCCGTGACTACCGCCGCACGCCCGGCGAGGCCGACTTCGCCGCCATCGTCTGCAGCCCGTCACCGGCCGTCCCGTACGGCGGGGTGGCCGTCTCGGTGGAGGGCGACCAGTGGATGGTCACGCTGCTCGGCGTCGGCCCGGGCCAGGCCCCGCCGACCGACGACGAGGGCTACCTCGACTTCACCAGGCGGCTGCCCGCCCCGGAGCTGCACGCGCTGCTGAGCCGGGCAGAGCCGCTCGGCCCGCCGAGGCGGATGCGGCTGCCCGCCAGCATGCGCCGCCGCTACGAGCACCTCACCCGCCTCCCGGAGGGCTTCATCGCGGTGGCCGACGCGGTGTGCAGCTTCAACCCGGCGTACGGGCAGGGCATGACGGTGGCCGCGGCGGAGGCGATGGTGCTGCGCGACTGCCTCCGGCAGGGCCGGCAGGAGCTGTCCCGCCGCTTCTTCGCCGCCGCGGCGAAGGTGGTGGACGTGCCCTGGGACATGGCCGTCGGCGCCGACCTGCGTTACCCGACGGTCGTCGGGCCGCGCAGCCGCCGAACCCGCTTCCTCAACGGGTACGTCAGCCGGCTGCACATCGCCGCCGCGCGGCACCCCGTCGTCGGGCGGCGGTTCCTGAGCGTGGCCAACCTGATGACCCCGCCGCCGGGGCTCTTCGCGCCGGGGATCGTCGCCCGGGTGCTCTGGTCCGGCCGGCGGGCCGTGCCTCAGGCGGCCCACCCCGAGCCGGCGGCGCGGGCCGAGGAGTTGGTGGCCAGGTGAGCGGGGCCTGCAAACGGGCTCAGAGATGCCACCGGCACGTCAGCCCGTGGTGACCGCAGCGGTCACCTCGACCTCCAGCACCGCCTCGTCCAGGAAGAGCCGGCTCACCTCCACGGTGGTGCTGGCGGGACGGGAGCGCGGGAAGTATCGGCTGCGGACCTCCGCGTAGCCGGCCAGGTTCACGCAGGTCGGTCATGAAGGTCCGGACGTGCATGACATCGTCGAACGTGGCGCCGTGCGCGGCGAGCAGACCGCCGATCAGCGCGAAGATGCGTTCGGACTGGGCTCGGACGTCGCCGGGCTCGACGATCGCGCCGTCGTCGTCCACATCCATCACGGCGGCAGCCCGGAGCCTGCGCTACACCCAGTCCGCGGTGTCCCGACAGGTCGCTGGGCTGGAGGCCGAGGTCGGGGCGCCCCTGTTCGACCGGCTGCCGCGCGGTGTCGCCCTGACCGAAGAGGGTCGCTGCCTGCTCGGCCACGTCGAGGCCGTCCTCGACCGGCTCGACAGCGCCCGTCGGGACCTGGCCGCGCTGCGCGAACTGACCGCCGGCCGGTTGCGGGTCGGCGCGTTTCCGACGGCGGTCGCCGCGCTCGTGCCACGTGCCCTGGCCACGTTCCGGTCCGCTCATCCGCAGGTGGCGTTGCAGCTCGTCGAAGGGCTGACGCCGGGGCTGCTGGACCGCCTGCTCGCCGGGGACGCCGACGTCGCCGTGGTGAGCGCGGCGCCCGATCAGCCGCTCGACGGCGAGCGGTTCGACCTGTGCCACCTCGTCGACGAGGTGCTGCTGGTGGCGGTGCCCCGCACGCACCGGCTCGCCCACCGCCGCACCGCCCGACCTCGCCCTGCTCCGCCTGCACCCCGACGACGCCTCGGCCCGGCGGGTCTTCGCCGCCACGGTGGCCGGACGCAGCCGACCGCCCGCGGTGCAGCGGTTCCTCACCGACCTGCAGGAGGCAGCGGCCGGGATGGGCTGAAGCAGTCTACTTATTTAGATTGATCGAGATTATGCTCTCAGCCAGTCCCGACGTGATCCACAACGGAGGTGCCCATGAGGAAGATGACCATCCGCCGCAACAGCACGCTGCGCCTGCTGTCCGGTGCCCGCCGGCTCTGGATCGAGTGGTGCTGGTAGTAGCCGGCACGGCGGGCGTCTCCGGACGCCCGCCCCTGCGGCCATCGGCCCGGCCGTGACCGGCGACCTCGGCGGCTACGACTGCCACCGCGACCACGGGCCGTACGCCGGGGTCGCGGCCTTCCTCAGCCGGATCGCCGCCGACCGACCCCGCCTGGCCTCCCGCCATCAGGTCGAGCTGCACGCGATCGCCCCACGGATCGACCCCACGGCACGACCGGCCGCCGAGGAGGAACCGATCCGGTTCCACCCGGCCCGGCGCACCGCCTACCTGGCCTACGGCGTGACCGAGTTCGTGGCCGCCTGGGCGGGCACCCTCCGACACCCGGTCACCGTGCGGTTCGACCACGTCGACAACGCCGACGAGACCACCCGGGAGCTGCTGGACGCGCTGACCCGCCACTGCCCCGAGCCGCTGCGCCTGGACCTGCGCGACGGCGGCAGCGAGCCGGCAACGGCCGACCAGACGCCGGAGACGATCCGGACCGCCCTGGGCGACAGCCTCGCCCGCGGCTTCTACCACCACGCGGCGCGAACCGCCCGGCGCGGCCGCGCCACGGTCACCCCCGACGGCGACCTGCGGCACTGGTGGGCGTTCACCACCGGCCTGGCCACCGCCCTGGCCGCGCTCGAGCGCGCCACCGAAGCGCTCGACCTCTACCACGAGGCCCGCGCCGCCACCGACGACCCGAAGATCACCATGTCGGCCGCGTACGCCACCGCCATGCTGTACGCCCGGCACCTGCCGGCGGCCGACCAGGACCCGGCGCAGGCGCGGCGCTGGCTGGAACAGGCGCTTCACCTCGCCGCCGGGTTGCCCGATCCGCGGCAGCGGGTGCTGTCCACTGTTTTCTACGAGCAGGGCCTGGCGTTGCTGGACAGCAGGGCCGGCGAACCCGCCCGCGCGCTGCGGCTGATCGATGACGGGCTGGCCCGGCTGGCGGCGGTGCTCGCCCCCGGCGAACGCCCGCAGGACCTGGCCCGGCTACGCCACAACCGGGCGCAGGTGCACCTGGCCCTGGGCGACCCGGCCCAGGCCCTGGCCGACCTGGACACCGTGATCGCCCACGACCCCGACAACTGCGAGTACTACGTGGACCGGGCCGCCCTGCACCGGGCGGCGGGCCGGAACCAGGCCGCGATCCGGGACTACGACACCGCGATCCGCCTGGGACCGCACCTGCCCGAGGCGTACTACAACCGGGCCGTGCTGCAGCAGGAGCGGGGCCGCCCCGGGCGGGCGCGGGAGGACCTGGATCGGGTTCTCGCCATCGACCCCGGGCACGTCGACGCCCGGATCGCCCTGGTCAACCTGCACCTGGAGCGCGGCGCCCGCGACGCGGCCGAGACGGCCGCCCGGGCCGGGCTCGCGCTGGCCCCACAGGAGCCCGCGCTGCTGTGCACCCTCGGGCTGGTCCGCTCCGAGCGCGGCAGCCTCGCCGAAGCCGAGGACCTGTTGACCCGGGCCCTGGCGGGGGACCCGAAGCTGGTCGAGGCGTGGACGAACCGGGCCGCCGTCCGGTTCGACCGTGGTGACGTGGCCGCCGCCGTGACCGACCTGGACCACGCGGTGGCCCTGTCAGCGGCGCCGGTGCCCCGCTACAACCGGGGTACGGCGCTGATGCGGCTCGGCCGGTGGGACGAGGCCGCCCGCGACTTCGACCACGCGCTCGCCCAGCCCGGCCTGGACCGGGCGCTGCGCCGCGACCTGCGCGCCGAGCTGGCCCGCTGCCGCCGCGCCCTGGCCGGCTGAGTTTCGCTGACCCCGAACCCATCACGGCTGTAGGTCGGTGCGTGCGGCACCGGTGTGCGGATCGAACGGGAACGACAGGTGCTGATGCACCATTGCCCAGCCGCCGCCGGTGCGGCGGAAGACGCGAGTGCCCCGCGACCAGAACTCGTCCACCTGACCGTCCAGCCCTTTCACCCGTACCCGGTTGAGCCCCCATGCCACGGCGAGGTCGTCCCGGGCCACGACCCTCAGGTCGGGCACCTGCCAGGTCACCTCGCCGGAGCCGGCATCGAGGCCGCGCTGGCACACCTGCCGCACCTGCGCCAGGCCGATGTACTGCAACGGCGTCTCGTGCTCGTACGACACCACCTCATCGGCGATGTGCGCCATGAGCCCGTCGAGGTCCTTGGCGGCCGTACGGTCGAACCACTCCTCGTGCAGTTCTCGGATTCCTCTTTGACGGCGGCGGTGTCCGCGGCCTCGTGAAGGGGGAACGAGTGATGCTCGTGCGCGACAACCCACCGGCCGCCCTCCTTACGCAACCCGAGCGTGATCCGTAGCCGGTGGTCGGGGTGACGGGAGAAATGCTCTGGCGTCCCGCAGCGCAGCAGCGCGTGGGCGAACGCCACGTCGGCACCGGCGGTCACCTCGAGGCGGACAATCTCGAAGACCGCGCCGCTGTCGAGCCACCGGAAGAACGGCGGCCACGCGTCGCGGTAGGCGTCGATGCCCCGCACCCCGTCCTGCGGCGGCGGCACGTCGAACATCACGATGTCATCGGCGTGGTCGGCGAGAACGCCCGCCAGGTCGCCCGCACGGATCGCGGCCGCCCACCGCTCGACGAGGTCGCTGATGAGCGTCTCGTCGTCCTTCTGTGTCTGCACCATGTGTGCCTCCTTTCACCGGTACAACCCGGCGAGAAGGCTGAACTCATCGCTGCGTCGTCACCCGCACAGACGCGCGGGTAGACCGAACGCGCCGACGTCCGCGTCGAGGAACGACACGACCTCCGCGATCCCGGAGCGGCGCAGCGTGAGCACGTCCAGCCCGCCGGGCACGAACGCGGCGAGGTCGTCGTCCCAGCGGTACGTGCCGAAGGCGAGTTGACCGTTCGCGATGGCGGGCACGAAACGCCACCGGTACGCCAGCGGACCGTCGAGCAGGAACCGACGGATCGCGTCCCGACCGGCGAACCAGGACCGCACCGGCGGCATCGAATACCGCGCGTCGTCGGTGAGCATGGCGACGATCCGGCCGACGTCGCCGTCCTCCCACGCCGCCGCGTACCGCCGGGCCAGCTCGCGGACCGCGGCATCGCCCAACTCACGTACGGCCTCCTGCTGGGTGACAGATGGCCGCCCCGCGTCAAGCATCTTGCGGGCGCGCTGCAGCGCGCTGTTGACGGCGGCCGCGCTCGTGTCGAGCTGTTCGGCCACCTCGCGCGCGGTGAAGCCGAGCACCTCGCACAGCAGCAGCACCGCTCGCTGTCTGGCGGGCAGCCGCTGCAACGCGGCGACGAACGACAGCTCCAGGCTCTCCCTGGCCAGCGCCCGCCCCTCGGGCCCCACCCGGTCGTCGGGGTACGGCTCAAGCCAGGCCACCTCGGCGTCGGGTGTGTCGGCGGAATGCAGGTCGGCGGGCAGCTCGCGGCGGGCACGCCGGTCGAGCATCGACAGGCAGCGGTTGGTGGCGATCCGGTACAGCCACGGCCGGATCGAACCGCGGTCTTCGAAACGTTTCAGCGCGCGCCAGGCCCGCAGGAGCGTGTCCTGAACCGCGTCGTCGGCATCGTGGGCGGAGCCGAGCATGCGGTAGCAGTGAGCGTGCAACTGCCCGCGCAGCGGGCCGACCATCGCCGTGAAGGCGTCCGCGTCCCCAGCCGGTGCCGCCAGCAACTGGTCGGGGCAGGACGCGTGCACCATCGGCTCATCCTTCCACACGGGATTTGCCTGGACCGGCTTGCGACGCAGGTCAGCGACGGTCACCGCCATCAGCCGGCCAGCTGCAGGATCTTGGCGGGGTACCTGCGCAGCTGATCTCCTATATATGCGCACCAACGCCAGGAGTCACGCGGCGGGTGCTTGGTTCCGCTCTCCGCCCGCATGCTCGAACACCTTGCGGTACTCGCCGTATCCTTCGCGCTCGAGGTCATCGCGCGGGATGAACCGAAGTGCGGCCGAGTTCATGCAGTAACGCAATCCGCCGGCTTCTGGGGGGCCGTCGTCGAACACGTGGCCGAGGTGACTGTCCCCGTGCGCCGACCGGACCTCGGTGCGGCTCATGCCGAGGCTCGATTCTCGGCGTTCGACCACGTTGTTCGGTTCGATCGGCGTGGTGAAACTCGGCCAGCCGGTGCCGCTGTCGTACTTGTTGACGGAGGCGAACAGGGGTTCACCGGACACGATGTCGACGTAGATGCCCGACTCCTTGTTGTCCCAATAGGCGTTGTCGAAGGCCGGCTCTGTTCCGGCCTCCTGAGTGACTCGGTATTGCTCCGGCGACAGCCGAGAGATTGCTTCGGGGTCCTTGCGGTATTCGTGTGACACCGTGGTTCCTCTCGGTCAGGTTCTCGGTAAGAGAGGCTCGGTTCAGGCGGCCTTCGCGCGCATTTTGGTGCGTACCCCGCCGGCGGTGGACTAACCACGATCTGCTGGTTCCGCAACTTGCCGCCGAGATCGCCTGGATGTCGCCCCTGCCCGGCAGACAGCAGCGACAGGAATTGGGTGGAGATCACGCGCCCCGCACGCGGACCCGTTGGTCAAGTTCCCGCAGGTAGGCCAGATTGTCCCGGGTTCGCTCGGCGAGTGGCACGACGGTCGAGAAGTCCTCGACCGTCACCCAACCGTCATACCCGAACTGGTGCAGGGCGGCGAAGTATGCCTCGATGTCGGCCTGCCCCTCGCGTAGCGGCGCCCACTCGGCCGACCAGCGCGGGCCGCCGTCGGCCCGGGTGCCGGTCACCAACCACGCGACGTTTTTCACGTGCACGTGGGCGAGGTACGGGCCGAGCATCTCGAAGGCCGCCAGCGGATCCTCGAATCCCTCGATCGTCAGGTTGCCGATGTCGTGGATCACCCCCACTTGCTGCGGGGCGAGGCCGTCGAGCAGCCGCATCGCCGCCGACGCGGAGGCGACGATGGTGCGGTGATGCAGTTCGACCAGCGCGGTGACGCCGTGGGCGGCCGCACGGTCGGCGATCCAGGTCAGGTCCCGGCGGGTCTGGTCCATCAGTTCCCGGTAGTCGCCGCTGTCCAAGCCCGGCAAAATGACCCGTGCCCGGCCGGCGCCGAGTGCTGCGACCGCGGCGAGCACCCGCTCGGCGTTGGCGCGGTCGCGTACTGGCACGTACGTGCCCAGCCCGGATATCTCCAAGCCCGCGGCGCGGGTGATCGCGGCAATTCGGGGTAGGTCCCCTTCCAGTCCGGAGAGGGGAAAGGTCGCCCGGTTGCCGGCCCAGAAGCCGGGCGGGTCGGCCTCATCCTGGTCCGTGACTCGCCATTCGACGCCGTCCCAGCCCTGCGCCGCCAGCTGCGCGACCGTCTCTTCCGGGGTCCAGTCCGGTGTGGACGCGCTGAACACCGCGAACCTCATCGCGTCGTCGCCGTTGAGGGGATGGCGGAACTCTCCAGCGTCGCGAGGACGTCGTCGAACTCGCCGGCGAGCACGGCCGGGACCTGGATCGGCCGGTGCAGGTACGCCGAGAGGTAGACCGTCTTCACGACCGCGACGGCGAGTAATGCATCGGCGGTAGTGACTGCCGGGCGGCGGCCGGTGTCGATCGCGTCGACCATGTCCTGGTACTGCCGTAGGTGCCCGGTGACGAAGGCCTCGGCGGGCTTGGGGGCGCCCCGCAGTTCGGACTCGGGCACCGCGGCGGATGACTGGTCCGGCCCGGCGGCGTAGGCGGACGGGTCCGGGCCGTCGGCTGTGTGCAGGTATTCCAACTGGTCGTCGTGGATCACCGCCGAGCCCTGCGTGCCGTGCACCTGCAGCCGCACACCGAGGCCCGGATACGCGGCGGTGGTGGCGTGCAGCACGGCGAGTGCGCCGCTGGCGAAGCGGATTGTTGCCGTGGCGACATCTTCGATCTCGATCCGATCGTGGGCGGTGGCGCCGGTGTAGGCGAACACCTCCTCGGGATGGCCGAGCAGCCACAGCAGCAGGTCCACGGTGTGCACACCCTGGTTCATGGTGGCGCCGCCGCCGTCCTGTCGCCAGGTGCCGCGCCAGCCCGCGGAGTCGTAGTACCGCTGGCCCCGCCACCACGGCACGCTGGCGACCGCCGAGGTGATCCGCCCGAACGCGCCGGCCCGTACCCGGGTGGCGACCGCGACGCTGGCCGGGTCGAACCGGTGTTGGCAGACCACCGCGCAGACCTGACCGGACGCCTCGACGTGCGCGGCCGCCTGGGCGATGCGGCGCGCAGCTGGCAGCGAGGCGTCGAGCGGCTTCTCGACGAGCACGTGCACGCCCGCCGCGAGCGCCTGCTCGGCGAGTTCGGCGTGCAGGCCGCTGGGCGTGCAGATCGCGACGAGGTCCACCGTCCCGGCCGCGAGCGCCTCGCCCAGCGAGTCGTGGCGCTGCGGCGCCGGGCCGCCGTGCTCGGTGATCCACCTGGCGAGCCGATCGTTGGCCTGTGCATCCGGATCGGCGAGTGCGGCGACACGCAGCCCGGGGTGGCGCAGGATCGCGCCGGCGTGCGTGTGGCCGATCACGCTGCTGCCCGCGATGACGACGGTGAGCCCGGTCATTGAAGATCTACTCCTATCGAGGTCGTGAGCTGCGCGAACGCGCGTGCGGCCCGGCCAAACTGGGCCGGCCCGGACAACCCGTGTTGGATGAAGAGGTGCGGTTCGAGGGAGGCGAACCCGGCGTAGCCGTCGTCGCGTAGCGCGGTGAGTGTCTGTCGTAGCTGGCCGTCGCCGTCACCTGCCGGCACGACCTCGCCGGTCGTCATCAGGGCGTCCTTGACCTGCAGGTAGTCGATGTGGGGGCGCAGCAACGCGTACCCGTCGTCGTACGGGCGCACGCCGACCTGCACGAAGTTGGCGCTGTCCCAAGCGACGCGCAGTGCCGGCGAGTCGACCGTTTCGAGGATGTCGATGATTCGCTCCGGCACGTCACCGTAGATGTTCTTCTCGTTTTCATGCAGGAGCACGACGCCCGAGTCCTCGGCGAGGGCGGCGAAGGCTCGCATCCGGGCCAGCACAGCGTCGCGGATCTCGGCTGCGGCCATTCCGGCGGGGCGGTAGAAGGAGAAGATCCGGATGTACCGGCTTCCCAACCGGCGGGCCGCGGACACGGCGGCCCGCAGCCGGGCCAGTTCGCCGCCGTCGTCGCTGGTCACATCGGCCTTGCCGACCGGGGACGCGATGGCCGAGACCGCCATGCCGCGTTCGGCGATCGCATCGCTGAGGGTGTGCAGCTGGACGTCGCTCATCTCCACGATGTTGGTGCCCCACGCGCTGCGTACCTCGATGTGTTTCGCGCCGAGGGCGCTGAGCACCGCGAGTTGGACGGCGGGTTCGGGGTCGATCTCGTCGCCGAAGCCGGACAATGTCCACTCGGTCATTTCTCGCCTCCTGAGGTCAGGCCGTTGACGATGTACCGCTGGAACACGAGGTAGAGCGCGACGACCGGTAGCGCGCAGACGAGTGCCGCGGCCATCATCTGCCCGTACGGCGGTATCGCCCCGCCCTCGGCGGATGAGCCGAAGACCTGGAGTACGACTGCTGCGGTCCGGGTGTCCACATCCGTCATGACCGAGGCGAAGAGCACGTCGTTCCAGCCGAGCAGGAACGCGAAGATCGCGGCGACGACCAGCCCGGGCCAGCTCAGCGGGATCACGATGCGCAGCAGGATCTGCCAGGTCCCGGCGCCGTCGAGTGTTGCGGCCTCCACGAGTTCGCCGGGCAGCCCGCGCAGGTAGGTCACCATGATCCAGGTCGAGAACGGCAGTCCGAAGGTGAGGTAGGTGATGAAGAGTGACGATCGGGTGCCGATGATCGGCACGCCCACGGTGTAGCCGATCGTGGCGAACAGGACGAACAGCGGCAGGAGCAGCAGCGTGCCGGGAATCGACTGCATGCCCAGCAGCGCACGCAGGATGGTTCGCCGGCCCCGGAAAGCATGCCGCACCAACACGTACGCCGAGAAGACCGCGGCGGCCGCGCACGCGAGTGCCACCGCCCCGGCGACGAGCAGGCTGTTGGCCAGCCCCCGGCTCAGGGGGACCGTCGACCAGATCTGCCGGTAGTTGCCGAAGCTGACCTGCTCGGGCCAGAACTCACCGGCGGCGACGGCCAGGTCGGAGTTGACCGAGGCGAGGAAGACGTAGCCGATCGGCAGGCCGACGATCCCCAGCAGGATCACCGTCAGGGCCACCTGCAGCGGCCGCGGCAGCAGACGCAGTACCGAGGTCATGTGGTGGCCTCCGTGGTGTCGAGTCGCACGGTGCGCAGGTAGACCAGCAGGGGGATCAGGATCAGCACGAGTGAGATCACGGCCATCGCCGCGCTCAGGCCGAACCGCAGGTTCTGGAAGCTTTCCACGTAGGTCAGCACCGGCAGCGCCTCGACGTCGTGGGGTGCCGGCACGCCGAACAGCACGAACGGCAGGGTGAAGCTGTTGAATACGTGTAGTACCGAGATGATCGCGGCGAGCGACAGGGGGCCGCGTAGCAACGGGAGGACGACGTACCGAAGTTTGGCCTGCCAGTGCGCGCCGTCGAGCGCTGCCGCCTCATGCAGGGTGTCGTCGATGCCCTGCAGGCCGGAGAGGGTGAGCAGGTAGATCAGTGGCCAGGACGACCAGGCCTGCACGACGATCAGGGCCAGATAGCTCTTTGGCCCGTTGAGCCACAGTCCGCCGTCGATGCCCAGCTGCGCGAGGCCGTGGTTGGCGACGCCGTCAGGCTGCAGGATGATCCGCCACATGGTGCCGACGACGAAGGCCGGTAGCACGTAGGGGACGAGGTACAGCGACCGGATGAGGGCCCGGCCGTGGAACGGCAGGTGCGTCGTCAGCGCGGCGGCCACCCCGAGCGGGAGTGCGACGAGCGTCGCGATGAGGGCGGTGGATCCGCTCACCCAGATTGCGTGCGGCATGCTCGTCTCTGCCAGCGCCTCGGCGTAGTTGCCGATGCCGATGAACGGCGCGGACAACCACTGCCGGAACGTGTACTGGTCGAGGTCGAGCACCGACATCACGATCGCGACGGCGAACGGGACGACGATGACGGTCACGGTGAGCAGGCCGCCGGGCGCGAGTAGCCACAGCGGGGCAGCGGAGCCGGCGGCGCGGCGGGCCTGTCGACCGGATCGCGCCGGACCGGGCGCCCGCGGTCGGTGCGGGTGCCCTCGGTCCGGTGCGTCCCCCGTCACCGATTCGGTGACGGCCATTTACTTCGCCTTGTCCAGGGCGGACTGCGCCTCGGACTGGGCTTGGGCCAGCAGGGTGTCGAGGGCCTTGCCGTCCACCTTGCCGGCGGCGAGGTTCGGCACCGACTGGACGACCACGTTGACCAGCGCGAGCTGAATCTGGCTCCAACCGCCGTGGAACGGGGTGCCGTGTGCCTTCGACGCGGATTCCACGATCGCCGCGAGTGCCGGGTCGGCGACGAGCTTGCCCGCCAATTCCTCATTCGTCGGCAACTCGCCGAAGGTCCGGTAGTAGGTCTCCTGTGCGTCGGCGCTGGTGAGCATGTTGACCAGCCGCAGCGCCAGGTCCTTGTTCTTGCTGTACTTGGCGATCACCAGGTTGTCGCCGGAGAGGATGCTGGTGGCGCCGACGCCGTCGGCGGGCAGGTCGGTGGCGCCCGGCGGGACCGTCGGCATGAGCGCGTAGCCGTACTTGCCGGCGACTGCGGACTTGTCCAGGGTGACCTTCGAGGTCGCGGAGACCATCGGCAGGAAGGCGGCCTTGCCGGCACCGAACGCGGCGATCGCCTGGGCGTTCTTCCAGCCGGTCGCGGCCGGGGCGACGATCTTGTCGGTGGCGAGCCAGCCGAGGTAGGTCTGGTAGGCCCTGACCGTCGCCGGATCGGTCAGCCGTGCCTTTCCGTCCTCCACTAGGGGGTTGCCGGCCTGGATGCTCATGGCCCAGATGAACTTCCACGGGTCGAAGCCGTCGGCGTAGGCGACGGCCAGGCCGTACCTGCCGTCCCCGGTCAGTTTCCTGGCCTGCTCTCGCAGACCGTCCCAGGTCACGGCCGGCTTGTCGATGCCCGCGGCGGCGAGCATCTCCTTGTTGTATGCCATGACGAACGGCCGGCTGGTGAAGGGAACAGCGATCTCGTGTGCGGGGTCCGGCCCCGAGATGCCCAGCGTCGCGGGCAGGAACCGATCGCGGCCGCCGATCTTCGTCCAGTCGTCGGCGGTGAGGTCGGCAAAGGCGCCGGTCGAGTACGCGGTGGGAGTGAAGGTCGTGCCGAGCGAGTAGATGTCTGGCCCTTGCCCGGACAGCACCGAAGTCTGGATCTTGGTGAGTTCGTCGTTGGGGCTGGCGAAGGTCTCGAAACGGACCGTCGCTCCGGTCAACTGCTGGAACTTCGCCGAGACGTCGGCGAACCACTGCTTCTGCTCGTTGGGATAGATCGAGTTCGCAGCGACGAGCATGTTGAGCGTCTTCGGGTCGTCGCCAGCCGAGCCGGAGTCACAGCCGGCCAGGGGAATGCTAATCGCGGCGACCGCGGCCGCCGCGACAAGTCGACGTGTGGCGATCATCTGCGCTCCTTACGTGGTTGGTTGTCCGTTTTCGATGGAGCGTGGGAGGCAACGTAACAACCTCAAAATCCTGATGGCAATCGATTGCCATTTCTTGCCAACCCGTGGTCTGCTGATCGACATGGATCCCGATGGTCCGCCCGGCTCGCCTGCGGTATTGCGCCGTGAGGGCCGCGTGACCATCAACGACATCGCGGCCCGCACCGGCTTCGCCGCCTCCACCGTGTCGCGGGCGCTGAGCCGCCCGGGACGGGTGAACCGGGTGACCCGCGAACGCATCCAGGCTGCCGCCCGGGAGCTGAACTACGTGCCCAACGTCCCTGCGCGGGCACTCTCGTCGGGCCGGACCGCGACCGTCGCCGTGCTCGTCTCGGACGTGACTAATCCGTTCTACTTCGGGCTCATCCGGGGTGCCCAGCACGAGCTGCGGGCAGCCGGCTACGCCCAGATGCTCGTTGACACGGAAGACTCACCGGAGCTGGAGACCCGCCTGTTGAGCACGGTGCGACAGTCGGTCGACGGGGTCATCCTGGCCGCCTCGCGTCTACCCGGGCGGGCCATCATCGGCATCACCGCCGAACTGCCGGTCGTCACCGTCAACCGCAACGCCCCCGGCGTACGCAGTGTCGTGATCGACAGCCCGGACGGCGTAATGCAGGCCGTCGAGCATCTGATCTCGCTGGGCCATCGGCAGGTTGTATACGTGGCCGGCCCATCCTGCTCCTGGGCCAACGAGGCCCGCTGGCGGGCGATGCGTACCGCGATGGCGAAGCACGGTCTGGCGGCGACCCGGATCGGACCGTTCGGGGCGTCCCGCCGGTCAGGCTCGGCGGCTGCGGATGCGCTGCTGAACACCGGTGCGACCGCGTGCATCGCCTTCAACGACCTGATTGCGATCGGCATCCTCCGTCGGTTGGGCGAGCGTGGCGTCGACGTCCCCGGCGAAATCAGCGTGGTGGGCTGCGACGACATCTTCGGTGCCGACTTCTGCAGCCCACCGCTGACCACTCTCGCCGCGCCGGTCGAGCAGGCTGGCCGAGTCGCGGTCTCGATGTTGTTGGAGCAGAATCTGGCGGTGAGGGCGAGCCGCCGGAACGTCATCCTGCCCACGCATCTCACCGTCCGGCAGTCCAGCGGACGGGCGCCACGGCGGTAGACCGAGCTGAAGCTCCTCTGCGACCAGGGTCGCTGACGTCCCATTTTGGCGCAGCCCCAGCGGGTCAGCTCATGCTGGCCTTCGGGGCGCCGGGGCCCGGGTCGATCCGGGTGGGGCCGGCGGCGGAGGGGCGTACGTCGAAGTCGAAGATCTCGGTGGGCAGGTAGACGGTCGCGCAGGAGTTGGGGATGTCCACCACGCCCGAGAACCGGCCTTCGATCGGTGCCGCGCCGAGCAGCAGGTACGCCTGCTCGGGCTGGTAGCCGAAGCGGGTCAGGTAGTTGATGGCGTGCAGGCAGGCGCGCTGGTAGGCGAGCTGCGAGTCGAGGTAGCGCTGTTCGCCGTCGAGGGTGACGGAGATGCCGGAGAAGGCCAGCCACTGGCTGAACTGCGGCGGGGTGTTTCCCGGGAGGAAGATCGCATTCTCGGTGACGCCGTACGTCTGCATGCCGTTCTTGATGAGGTCGACGTGCAGGTCGATGAAGCCGCCCATCTCGATGCCGCCGCAGAAGGTGATCTCCCCGTCGCCCTGAGAGAAGTGCAGGTCGCCGACGGACAGGTTGGCGCCGGGCACGTACACGGGATAGAAGACCCGGCTGCCGACGGTGAAGTTCTTGATGTCCTGGTTGCCGCCGTTCTCCCTGGGGGGAGCGGTACGGGCCGCTTCGGCGGCCACCCGGTCGAACTCGGCGCCGGTGAGGGTGCCGAGGATCGCGTTCTCGGGCTCGGGTGGCAGGGCCAGTGGCGGCACCCGGTCCGGGGCGGTGGCGATCAGCGTCCCTTCGCGCTGGTTCCATTTGGCCAGCAGCGCCGCGGACGGCGCGGTGCCCATCAGCCCTGGGTGGGACATCCCGGTGAACGACACCCGGGGGATGTGCCGGGAGGTGGCCCGGTGGCCGTGGAAATCCCAGATGGCCTTGTACGCGTCGGGGAACTGGTCGGTGAGGAAGCTGCCGCCGTTGGCCTTGGCGAAGATGCCGGTGTAGCCCCAGCCCTGGCCGGACAGGGGGCCGGAGTCCTCCTGCGGGATGGGGCCCATGTCGAGGATGTCGACCATGAGCAGGTCGCCCGGCTCGGCACCCTGGACGGCGAACGGGCCACTGAGGGCGTGGACCCGCTTCAGCGGGGCGTCGCGGATGTCCTCGGCCGAGTCGTCGTTGTGGATCGCACCGTCGAACCACTCTCGGCAGTGGACGCGGAACGACTGGCCGGGTCGTACGGTCGCCACCGGCGGGATGTCGGGATGCCACCGGTTGTGCCCGACCTTCGCCTGGTCGGTGAATTTTTTGCTTGAGTCGAGGGCGAACAGCAGCTCAGGCATGACGTCCCGCCTTTCGTTCCGCCCGCGAAGGCGGGGCAGGTGGATGTGACCGCCCGGCCCCGGTCACCATCGGGGCAGGCGGGCGTGGGCGGGATTCGACGACCGGCGAGCGGGGAGGCCGCCCGGCATCCGCCGCACCACCTCCGGCGTCTCCGCGCTTCGCTCCGCCCGGTCGAGCGCCGTACGGAGTCCCGCCGGCGTGCGCGTGAGTCTCGGAGGGGTGAACGTGCGTCGGGCCGGGGCTCCACACCGTGGACAGCGCGTCGACGGGCCGGCTGTCCCGATCGGCAGCGCGACGTCGAAGCTGCCGTCCTGGCGGCAGCGGTATTCGTAGGTGGCCATCGCCGCCCTCCGTCCCAGCCTCCCGTGCGGGCGGTGTCCGGTCTACGGCGACTCGCCCTGGCCCGTCAATTGTGGGCGATTGCCGACAAAATCGGAGGAGAACGACGAATCATCCAGGCGGCCGGAGGTGGCAGGCAGCCCGGCAGCGTCCCGCCCGACCACCTCAGGCGGCGGCCCGCCGAGAACGGTGACGTGGAGTGACGAGCGGGCTTCCCGCGGCCTTCACCCACTCCGCCCTTTGCTCTGCAGCCACCCACGCAACAGTCACGGGCGGTTGCTGCTGCGTATATGGCTGCAGAGCAAAGGGCGAGCGAAGGGAAGTTGCGCGCGGCGCCTGTCTTACGGATTTTCGCTGGTCACACGGCCTGAGGTGGCAGTGGGTCCTGCGTGAAGGTGACACCCGGCACCATCACGAAGAGTGACAGATGGTGTCTGAGAGTGGCTATCACCCACAGTCATTGACGGCAGGTGAGGCGGGACCGCCGGCGAGCAGTAGCCGCAGGCCGGTGAGGGTGGCGAGCGACGGATCGGGCGGCATGGTGACCGAACGGCCGGTCAACGCTGCCAGCCGGGCGGCCGTTCCGGGGTGCATCGCGCCGCCACCGGTGAGCAGCAGCCGGCGGTTACCCATCCGGCCCGGACCGGCGTCGAGCGCGAGCCGCCGGACGCAGTCAGCGATCGCGGGCACCTGGTCGATCGGGTTGACCAGGTCGACGCGTTCGGCGGAGACGATCGCCCGGTCGGCGATCCGGGCGACCTCCGTGCGGCCGTGGCCGATGTCGACGGCCACGATGTCGCCGCCGTGCAGGTCGGCCTGGCAGGCCAGCGCCGCCGCCAACGGTTCCTCGACCGCGGTCACCCGCCCCCCGCCGGCGCGACGGACCGCGGCGACCAGCAGGTTCCTCTGGCGCAGGGTGGCGGTCGCGGGCACACCGACGAGCACCGGGGACGTGTCACCATCGGTCCGGCCAACGGCGGCGAGCAGGACCCGCAGAAGTCGTACGCAGCCGAAGAAGTCCTCGACGACACCCTGGCGTACCGGCCAGACGAGATTGGCGCCGCCGGTCCGCGCGAGGTCGAGCGCCGCCCGCCCCACCGGTTGCCGGCCACTTCTGCCATGGGTGATCACTGCGGGTTCGCTGAGGACCGTGTCGGAGGCCGCGGCCCAGACACGGACCGCCGACGTGCCCAGGTCGAGCGCGACGGGCCACCGGACACCCGGCCGGGCGTGGGTGCCGGCGGCCACCCTGGTCACCGCCCCTCGTTCCAGGGCAGGACCGGTGGGTACGTGTGATCACGCGAGGTGGGCATGGTGCTCCAGGCCGGTGAGCCAGCGCCAGGGGGCGTGCGCTGGTGAGGGGTGGGCGGACGTCAGGCGGTGACCGAGACCCGTGGGGGAGCGCGGTCGGCCGACCAGGCCGCCACACATCCGGGTACGGCCCGCCGCGCCAGGCGGAACACGATGCACAGCCCCACGGCCCGTGCGGTGGCCAGAACCACGACGAGGAAGGCCAGCACGAACAGCGCCGACACCGACAGTTTCTGATCGGTGCGACGGACACCGTGCCGGGCCTGCATCCGGCCACCATAGCCCGGCCTCTCGGACGTGGGGCTGATCGGGGACGCTGTGCTCGATCGTTACCGCAGGAACGCGGTGATGCGCGCCCAGGCCTCGGCGGCGGCCTCGGCGTGCCCGGCCCGGCCGAAGTGGTCCCACTCGATGAAGCCGTGCGGCTGGCCGGGGAAGACCACGATGTCGTGCGGCGTGTTCGCTGCGGCCAGGTGTGTGGCGAGGGCCTTGTGCACGGTGTCGGGCACCTCGGTGTCGGCCCCGCCGAACAGGCCGAGCACCGGTACCCGGATCCTGGACGCGAAGTCCTCGGGCAGCGCCGGTGACACACCCACCTGCCCCACGTACGGGCAGATTCCGATGACGCCGGCCAGGCCGAGGTCGGCGGTACCGGCGTACAGCGCGTTGGTTCCGCCGATGCAGAAGCCGGCCGCGTAGACCGGCCCGTCCCCGGTTTCCCGCAGGTACGCCAGTGCCGCCGTCAGGTCCGCCAGCATGAGCTCGCGGTCGAAGGTCTCGCTGACCGTGGGGTCGTACTCCTCGTCGCGGGCTGCGGGCCCCAGTGCCCGGCCGTAGTAGTCGATGACCAGCACGTCGGCTCCGGTACGGGCGAACCGGCGGGCCAGGTCGCGAAATGGCGAGCGCAACCCGGCGACGTCCGGCAGGAGCACCAGCCGGGCGCCGGTGGGTTCGTCGGCCCGGGCCAGGTAGGCGCCGAAGCAGGAACCATCGGCCGACGTCAGCTCGATCTAGGGCTCGGTGGCAGCGGAGGCGGGGGCATTACCGTCGAGGCACATGCCCAGACCGTATCGACGCGGTCAACATCATTGCGTCGCCCACGAACCGGCTCGCTTCGCCCGCTCGGGCGCCCTCGACACCTCCCGGTAAGGTGTGCCATTGCACTGACCCTGATCAGGGACAACACAGAAGGAGTGTCACCGTTGCGTGAGGGCAAGCCGCCGAAGCTGTCCGAGATCCCGGGGTTCGTGGCGTACATGAACACGGGCTGGGGCGTGCCAGACCGCACTCCACCGGTTGTCCCCGGCGCCGTCGAGGCGGCCGCCGCCCACCGGGCCCGGCTGGCCGAGGCGCTCCCCGGCCGGACCATCGTGCTGGCGGCGGGGGAGGCGCCCGTACGCAGCAACGACATGACGTACGACTTCCGCCCGGACAGCGACTTCCTCTGGGTGACGGGCTGCGCGGTCCAGAACGCCGTGGTGGTGCTGCGGGACGGCGAGCCGACCCTCTACCTGCCGCCGCCCGCCACGCCCGGCAACGCCGGCTTCTGGTCCGACGCCCGTTACGGCGAGCTGTGGGTCGGGGCCGAGCCCGGGCTGGCCGAGTGGGCGCGGGCGCTGGGCGTCGAGGTCCGTCCGCTGTCGGAGCTCACCGAGGAGGTGACCCGGGACGAGGAGGTGGGCCGCACCCTCGCCGAGTTGCGCATGTACAAGGACGAGTGGGAGATCGGGCAGCTCCGCGAGGCCGTGGACCGTACGGTCGAGGGCTTCGCCGAGGTGGTCCGCGAGATTCCCACCGCGGTCGCGGGGCCCGGTGAGCGGTGGCTGCAGGGCACCTTCGACCGGTACGCCCGCGCGTACGGCAACGGCCCCGGCTACGCCACGATCGTCGGCAGCGGCCAGCACGCACCCACCCTGCACTGGTGGCGCTGCGACGGCCCGGTGCTGCCGGACGAGTTGCTCCTGCTCGACATGGGCGTCGAGGTCACCAGCTGTTACACGGCCGACGTCACCCGCACGTTCCCCGCCTCCGGGCGGTTCACTCCCGTCCAGCGGCAGGTGCACGACCTGGTGGAGCAGGCCCACCGGGCCGGGCTGGCGGCGGTGGGTCCCGGCCGCCGGTGGACCGATTTCCACCACGCGTCGATGGAGGTGATCGCACAGGGCCTGGCGGACTGGGGACTGTTGCCGGTCTCCGTGGACGAGGCGCTCTCCGACACCGGCCAGCACCATCGGCGCTACCTGGTGTGCGGGGTCGGCCATCACCTGGGGTTGGACGTGCACGACTGCGGCCGGGCGACACCGGAGGCGTATCAGGGCGCGGTCATGGCGCCCGGCATGGTGCTCACGGTCGAACCCGGGTTGTATTTCCATGCGCACGATCTGACCGTGCCGCCGGAGCTGCGCGGTATCGGCGTACGGATCGAGGACGACCTCATGGTTACGCCCGACGGCATGGAGGTGCTCTCCGACGCGCTGCCGCTGGACGCCGACGGCCTGGAGAAGTGGATGGCTGCTCGATCGGCATAGTGGTATCGCTATTGCTGCCCGGCTGGCGCGACCACGGCGCGGCCGGTGAGCTCGCCGGCCTCGAGCCGGCGGTAGGCCTCGAGGGCGTCGTCGAGGGCGAACACCTCGATCTGTGGGGCGATCTTCCCGGCCCGGTACAGGTCGACCACCTCGTACAGCTCTTCGATCGTGCCCCAGTAGGTGTTCGTGATCTCGGCCTCGTACGGCACGCCGTAGAAGTTCCAGGAGTAGGTGCCGTTACCGATGCCGACGACCGTGACCCGGCCCTGCACGGCGACGACCGACATGGCGAGCGCGATGGTGGGGTTGACGCCGACGAAATCGAAGACCGCGTGGACGCCCCGGCCACCGGTCAGGTCGCGGATGGCCGCGGCCTGTGCCGGCCCACCGGGCACGGTCACCGCTCCGCTGGCCTCGGCCCGGGCCATGGCAGCCGGGTTCATGTCGGTGGCGATGACGGTGGCGCCGGTGATGGCGGTGAGGATCTGCACCGCGACCTGTCCGAGGCCGCCGAGGCCGATGACCAGAGCATGCCGGCCGCCGCCCGCCAGCGCCGGCAGTGACTTCTTGATCGCGTGGTACGGCGTCAGGCCGGCGTCCGCGAGCGGCGCTGCGGCGACGGGGTCGGCCTCGCCCAGCGGGACGAGGTTGCGTGCCGGCACCGCCAGGTACTCCGCCATCCCGCCGTTCCGGCCCAGGCCCGCGGCGAGGTAGGGCATGGTGGCGGCGTTTTCGCAGTAGGTGTCCTGGCCGCGGGAACACGCGCGGCAGTGGCCGCAGCCAATCGGCCCGTAGACGAGGTACGCGTCGCCCACCGTGAAGCCGTCAACGCCGGACCCCAGCTCCGCGATCCATCCGGCGTTCTCGTGCCCGAGCACGAAGGGTGGGCGTAGTTGTGGTGGGCCGAACTCCCTGTCGAACTCGCGGTAGACCGCGACGTCGGAGTGGCAGGCTCCGGCTCCGGCAACCTTGAGCAGCACCTCGCCGGGCCCGGGCGTCGGACGGTCGACCTCCTTCAGCACCGGTGTGGATTTGTACTGATCGAAGACGACTGCTCGCACGGGTCACCCCTTCTCCGCTTCGGCCACCCCAGATCAAATTACCGCGAAACACCCCAAAGTAAGGACGTTTCGCGGTGCTCGGATGGTGACCGTCACGGGCCGGCGACCACGGCGGCGAGGTTGGCTCTACCGCCACGTGCGTTGCTCGTTGTGTTGTTCCTTCCGGCGCAGGGCATCGCTCAGGTCGATGCCGTAACGGTTGGCGACCGCGCAGAGGAAGATGAGGACGTCAGCCAACTCCTCGTCAACCGTGCCGACGATGGACGTGCTGCTGATGGGAAGCTGTTGATGCTTGCGGACCGCCTTGAACAGCTCACCGACCTCTTCGCCAAGCATGAGGCATTGATCAATCACCGTGCGGTCGGTAAATCCGCGCTGTTTCTCCATGTCGGCGACATAACGCTGAAGGTTGGCCAGCGTGGTGGTGGGGGAGAGTGGTTGCATCGGCCAGCTCCGCGAGGACAGTCAGGTGTCGTGGACGCTACCAGCCGTACAGGGTGTCGGTCAGGGAGCGAGTGGCGTGTCGTCCGGCTGCTGTGGTCGTGATCCTTGGCGCAGCGCCGCGGTGACGCGTTCGGCTGCGCGGCGGATACCTGCCCGGTCTGCTGGGCTTGTGTGGCCGCGGAAGAGGGTGTGGGTCACGGCCCGAACGCGGGTGTCCCAACTCCAGACGCCCACGACGCGGCCAGCGAGAAGGATGGTGGGTAGGGCCTCGCCGATCTGGTTGAAGGCAGCTCGCTGGTCGAGCAGGCCCAGGTATCGGGTGCGGGTCTCCGCGTAGGCCTTGAGAGCGACGTCCTCGTGGGCGAGCAAGACCGGTTCGGCCGGTGGTGGTTCCCCAGAGCTGATCTGCTCGAATTCCCTGAACCGGTGACGGAACATGTACAGCGGTGCCGGGGCCCATGGGGTGTGCAACGCGATGAGTGGTTGGCCGATCCGGTCGAGAGCCGCAATTATCCGGGTGCGGGACAGCCCAGACCACCAGGTGACGTCGCGCAGCGAGGCCGGGCCGTAGCGATCGAAGTATTCGGCGACGAGCTGCTCGGTGGCTGTGGCCCGGTCGAGGTTCATGTCGAGCTGGGGGTGGACGGTGGCGGTGAGAGCGAACGTGCGAAGTTCCCGGTTCCAACTGGAGCTTCGATTGCGGTAGGTGAACAAGCCTCGTTCCCAGCCGAGTTTGAGTGCCAAGCGGACGGCGACAACGGTGGTGACGCCGGTAGCGAGACGCTCCTCGATCTGGCGCGGTGTTAGGCGACCATGCTCGGTGAGGAGCGCTTGGATGGCCCGGGCCGTCCGCGCGATGAGTGGAGTGGACAGGTCAGCGTTGAGGATTTGCCGCAGCGCATCGCGTTCTCGGTAGTGCAGGGTCGCCGCGTGGGCCACCGCCGCCAGGTTGAGCGGGAGAGTGTGCAGCGTCTTCCGCATGCACCGGACCGTGGTCACCACCTGATGGGTGGCCGGGTGCCACAGGCGCAACGCGATCTCCGGCGTCCGAGCCCGTGCCAGCACTGTGGCGAACGGAGACGACAACCGGGCGGCATGCAACCCCAGGGTGGCGTCGACGATGTCCGGCACGGTGGCGTATCGGTCGCTGGACCCTACGCCTTGGCGGCGTAGCACCCACTGCCAGAGCCGATCGGCCTCTGACGAGTTGAGGCGATGGGTGGCCGTGACTCCTGCTGGCACCTCGCGCACCCACCGAAGCTAACACGGGTCTGCCCGCACAGCGGCTAAGCTTGCCGCCCCCAGCGTTGTTCGACGAAGTCTCGCAGTAGCTCGTACGATCGTTGCGTCTCTTCCCACTGCGCGTTGGTCCCCCACCAGTGCCGATTGTTGTGGTGAATGTGGAACTTCACCCACTCGCCGTCCCAGTCGGGCTGCAGGTGAATGCCGCGTATGCCGTGACTGGCGGCCTGGTCATACACCTGCGTCCCCGGCAGCGGAACGAATCGAAACAGCGACACCCGGGACAGCGCCGGTTCCAATTCGGCCAGTAAGGAGATGGTCTCCTCGGTGCTGGCCAAGGTTTCGCCCGGATAGCCATGGATGACGAACACCTTGGCGGCTATTCCCGCCTCAACAGTCGCTCGGACCGCCCGGCGGATCTGCTCGCGGGTGGTGTTCTTCCGCATCGCCTTGAGCAGGTGCTCGCTGCCGGACTCCATGCCGTACTTGATCTCGATGCACCCGGCGGCGGCCATCTTGGCCAGCAGCGGACCGTCAACGGTGTCGACCCGGGACAGCGCGGACCAGCGCATGCCCAGGTCAGCGATGGAGTCACAGATGTCACCCACCTTGCGCTTGTTGACAACGAAGTTGTCATCCACGATCGCAAAGCCTTGGATCCCGTAGGCCTCGATGAGGTGGATCAACTCGCGTCGGGCGCTGGCCCCGCTGCGGTATTGGATCCGCGTCTGCCCCGCCGCGCAGAAGGAACACGGGAAAGGGCATCCCCGGCTGAACATGACGTGCGCCATCCGCAAGTCCGTGCCGGCCAACCGGTCGGTGAGGATCAGATCGTCGGCCGGCAACAGGGACCGGGCCGGTAGCGGCAACTGGTCAATGTCGCGCAGCAGGGGGCGGACGGGCTCCCGCCGCAGCTCGTCGCCATGGCGCCAGAGAACCCCCGCTACCCCGTCGAAGCGCTTTTCTGCTGCGTGGGAGAGCACCTCGAGGATGCTCTCCTCCGACTCGCCTATGGCAGCGACGTCGGCTCGGAAGTCCGTCAGACTCATCTCGGGATAGAAGTTGCAGTGCACACCGCCGACCATGATCAGCGCGCCGGCTCGGATGCGAGCAGCATTGCGGGCCGCCAGCATCATCCCGTACGTGGCGGACGAGGCAAGCGAAAAGCCGACGGCATCGCAGTCGGACAGGTCGGGCTCGGTGTCCTCCGGCGTGACTTTGACAACGCGTACGCGGTGCTCCGCCTCTTGCAGGACTGCGGCCAGATAGAGCACGCCGAACGGCGGGAACTCCTTGCGCCCCTCTCGGAAGCGCGCCATGTCATACACCTCTGGATAGAGCAGTCCGACCTTCACCGCCCAGCCTCCTCGTGCGCCAGAATCAGCTCAACCAGGTCGTCGGCCACGGCCGGGGCGGTGGCGACGCCTATCTCGTGTGTGATCGCTGGGCACCCGCCGCGCCGTAACTCCTCGACGACCGCCTCGTACGCGGTGCGCTCACGGTCGTTGGCTCGCGGATCGGGTGTGTGAAAACGGCTGTAGAGACCCCGGGCCGTGGCCCTCGCGGCGCACACCTGCGGATCACCGCATAGGACGACCGTCAGACCGGCCGGCGGCAAGCCCCGGTAGATCGCCCGCACCAGATCGGGCGCCACACCGTCGAGCGGATCCAACACCAGCGAAGACGCCAGATATCGGTCGCACACCACAATGGCGCCATCGGCTACGGCCGGACGAACGACCGTACGTTCGTGGTGATAGCGGTCGGCTGCCACCAGCAGGGTCAGTTCCAACCCTCGTAAATCGGCGGTTCCGCCACGGGCCATCGTGCCGATCTTGGAGGTGGACGGGGTTCGGGTGAGCAATGTTTTCCGGCCGAGGCGCTGAAGTCCTTCGCACACGAGTCGAGCGGCGGTGCTCTTGCCGACTCCGCTCTGACCTTCGAGGGCGACGACGAACCCTGACCGGACACCCATTTACCAAGGGTCACCCGATCGATACATTTTGTGAAGACGGCTCAGGGTTCTGAAGTGTCAACCAACCGACACCCGCCCCCTCCTGATACCTGCTGCGGCCAGCGTCAGCCGGGTGCGGGCGCGTGGGGCTGGGCGTGCCGGGCGAGGGCCACCGCACCAGTGACAGCGAGCACGAAGCCCAGCACCGCCACCGGCGCGAACCCGGGCCGGACCTGGTCGCCGAGCAGTAACCAACCGACCAACGCCGGCGCCACCGTTTGTCCCACGATGGTCGACGCCGAGGCGACCGTCACCGATCCGCGTTGCAGGGCCGCGGCGTACAGCAACAGCCCGTTCAGGCCGGCGATCACCAACGCGTAGGTGATCGGATTGGTCGCGAGGCCATCCACCGAGCCGATCCGGCCGAGCAGCCGGGCGCCGAGGGCCGCGGAACCGAAGGACAGCCCGGCCAGCAGCCCCGGCAACGCGGGACTTCGCATCCGAGGGCTGCCCAGATAGCTGCCGACGGCCAACGTGACCACCGCCCCGAGCAGCCACCAACCGGCCACCCTC
Organism: Micromonospora sp. NPDC006766; assembly: GCF_040636055.1. NCBI lineage: Bacteria > Bacillati > Actinomycetota > Actinomycetes > Micromonosporales > Micromonosporaceae > Micromonospora > Micromonospora sp. NPDC006766. The sequence continues at coordinate 29,158 of NZ_JBEYIX010000039.1, read as the reverse complement.
GGCATCGCCGACGGCGGCCCGATGACGGCCGAAATCACCAGCAGCACCAGCCCGATGACCACCCCGCCGATCGCGACCGCGTCCTGCGCCGACAGTTTGACCCGCAGCACCAGCATGGCCAGGAACGCGACGATGCTGAGGTTCGCCGCCCCCACCGCCTGGACCGCGAACAGCGGTACGCTCCGCAGAGCGGTGAAGGTGAGCCCGGACGATGCCCCGTCCAACGCCAGTCCCGCCGCGTACGGCCCGCTTCGCAGCAACCGGTACAGCAGCCGAGGATCAAGGTGCGCGGTTGTCGCGATCCGACGCGCCCCGATCGACTGCAGGGTCGCGGCGGTGGCACTGCAGAACGCGGCGCCGAGCGCCAGCACGAAGCCAAACATGATCGGCCCCCCCGGGTCGTCGCTGCCGGAAACAGTCGGCAGGAGGGACTACCCGTCTACGCGCCGGAATCGCGGGGACCAGGACTTTGTGGCGTTCTGGTGCCTTCATCCCGTCGGCGGGCCGCAGCGAGCAGTTGGCGGAGGGAGTCCCGCGACCGGCCTGTCGCGATGGCCAGCGCCCCGAGCGGATCGCCGTGCCCGCGACCGGACAGGTCCTCGAAGACGGCCAGCAGGTCCGCCTCGAAGCCGGCGGCGGTCGCACCCCGGGCCTGGGCCAGCTCGGCGAGCCGGCCCTCGATGTAGCGGCGCACCATCACCTCGTACGCCCCGACGCTGGGCAGCTCGTGGTAGTCGGCCACGAGGTCGTCGACCTGCCCTCGTCCCTGCGGAACAGCTCAACAGGCCGATCGGCGTGGTCGCGATGGTTTCGGGACATGCACCTCTCCTACCGTTCGAATTCCGTTCCCTGCTCGCGTACGTAGCCGATCACTGGCCGGGCCGCAGGGTCACCACCGACCGCTCGGCCCGGGCCACCGCCACGATGCGGGCGGCACCCAGGCCGAGCCGGCCGAGCGCGTCGGGCAGCCGGGTGTCGTGGGTGAACACCACCAGCTGCCGCTGTTCGGCCAGCTCGGCGAGGACCCGCGCCAACCCGTCCACCTTGGCCGGGTCCATGCTCTGCACCGGGTCGTCGACCACGATGAACCGGAACGGGCTCTCCGGCGCGCAGCCGCGCGGCAGGAACGTCGCCAACCCGAGGGCGTGCATCTCGCCCTGGCTCAGCACGCCGAGCGCGGTGCCGTTGTCGACGCCGTCCACGCTGACCGGGATCACCACTCGCCGTCGGGTGTTCGTACCCTGCAGGGTCAGCGCGCCCAGCTCGACGTTGCTCTCCTGCCGCAGCTGCGCCCAGATCCGCTGCGAGTGTTCCGCGAACGGGGCCACCCGCTGGTCGCGCAGCCGCTCCCCGGTCGCCCGCAGCCACGCCCGCGCCGCCCGCACCCGGGCCAGGGCGCGTTCCCGCTCCGGCAGCAGCCCGGCCGCCGCGACCCAGGCCCGCAGCTGGTCGGCCGCCGCCCGCCAGCCGGTGTCGCGCTCGCGCAGCAGAGCCTTCGCGTACGCCTGCGCGGCCTGCGCCGCCGCGAGCACCGCCGGGTACCGGGCGGTCAGGTGCGCGGCCAGCTCCTCCGGCCCGCCCGGCGCCAGCCGCAGCGCGGCCACGGCATCGTGCAGCCCGTCGACCGGCACTCCGACGGCGGTGCCGTCGGGCACGTCCAGGTCGTCGATCAGGTAGTGCGCCCGCTGCAGCAGCGCGGTCAGCCGGGCGGCGGCGGCCTGCGCGGCGAGCGTACGGTCGCGCAGCTCCGCCAGGGACGCGGCGGCGTCGGCCCGCCAGCCGACGTCGAGGCGGCCGGTCGGGCAGACCGGGCACGACCCGTCCCCTTTGTCGTCGTGGTGTTCGATGGCCAGCCGCAGCAGCTCGGCGCTGCGCAGCGACGCCCGCGACCGGCCGCCGTCGTGCCGGCGTGCCTGCGCGGCGGCCTCCCGCAGCTGCCCGGCGAGGCGGGTCACCTCGGCGGCGTCGGGCAGCTGCATCGTCACCAGCCGCCGGCACAGCAGCACCGCCTGGTCGGCGGTCCGCTCGTCCGGTTCGTCGAGGATCGCCGCCAACGCCGCCAGGTCGGGGCGGGTCACGTGCAACGCCGCCGCCCGCCGCGCCCGGTCGTCCGGCACCTCGGCGAGGGTGGCGGCGAGGGCGGCGCGCTGTGCGCGTACCTCTTTGATGGCCGCGTCGACGGGCCGCGCGGCGGCCAGCAGCCGGCGGTCGGCGTCGGTGATCGCCTCCAAGCCCAGGATCGCGCAGAGCGCGTCGAACAGTTGACTCTGCGTGCCGGCGGTGAGCCGGCCCAGCTCGGCGGCGGTGAGGAACGGCCGGTACAGCTGCAGCGGCCGGGTCAGACCCAGCTCGGCGAGCTCCTGGTGGCCGCCGTCCGCGCTGGTGACGTTCACCTCGGCCGCGCCCAGCTTCGCCCCGGACGGCCACGAGCGGACCACCCGGATCGGCGTGGCCTGCCCGTCGACCCGCAGTTCGACGGCGATCCGGCACGGGTCACCGGCGTGCAGGTTGCGCCACCCGGTACGCCACACACTGGTGCGGTCGGCCCAGCGGGCGCTGTCCCCGGTCAGGGCCAGCTCCACCGCCTCGGCGAAGCTGGATTTGCCGGAGCCGTTGCGGCCGACCACCACGGTCAGCCCCGGCCCGGGTTCGACGGTGAGGGTGCGTTCCGGGCCGACGCCGCGGAAACCGGCGACGGTGACCGACGAGAGCCAGATCCGCTCCCGCGGCTGGTCCGCCGCCGTGCGCTGCGGCTTCGGGGCGGTCGGCTTGCCGGCGAGCGCCGCGTCCAGGTCGGCCTCGCCGCGCAGTGCGGCGAGGACCACCTCGGCGGTGTCATCGGGTACGCGGTCGGCGGCGAGCCGCTCGAAGATCAGCTCGACCAGGGGTTCGATGCGGGTCATGTGGTGACCTCCGCTTGATGCGGGCCTGCTGGCGGTGGCGGTGCGACGGCTTCCAGTAGCTGGCTCTGTCCTGGCGTGTTGGCACGCGCCTGGTGAGCCCCGGCGACGCTGTGGAGCTGATGTCGCAAACGGATCAGGCGGGCGTGATGGTCCAGTTGCCATCCGCGGTGATCTGCACGAGGGCGGGCGCCGACAGTGGGCGTACGCCCGAGTAGCCGCCAATCTCGTTGACCAGCAGGCCACCTTCTCCGGTCTCGAGCGAGTAGGCGTAGACGACGAAGTTGGCCGTACCCCGACGGTGGGTGATCTTGGCGGCGGTGGCGTCGCCCCCGAGCACCAGCACGTCGTCGCCCTTCCCGGAAGCCTTCCCGGTCGGGAACTTGCCGGCGAGTTGGGCGACGGTGCCGATGGTCAACGTCCAGGACCCGGACGCCATGATCTCGAACTGGGTGGTCAGCGAACCATCTTCCAGATTGATCCAGCGTTTGCCGCTGTACGAGCCGATCTCGTTGACGAGGAGGCCGTCTCCGTCGCTCTTCAGCACCGTGTTGCTGGTGCACTTGCAGGTGAATTTCACGACGGCCAGGTCGGTCAGGTCGGGGATCCGCACCAGATCGTCGCCGCGTCCCTTGATCACCTTCGGCTTGGGGGCGGGCGGGGCGGTGGTGGGTGCCGGTTCCGTCGTGGCAGGGGCAGCCGAGGTGGGCGCGGCAGCGGTCGGTGCGGCGGTCGTCGGTGCGGCGGTGGTGGGCGGGGCGTCGCTCGGGCTGGCCGACTTGGCGGCGATGGATTGCGGCTGGGCGTCGTTGGCGTCGCTGAACGCGTTGACGACCGCGCCGCAGCAGCACAGGGCGACGACGAGGGCGATCCCGCCGACGAGCCAGGCGCGAGCGGTGGAGCGCTTGCCCCTAGCGGCCGGACCGGGCGGGCCGGCGGGCGTGGCACCCTGGTACTGAGCGGCGGGCGGGGGAGCGCCGGCGCCAGGCGGGATCGGCGACGGCTGCGGCGGTACGCCGGCCTGGTGAGGGAGATGATCAGGCGGCATCTGGCTGGTCGGGTCGGTCATGACGATCTCCTCTGTGAACAGTCGAGGCAGGCGGAGCGGGCGGTGGCGCCCGCCCCGGGACGAGTGGTTGATCAGTTCAGGGAGACCGTCACGCCGCCGGAGAACGGCGAGTCGTGCAGCTTGAGCTTGGTGAGCTTGACGTTCTTCGGGATGTCGAAGACGACCACGCCGGTGATCTGGTTGCCGGGGTTGATGTCGTTGAGGAACGTCTCGGCGTTCTTGTTGGCGTAGAGCGAGGCGCTGCTGTCCGAGGAGTACTCGGTGCCGTCGGCGGCGTACGCCTTCTGGCTGCTGTCGGAGAACATCTGCGCCTTCTTGCCGATGTTCTTGACGTTGATCGTGACGAGGCAGAACTGGCCCTGCGCCTTCGCGCCGAGCATGTCGTTGCCGACCTTGGCGACGCCGCACTTGGCCGATTTCACCGTGAACTCGAACTTCCCGTCCCGGGCCGGATCGCCGATCTTCGCGGTCTTCGGCTTGTCGTCGGCCTTGGCGCCCCCAGCGTCGGCCTTGGCGCCGCCGCCGTCGGCCTTGACGGTGCCGGCCTTGCCGTCGGCGCTCTCGTCGCTGCTGCCGGCGCCGCAGCCCAGCGCGACGAGGGCGGTGGCGATCAAAGCGACGGTCGTGGTCTTGCGCATCGTTTTCCTCCTGCTGTGAACGTAGCGGCGTCAATGAGAGCATCACCCGTGAACGCTGTCAACAGACATGATGCTTGACGGGTATGACACACTCCGGAGGTGCAGGAGACACCGACCATCACGGCAGCGGAGATCGCCCGGCTCGCCGGGGTCGGCCGCGCCGCAGTCAGCAACTGGCGCAAACGCCACACCGACTTCCCCACCCCCGTGGGCGGCACCACGGCCAGCCCCGAATTCGACCTGACCCAGGTCGAACAGTGGCTACGCGCCCAGGGCAAACTCCCCGAGCTCGCCACCGCCGAGCGGCTGTGGCGACGCCTCGCCGCCGCCAGCGAATCCCCGGCCGCCGGCCTCGCCGCCGTCGGCGCCCTGCTGCTGGCCCGGCAACGCGGCCAACACCCCCACCGACCCGCCGACCCGCACCTCACACCGCTGCTGCCCGACCTCGACGCGCTCGCCGACGAACTCGGCCCGCAGGGCGCGTTCGACGAGCTGTGGCAACGCTTCTCCACACCCGGGCCGGGCCGCCCGTTCGCCACCCCCGACGACCTCGCTGACCTCATGGTCGCCATCGCCGCCGTCGGCGGCGGCTCCGTCCTCGACCCGGCCACCGGCTCCGGCGCCACCCTGCGCGCCGCCGTCCGCGCCGGCTGCACCTCCGCGTACGGGCAGGAACTCGACGAGGACCTCGCCCGCCTCGCCGGGCTGTGGCTCGCCCTGCGCGAGGTGCCCGGGGAGGTCTGCACCGGTGACTCCCTGCGCGCCGACGCGTTCACCGGCCGCACCGTCGACGCCGTCGTCTGCCACCCTCCGTTCGGCGTCACCAACTGGGGCGACGACGAACTCGGCCACGACCCACGCTGGATCGTCGGCACCACCCCACGCACCGAGCCGGAACTCGCCTGGGCCCAGCACGCCCTGGCCCACCTGCGGATTGGCGGGCAGGCCGTACTGCTGATGCCACCCACCGTCGCCAGCCGCCGCGCCGGCCGCCGCATCCGCGCCGAACTGCTGCGCCGCGGCGCCCTGCGCGCCGTCATCGCGCTTCCACCCGGGGCAGCCGCGCCACACGGCGTACCCCTGCATCTGTGGGTGCTGCGGCGGCCCGCGCCCGACACGCCGCCACCAGCGCGGACGCTGCTGGTCGACGCCGCCGGCGGCGACCTCGCCGAGACCGGCCCGCGGATCCTCGCAGCCTGGCGGGCGCTGACCACGGACGCCGAGGTCGAGGAGGCCGGTTTTGCCCGCGCGGTCCCGGTCATCGAACTGCTCGACGAGGACGTCGACCTCACCCCCGCCCGCCGGCAACCCGCCGTCGCGGGCGCGACCGGAGAACATCTGGTACGCACCAGAGAGCGCCTCGCCGCCGTCGTCAACGATCTGCCGGCGCTGATGCCGCAGGTCACGCCCGTGCCGGACGGCCCGGACGGGCAGTTCCTGACGGTGGGGGAGCTGGCCCGGGTCGGCGCTCTGCACCTGCTCGGCCCGATCCGCGCCGCGTCCAGCGAGGTGGGCGAGCCGTCAGCCGGAGGGCCGCCGGTGCTGACCGTGCAGGACGTGTTGAGCGGCGAAGGGCCCTCCGGGCGGGACGACGGCAAGCTCGGCCAGGAGATCCGACTCGCCGTCGGCGACGTGGTGGTGCCGATGATCGCCCGGCAGCTCACCGCCCGGGTCGTCACCACCGAGGGGGCACTGCTCGGGCGCAACCTCTATCTGCTGCGACCCAACCCGGCGGCCCTGGACCCGTGGTACCTCGCCGGGCAACTGCGCACCTCGGCCAACGAGAAGCAGGCATCGAGCCTGTCCGGCACGCTGCGCTTCGACATCCGGCGGGCGCAGGTGCGCCGGCTGCCACTGGATGAGCAACGGGCGAACGGGGAGGCGTTCCAGCGGCTCGACGCGTTCGAAGCCGCGGTGCGGCAGGCGGCGTCGCTGGGAGCCGAGCTCGTCCAGCTCACCGCCGACGGGTTGGCCCGGGGGGCGGTCCGCCCCGACGAGCAGAAGCGGTGAGGTCAGACTTCCAGGAGCTGCAGTCCTCGCCAAGCACGACATGGATCTGGTCGGGTCGCGGGGTGATGACTCCCGCCTGGTTGGCCAGCGCCACCCAGGCGGTGTGACCAGCACCGAGCTGGCCGGTGTGCCCCAGGCTGCCAATGGTCGGGGTTGTTGGTTAGCGGTCCATAGTGGTCTCTAGTCATCCCAGCCCGGCGCAGCCAGTACCACGTCCTCGCCTCATTGCCGCGGACCGTTCGGGAAGCGCACCGTCTGGGCTGCCCGGCACGGAGTGGCGCCTGCGGATCCCCAGGCTCTGACACCTCTCCGCGATTGAGGATTCGGCGAGAAGCTAGCGAGAGGCTGCCGAGATGCTTGCGCCAGTGCATCGGCGCTCGAACTGGGGGAGATCCGATGGACCAGACTCTGACGGCGCAATCACGAGGGAGAGGCATGTTCTACAGAATCCTGCGGGGCGGGGTGGCAGCGGCAGTCGTCTTGGGCAGCCTGCTGTTCCCCGCTGCGGCTCACGCCACTCCGGCTCCAGCCGTTGTGACGGATGCCGGTTTCACGGCGGTGCCCAAGCCGACGCTGGTTCCGGTCGGCTCCGGCAGGCCGGAGCTGGAAAGCCAGCGGCAAGCCACGACGGAGCTGGCAGCGGCAGTGTCGGGGAAGGCCATGGCGGCGGCCCAGGTGCATCCGGAACCGTGCTGGGTGAACGTCTCGTTCAGGCGGTACGGCCTGATCAAGTACGTTTCGATGGAGTCGAGCTACACCGGCGACCGGCAGTACGAGCTCAGGGCGCGATCCGGCTCGGTCGGTCCCTGGGAGCTGTTCACCCTCTGCCGCGACCAGGTCAGCAAGGTCACCACCATCCGTTCGCAGAGCAACTGGAACTACGTGTCGGTTGAGGAGGCATACAAGGGCACGATCTACGCCATGCTCCGGGCCCGGACGGGCGAGATCAACCTCGGGCCGTGGGAGATCTTCTACACCGACATCAACCCGGGGCAGGGCTACTGCGGCCAGATCAAGGCGAATTCCAATGGACTGTTCGTCGCGGCGGAGGAGGACTACACGGGCGCATCGCAGGGCATGCTCCGCGCCCGCACGCCGGGATCACAGATCGGCACCTGGGAGACCTTCTGCTACTGAGCTGACGTGACCGGGGTCCGGGCCGGGTGGTCCGGGCCCCGCAGCAGCCACTGTCCTGCCGTTCCACATTTTGACAGCGCCCAACGACACTGTCGTATGTCCATATACGATTGCCCCCGCATTCCGACACACGGGCGCGGGGGATCGCGGCATGGAGGTTCGGATTCTCGGCCCGATCGAGGTGCGGTCGTCGGGGAACCCGATCGACGCCGGCCCGTCCCGGCAACTGGCCGTCCTGGCCGTGCTCGCCGTCGAGGCCGGCCGCACCGTCTCACCCGATGCGTTGCTCGACCGGGTCTGGGGCGATAACCCGCCCAGGCGCGTCCGGCACAACCTGCACGTCTACATCTCCCGCATCCGTCAGGTGCTGGCCGCCGCCGGCGCACCGGGCACTGTGGTCCGGGGTCCCGGCGGCTACTCACTCGACCTCCCGGCCGAGGCGATCGACGCCGGCCGGTTCCGTGACCTGGTGTCCCGGGCCGACGGCTCGCCCGATCTGCTCGGCGAGGCCCTCGAGCTGTTCCGGGGCGAGCCGCTTGCCGGCCTGACCGGAGAGTGGGCGGCCCGCGAGCGCGAGGCCTGGCAGCGGCGCTACGTCGAGGCGTCGCTGCAGTGGGCCGCGGCCAAGCAGCAGGCCGGGGACATGAGCGGCGTGGTCGAGTCGCTGTTACGGTTGTCGGCCGCGCATCCCTACGACGAGGCCGTCGCCGCCCGGCTGCTGCGCGTACTCAATGCGAGCGGGCAGCGGGCCCGCGCGCTGGACCACTATCAGGTGGTGCGGACGACGCTCGCCGAGGAGCTGGGCACCGAGCCCGGTGCCGAGCTGCGCCAGCTGCACCAGCAGCTGCTGCGCGACGAACCCGCAGCCCCGGCGCCGCGGCGCGGTCCGGCTCTGCTGCCGCCCGACGCGTACGGGTTCATCGGCCGCGAACCGCACCTGGCCCGCCTGGATGAGACGCTCACCCGCGTCGCCGACCAGCCCACCGCCATGCCGATCTGCGTGGTCACCGGCCCGCCCGGGGTCGGCAAGACCACCCTGGCCGTGCACTGGGCGCACCGCGTCCGTGACCGTTTCCCGGACGGTCAGCTCTACCTCGACCTGCGTGGCTTCGGACCTGGCTCGTCCGCACTGACCACCGGGCAGGCTGTCCGCCGCTTCCTCGACGCGCTCGGCGTCGCGTCTCGCCGCGTCCCTGCCGATGTGGACGCCCAGCTCGACCTTTACCGCAGCGAGATGGCCGGCCGCCGCGCGCTGGTGCTGCTGGACAATGCGCATGATGTGGAGCAGGTCCGCCCGCTGCTGCCCGGCAGCTCCGGCACCGTGGTCGTGGTGACCAGCCGCCGCCGGCTGACCGGGCTGGTCGCTGCCGACGGCGCATGGCCGGTGCCGGTGGACGTGTTCAGCGACGCCGAGAGCCGGCAGTTCCTGCTGCGGCGCATCGACGACGGCCGGGCCGACGCCGACCCGGTCGCCGTCGCCGAGCTGACCGCCCGTTGCGGACGGCTGCCGCTGGCGCTGGCCATGGTCGCCGCGCGGGCGGTGCTCGAGCCGTCCTTCTCGATCGCCGAGCTCACCACCGACCTGGCCCGGCCCGGCGAGCGGCTGGACGCGCTCGACCTGCGCTCGGTGTTCGCCCGCTCCTACGCCGCCCTCGACCCCGCCGCCGCCCGCCTTTTCACGCTGCTGGGCGCCTGGTCCGAGCCCGAGATCACCCTCGCGGCCGTGGCGAGCGTGGCCGGCGAGCCGGAGGCTGAGGCCCGCCGGACGCTCGGCCGCCTCGGCGAGGCGCATCTGGTGGCCGAGCGGCCCCGCTCACGCTGGGTGCTGCACGATCTGCTCCTCGAGTACGCGGGGGAGCTGCCCCTCGCCGACGAGGACCGCCGGGCGGCCCTGCACCGTGGGTTCCAGCACCTGCTGCATACCGCGGTCGCCGCTGATCTGGCACTGAACCCGCACATCGAGCCGGCCCCGCTCGTCCCGGCGCGGGCCGGCGTGGTGGTCGAGCCCATCGCGACGAAGAACGAGGCGTTCGACTGGTTCAACCGAGAGCTGACCGGCCTGCTCACGGCGATCGAGAGGGGCGAGCGTACGCCCGGTTTCACCGAGTACGTGCCCCCACTCGCCGAGGCGCTTTGCACGTTCCTGCACCGGAACGGCTACTGGACCGAGCAGGCCAGGGTCCAGATGGCGGTCCTTCGCACGGCCCGCCGGCTGGGTGAGCCGGCGCTGGAGGCCCGGGCGCATTTGAGGCTCGCGCATGCGCTGACCACCGGCCGGGACGGGGAGGCGGAGGAGCACTATCTCGCCGCCATCGACCTCTATCGCGGATGCGGCGACATCGACGGCCAGGCGCAGGCGCACCGGCACCTCGGCTGGCTATACGAGACACGCGAGCGCTACGCCGAGGCGCTGGACCAGGCCGAACGGGCGCTGGAGCTGGCCTCGGCGGCCGGGAGCGACCGCTCGCTGGCCGAGGCGCTGAACTCCGTCGGGTGGCACAACCTGTTGCTCGGCCGCCTCTCCGGGGCGGTCGACTTCTGCGAACGGGCCGTGGAGCTCCACCGGAGGCTGGGCAGCCGGGCCGGCGAGGCGGCCGCCCTGGACAGCATCGGCTTCGCCTATCACCGACAGGGCCGCCAGCCCGACGCCATCCGATACTACGAGCAGTCACTGGCGCTGTTCCGTGCCGTCGGCGCCCGGCTGGACGAGGCCGAGGTTCTCGACCATCTCGGCGACGCGCACGTCGCCGCCGGCTCCACCGAGGCCGCGCGGGCGGCATGGCGGGAGGCGGCGACGATCCTGGATTCGCTCGGCCAGGACTGGGCCGAGGTGGTGCGCGCCAAGATCACCGACTGACTCCGGGTGACCGCCCGGTTGCTGTCCGGCGGTTGGAGGCTCTTGAGTCGGCTATCCGACAGATAGCTGTCTGGGTGCTCCGCTCGTGCAGCTCACCGCAGGCGGGCTGGCTCGCCGCGTGCTGGCGCTGGGAAACAGCCAACAAGGTAGCGGCTGACGATTGGGCTGGCTGCGCCTTCGTCGGTGAGAAAGTCGCTGGTCAATGCCCCTTTCGGCGATAGCCGGCCCGAGGCCGTCGAGCCTGATGAATGGCGCCAATGCCATTCCACCGGAAGCGGAGAAGACTTCAACGATGGCTGTCAAGTGCTCGACGTTCGGCTGAGCATCCTCGCTGACCGGACGAATGCCGCGCCGCGGCTGGCGGTCCATACTCCACGGACGGCATCGCGACCAAGGCTTCGAAGGGACAGGGCGTCGGAGCTAGTCCCGTGAACGGGACCGCGACGGGCGGGTGGGGGCACCCGGCCCAGAGCGGATAACCGTTGCGTTCGCCGTGCACGACGAGCTGGGGGCGTGTGAGGTTGACCGGGGCACATGACTGGGTGGCGGGCCGGTTCCGTCTCCTGAACGCTATTGGCAAGGGCAACATGGGCGAGGTCCATCGCGCCGAGGACATGAACGCGGGAGAGGGCTCCGCCGACCGCGTCGTCGCGTTGAAACTGATCCTGCGCAGTCGCTCGGGCGCCAGCATCGACACGTCCGCCGACAGCAACGCCAAGCAGCGGTTCGAGCGTGAGGTGCGCATCATGCGCAGGCTCAGCCACCCCAACCTGCCGCGTATCATCGCCGGATCGGTCGGCCCGGACGTGCTGCCGTACATCGCCATGGAGCTCCTGGACGGCGAGACCCTGCGGGACCTGGTGTCCGAACATCCGCAGCTGCCGATCTCGTGGGTCGCCGCCCTCGGCGCGCAGATCGCCGACGGGCTCTCCGCCGCGCACACGGCGGACGTGGTGCACCGCGACCTCAAGCCGTCCAACGTCATGGTCGTCCGCGACGGCACGGTCAAGGTCCTCGACTTCGGCATGGGCCGGATCCTGGACGACACCGAGGCCGGCAAGGTCACCAGCACCAACGTCACCGTCGGCACCGCCCGCTACATGGCCCCCGAACAGTTCCTCGCCGCCGCGGTCACCCCGGCCGCGGACCTGTACGCGCTCGGCTGCGTCCTGTTCGAACTGCTGACCGGCGTGCCGCCCTTCCTGAGCGAGTCGTCGCACGAACTGGGGCAGAAGCACCTGCAGGAGCCCGCCCCCTCGGTCCGGCTGCTGCGCTCGGACGTGCCGGACGACCTGGTGCGCCTGATCGACCGCCTGCTCGCCAAGGAGCCCGCCGACCGGCCGGCGGATGCCGCAGCCGTACGACAGGCGCTCCTGCCACTGGCCACGGGCGCCGAGACGGTCGCCGGATGGGAAGTCTTCAACCCGGTGCGCTACGTCGCCGCCAGCCGAGGCAGGGTTACCGTTCCGGCGCCCGCCGCCTCGCCGGAAGAGGGTGTCCTCACCCGCCCGGCCGGCGTGGGCATGGACGTCTTCGGGGTCCACGAGCAGCTCATCAACGACTACCGCGACTTCACCCAGGGCAGCACCATCATCCGCGACGATCGGATCGCCACGTTCGTCGAGGACGACCTGACCGCCAAGTCACAGTGGCCGGACCCCTGGGTGTCGCTCAACCCGTTCTTCGCCTCGGGCGGCTCGATCCTCGAACTCGTGAGCCAGGGCGTGCTGCACGAGGAGTGCGCGCGCATCTTCCAGGCCGGCAAGACCGAGGCCGGCAGGGCGTGCGACGGCCGCCCGCTCACGCTGCACCAGCACCAGCGGGAGGCGATCGACAAGGCGCAGTCCGGCGCGTCGTACGTGCTGACGACCGGGACCGGCTCCGGCAAGTCGCTGTCGTACATCGTGCCGATCGTCGACCGGGTGCTCAAGGTCCGGCAGCAGGAGGGGCCCAAGGCGGCCAAGCGGGTCCGGGCGATCATCGTCTACCCGATGAACGCGCTGGCCAACAGCCAGCTCAAGGAGCTCGACAAGTATCTGCGGGACGGCTACGGGCCGGGCCGCGAGCCGGTCACCTACGCCCGGTACACCGGCCAGGAGAGCGACGAGCGGCGCAAGGAGATCCGCGACAGCCCGCCGGACATCCTGCTCACCAACTACGTGATGCTGGAGCTGATGCTCACCCGCCCGGACGACCGGCGGTCACTGATCAGGATGGCGAGCGGCCTGGAGTTTCTCGTCTTCGACGAGCTGCACACCTACCGGGGGCGGCAGGGTGCCGACGTGGCGCTGCTGATCCGCCGGGTGCGGGAGGCCTGCCAGGCGCAGCACCTGCAATGTGTGGGCACCTCGGCCACCATTTCCAGCGAGGGCACGGCCGCCGACCAGCGGGCCGTGGTGGCCCGGGTCGCCACCACCCTGTTCGGCACCGAGGTCACGCCGGCCAACGTGATCGGCGAAACCCTGGTCCGCGCCACCGCCGACGCCCCCGACACCGTGCCGGCCGAGCGGCTGCGCGCGCCGGGCGCGCCGCGTGCCTACGCCGATCTGGTCAAGGACCCGCTCGCCCGCTGGATCGAAACCCGGTTCGGGCTCGCGGTCGAGGCTGGTCAGCTCGTTCGGCGGAAGCCCGCCAAGATCGAGGACGCGGCGGTCGTGCTCGCCGAGGCCAGCGGGCTCACCGTGGCCGACTGCGCGAAGGCCATCCGCCGTACGCTGAAAGCCGGTTCGGAGGCGCGGCACCCGGTCACCGAGCGGCCCCTGTTCGCCTTCCGGCTGCATCAGTTTCTCTCCAAGGGCGACACCGTCTACGTGACCCTGGAGGACGAACTCACCCGTCACCTCACCCGCGACTATCAGCTTGTCCTGCCCGGTTCGGGGGGCAAGATCCTGCTGCCGCTGGCCTTCTGCCGCGAGTGCGGCCAGGAATACCCCACGGTGTGGCGGACCACCCGGGACGGCGACACCGTTTACGAGCCGCGCCGCGACACCATCGCCACGGGTGGCCACGCCACCGACGGCTACCTCTACATCGACTCGGATCGGCCCTGGCCGGAGAGCATCACCGAGGCCATCGAGGATCGGCGGATCCCCGAGTCCTGGCTGGAGGTCGACGGCAACGGGCAGGAGACGGTCCGCACCAACTACCGCGACCGGCTGCCGACCGCGATCACCGTCGACCCCTACGGCTATGAGGGGCGGGGCGCGCTGCGGGCCGCGTTCATCCCGTCGCCGTTCCTGTTCTGCCCACACTGCGGGGTCAGCTACGAGCAGACCCGGGGCAAGGACTTCGCCAAGCTCGCCAGCCTCGACCAGGAGGGGCGGTCGTCGGCGACCTCCCTGGTCTCGGCCTCCATCGTCCGCTCGCTGCTCGCCGCGCCCGCCGAGGCGCTGGACAAGAAGGCGCGCAAGCTGCTGACGTTCGTCGACAACCGGCAGGACGCTTCGCTGCAGGCCGGGCACTTCAACGACTTCGTGCAGATCACCCAGCTACGCGGCGCGCTCTACCAGGCGACCGTCAAGGCCGGCGAGGACGGCGTCACCCACGAGCACCTCGCCGCCCAGGTGACCGAGGCTCTCCAGCTCAAGGCCGGCGACTACGCGCGGGGCGAGGACCTGCCGCCGTTGATGGCGAAGAACGCCGCGAAGACGCTGCGGGACGTGGTGGCCTTCCGCCTCTACCTCGACCTCGAACGAGGCTGGCGGATCACCATGCCCAACCTGGAGCAGACCGGCCTGTTGGAGATCGACTACCAGGATCTGGACTGGCTCGCGGGTAACCAGGACCGCTGGTCGAAGGCGCACGAGGTGCTCCGCCACGCCGAGCCCGAGCGGCGTGCCGAGATCATGCGCGCGCTGCTGAACGAGATGCGGCGGGCGCTCGCCATCGACGTGCAGTATTTCCGGGACGACTTCGACATGCTTCAGCGGGCCAGCGAGGAGCGCCTGATCGACCCGTGGGTGCTGTCCGTGAGCGACAGCCCGAAGGTCGGCACCGCGTACCCGCAGCCGTCGGGGCGGGGCATGGACCGTTCCGGGTTGTTCCTGTCCGGCCGGGGCAAGTTCGGCAAGTATCTGCGGCGGGTGCACTTCGGCACGGAGCTGACGTTCGCCGACGCGCAGGACGTCATCGCCGACCTGCTCAAGGTCCTCGCGGCAGCCGGCCTGGTCACCGAGATCGAAGCCGCGCCGCAGCGGGCCGGACGGTTCCGGGGCCCGGCCGGCCCCCGCACCACCGGTTACCGCGTCTCGGCGGCGTCGCTGATCTGGCGGGCCGGGACCGGCGAGGCCGGCAGCCACGACCCGCTGATCCGCACCTATGCCAGTGGCGACGGCCCACGGGTCAACACCTTCTTCCGCGACCTGTACTGCAGCGCGGCGGGCACGCTCGCCGGCCTCGCCGCCCGTGAGCACACCGCCCAGGTCGACCCGCTGGAGCGCGAGAAGCGGGAGGAGTTGTTCCGTAAGGCGGAGCTGAAGCTGCTCTACTGCTCGCCCACCATGGAGCTCGGCGTCGACATTTCCGAGCTCAACGCCGTGATGATGCGCAACGTCCCGCCCACCCCGGCCAACTACGCGCAGCGCAGCGGCCGGGCCGGGCGTTCGGGGCAGCCGGCGCTGGTGACCACCTACTGCGCCACCGGCAACAGCCACGACCAGTACTATTTCCGCCGCTCCGAGCGGATGGTGGCCGGCGCGGTCGCCCCGCCCCGCCTCGACCTTGCCAACGAGGACCTGGTGCGGTCGCACGTGCAGGCGATCTGGCTGGCCGAGACGGGGATCAAGCTGGGCCGGGCCATCCCGGAGACCATCGACATCAGCTATCCGGAGGACTCGCGGCTGCCGAACCCGGGCCTGGCGTTGCTCGACCACATCAACGCCACCCTGCATGACACCCGGTCGCAGGAGCGAGCGGCCACCGCCGCCCGCCGGGTCTTCGCCGGCCTGCTGCCCGAGTACGAACAGTCGAGCTGGTGGGACGACCGGTGGATCGAGGACACCGTCCGCACCACACCGGAGCGTTTCGACCAGGCCTTCGACCGGTGGCGCGGCCTGTTCAAGGCCGCCCTGGTCGATCAGGCCGAGCAGAACCGGCGGGTGCTCGACCACACCCTGTCCGAGCGGGACCGGCGGATCGCCGTCGGCCGCCGCAAGGAGGCCGAGACCCAGCTCAACCTGCTCAAGAACGAGAGCGTCGACAGCAAGTCGGTGCTGTCGGACTTCAACCCGTACCGCTATCTGGCCAGCGAGGGGTTCCTGCCCGGCTACTCGTTCCCGCGGCTGCCGCTCGCGGCCTACGTCCCCACCACCGGCCGCCGGTTCGGCGACGGCGACTACCTGCAACGGCCCCGCTTCCTCGCCATCCGCGAGTTCGGCCCCGGCGCGCTCATCTATCACGAGGGCGCCCGCTACCAGGTCACCCGCATCCAGCTACCCCCGGACGCGGCGGGTGACGTGGTCACCGGCGAGGCGCGCCGCTGCGCGCAGTGCGGCTACCACCACGACGCGAAGGAGAAAGCCGACCGCTGCCAGATGTGCGACGAGCCGCTCGGCGAGACGACGACCGGCCTGCTGCACCTGCACACCGTCTACACCAAACGCCGGGAACGCATCTCCTCGGACGAGGAGGAACGCCGCCGGGCGGGTTTCCGCCTGGTCACCTCGTACCGCTTCCACGACCACGGCGCTCGCCCCGGCCGTCGGGACGCCATCGTCTCCGACGCCGCCGGGGGCCTGGCGACCCTCTCGTACGGCGACTCGGCGACCGTACGCATCACGAACGTCGGGCGCGTGCGCGCCAAGCCGGACGAGTCGGACGGGTTCTGGCTCGACCCCGCCGACGGGCGGTGGATGAACGAGCGCGACGCCAGCGAGGCGTCCGGCGACTCCAGCGAAATGCCGGTCGTCGACGCCGACGGCAACGAGAAACGCCGCAAGAAGCGGGTCATCCCGTACGTGGAGGACCGGCGCAACATCCTCGTCCTCAAACTCGACGAGGCGCTTGAGGCCGACGTCGCGCTCTCCCTGATGTACGCGCTGGAACGCGGCATCGAGGCGGAGTTCGAGTTGGAGGACTCGGAGCTGACCACCGAGCTGTTGCCGCCGAACGACGGCCCGCGTGAGCGGATGCTGTTCACCGAGGCGGCCGAGGGCGGCGCGGGCGTGCTGCGCCTCATGCAGGCCGACCGGCACGCCCTGGCGCGGGCGGCAGCCGAGGCACTGGCCATCTGCCACTTCACGCCCGACGGCACCGACCTCGGCGGCCCGCACAAGGACCGGCCGTGCGCGCTGGGCTGCTACGAGTGCCTGCTCACCTACGGCAACCAGCTCAACCACCGGTCCATCAACCGGCACGCGGTGCGGGATCTGCTGCTGCGCTTCGCCGCCGCCACGGCCGCCCCCACCGGTCAGGGCGAGTCGCGCACCGAGCAGCTGCAGCGGCTGACCGCGCAGTCGGACACCGCGTTGGAGGCCAAGCTCATCACCTGGCTCAAGGAACGCGGTCTGCGCCTGCCCGACGAGGCGCAGACCCTGGTCACCGAGGCGCTGGCCCAACCCGACTACGTCTACCGGCTGCCCGGTGCGACCGTCGCGGTCTTCGTGGACGGGCCTGTGCACGAGCACGAGACGGTCGCCCAACGTGATCGCGACGCCGAGGAACGGCTACGCGACGCGGGCTGGGAGGTCGTCCGTTTCCCGCACGACGGCGACTGGGCCGCGATCGTCGACGAAAACCGCTACTGCTTCGGCGGCTGACCCGCCAACCCCGCCCCCCCACAACCGCACAACACGACGCGCGAGGACCCCCTCATGACCACCCCCTTCAGCGCCGGCACGCTGGTCTCCGCCCGAGGCCGCGACTGGGTCGTACTCCCGGAGAGCGCACCGGACATGCTCGTCCTGCGCCCCTTGGGCGGCGCGGACGACGACATCGCGGCCGTCTTCCCCGCCTTCGAGAGCGTGAGCAGCGCCGAGTTCGCGAACCCGTCGCCCACCGACCTCGGCGACGCCCAGGCGGCGGGCCTGCTCCGCTCGGCGCTGCGGATCGGCTTCCGCTCCGGCGCCGGCCCGTTCCGCTCGCTCGCCGGGATCGCCGTCGAACCCCGCGCCTACCAGCTCGTGCCGCTGCTGATGGCGCTGCGGCAGCAGACCGTCCGGATGCTGATCTCCGACGACGTGGGCATCGGCAAAACCGTCGAGGCGGGCCTGATCGCCAGCGAACTGCTCGCCCAGGGCAGCGCGCGCGGGCTGGCCGTGCTCTGCGCGCCCGCGCTCGCCGAGCAGTGGCAGGCGGAGCTGCGTACGAAGTTTGGCATCGACGCCGAACTGGTCCTCGCTTCCACGGTGTCCCGGCTGGAACGCGGCCTGGACCTGGGGCAGTCGCTGTTCGACCGGCACCCGCACGTGATCGTCTCGACCGATTTCATCAAGTCGACCCGGCACCGCGACGACTTCGTCCGGCACTGCCCCGACCTGGTCATCGTCGACGAGGCGCACACCTGCGTGGCCGCCGACGACGCCACCGCCAGCCAGAACCAGCTCCGCTTCGAACTGCTCCAACGGGTCGCCGCGAAGGCCGACCGGCACCTGCTGCTGGTGACCGCGACCCCGCACAGCGGCAAGGAGGGTGCCTTCCGCAACCTGCTCGGCCTGCTCAAACCAGAACTGTCCACTGTCGATCTTGGCTCGGACGCCGGCCGCCGGACCCTCGCCCAGTATTTCGTGCACCGCAAGCGCGCCGACGTGCGCCAATATCTCACCCGCGAGGACGGGCTCGCCGACGACAGCCTCGCCGAGGAGACGTCGTTCCCCACCGACCGACACTTCAAGGACGAGACGTACAAGCTGTCGCCGGCCTACCGGGCGCTGCTGGACGACGCCATCGCGTACGCCAGTGAACGGGTGACCGCCGCGGACCAGCGCGGCCGGCGGGAGGTCCGGATCGCCTGGTGGTCGGCGATCGCCCTGCTGCGTTCCCTGGTCTCGTCGCCGCGCGCCGCCGCGCAGACCCTGCGCACCCGCTCGGCGACCGCCACGGCCGCCACCGCCGAGGAGGCCGACCGGCTCGGCGCCCCACTGACCAGCGACTTCTCCGACTCCGACGCCTTGGAAGGGCTCGACGTGGCCCCCGGCGCGGAGACCGTCGAGCTGGACGCCGGGGCGCGGCTGGCCGAGCTGGCCGACCGGGCCGCCGCCCTGGAGG
This sequence comes from Micromonospora sp. NPDC006766, assembly GCF_040636055.1. Taxonomy (NCBI): domain Bacteria; kingdom Bacillati; phylum Actinomycetota; class Actinomycetes; order Micromonosporales; family Micromonosporaceae; genus Micromonospora; species Micromonospora sp. NPDC006766. The sequence goes on along the minus strand of NZ_JBEYIX010000039.1, from coordinate 10,345 downwards.
GCACCACCGACGACCGGAAACTCGCCACCCTGGTCACCCAGCTGAAGGCGCTGCTCAAGGACGGCTACCACCCGATCGTCTTCTGCCGCTACATCCCCACCGCCGAATACGTCGCCGAACACCTCGACGGCAAGCTCGGCAAGAAGACGATCGTCCGCGCGGTGACCGGCACCCTCTCCCCGCAGCAGCGCCTCGAACGCATCGAGGAACTGGCCCGCGACGCCGGCGACGACCCCGCCGCCCGCCGCGTCCTCGTCGCCACCGACTGCCTTTCCGAGGGTGTGAACCTGCAACATCACTTCGACGCCGTCGTCCACTACGACCTCGCCTGGAACCCCACCCGCCACGACCAACGGGAGGGCCGCGTCGACCGGTACGGGCAGCGGCGCACCGTCGTGCGGGTCATCACCCTCTACGGCAGCGACAACGGCATCGACGGCAAGGTCCTCGACGTCCTCATCCGCAAGCACCGCCAGATCCGCAAGGACCTCGGCATCTCCGTCTCCGTGCCGGACGCCGCCTCCTCCGGGGTGACCGACGCGATCGTCGAATGGCTGCTGCTGCGCGGCCGGGACGGCGAACAGGGCAGCCTCTTCGACGCCGACGAATACCGCGCCCTCGACAAGAAGGCCACCGCCCTGGCCGCCGAGTGGCAGTCCGCCGCCGAACGGGAGAAGGCCTCCCGCTCCCGGTTCGCCCAGCAGACCATCAAGCCGGAGGATGTGGCCCGCGAGGTCGCCGCCGTCCGCGACACCCTCGGCCGCGCGCAGGAGATCACCACCTTCGTACGCCAGTCGCTGCGTGCCCTCGACGGCGTCCTGCGCGCCGACCCGGCTCGGCCGGGCGACTTCACCGCGGAGCTGAGCGGCACCCCCGCCGGGCTGCGCGACGCCCTCGCCCCGGTGCTCGGCGGCGACGCCGTGGAGACCGGCCGCCCGGTCCCGTTCCGCGCCACCGCGGCCGTCGCACGCGGCGAGGCCGCCCTGGTCCGCACCGACCCGGCGGTGGTGGCGCTCGCCGGGTACGTGCTCAACGCCGCCCTCGACGACCAGGCCACCGGCCCCCGCCCGGCCCGCCGCTGCGGCGTCATCCGCACCCGGGCCGTCACCACCCGCACCACCCTGCTGGTGGCCCGCTACCGCTTCCACCTCACCCTGCCGTCCCGCACCGGCACCCGGCAGCTCGTCGCCGAGGACGCCCGGCTGCTCGCCTTCCAGGGCGCACCCACCAACGCCCGCTGGCTGTCCACCGGCGACGCCCTGGCGCTGTTCGACGCCACCGCCGACGCCAACACCGACCCCGGCTTCGGCGAACGCACCATGCGACGGGTCCTCGACGAGCTGCCCGCCGTCGACGACCACCTCCGCGCCTACGGCGAGACCCTCGCGGCCGAACTGCTCGCCTCGCACCGCCGGGTACGCAGCGCCTCCGGCGAGATCGTCCGAGGCCTCACCGTCACCGTCCAGGACCGCGCCGACGTCCTCGGCGCGTACGTCTACCTGCCCGTCGCCGCCACCCCCACCGCCGTCGGAGGCACCGCCTGATGTCCGCCACCGCCCGCAACCAGGTCTTCACCGCCGTACACACCATCGGCGGGCTGCTCCCCGCCGACATGCTGGTCCGCATCGCCGAGGGCCGGGACGTCAGCGGCGCCAAACCCGCCGACTATCGGGTGGTCGGCTCCCGCTCGGTGCGCGACGACGCCGAACGACACTGGGACTATCTCAAGGCGGTGTGGCAGGACCTGCGCGGCAAGCTGCCCATCGCCCCGGAGGCGGACGCCCCCGCCGACCCGACCGGCCTGGCCGTCACCCAGTGGCTCGAACCGCTGTTCACCGAACTCGGCTTCGGCCGGCTCACCGCGCTCGCGGAAACCGGCATCACCTCCGACGACGGCGGCAAGACCTTCCCGATCACCCACCGCTGGAACCACGTCCCGGTGCACCTGGCCCCCTGGAACGCCGGCCTGGACAAGCGCCCGGCCACCGGCGGCATCCCACCGCAGTCGATGGTGCAGGAATGTTTGAACCGCTCCGACGCGCACCTGTGGGCGGTCATCACCAACGGCCGCCAGCTCCGGCTGCTGCGCGACTCCAACGCCCTCGCCACCGCCTCGTACGTCGAATTCGACCTGGAAGCCATCTTCGACGGCGAACTGTTCAGCGAATTCGTCCTGCTGTATCGGCTGCTGCACGTCTCCCGCTTCGAGGTGGGGGAGGGGACGGCCCCGTCAACCTGCTGGCTCGAAAAGTGGCGCACCGAGGCGATCGCCGCCGGCACCCGCGCCCTCGACCAACTCCGCAAGGGCGTGCAGGACGCCATCACCGCCCTCGGCACCGGCTTCCTGCGCCACCCCGACAACGGCACCCTGCGGGAGAACGTCGACCCGCAGGCCCTGCACAACGCCCTGCTGCGCCTGGCCTACCGGCTGCTCTTCCTCTTCGTCGCCGAGGACCGCGACGCCCTGCACCACCCCGACGCCGACGAGCAGACCCGCGAACGGTACGCCGCCTACTTCTCATCCGCCCGGCTGCGGACGCAGGCACGCCGCCGCCGGGGCACCACGCACAGCGACCTCTACCAGGCACTGCGGATCGTCCTCGACACGCTCGGCAACGAGAACGGCCGCCCCGAGCTGGGCCTGCCCGGCCTCGGCGGCCTCTTCGACCACGACCCGGGCGCGGACACACCGCTGGACGGCCTGTCGCTGTCCAACGAGTACCTGCTGACCGCTGTCCGGCACCTCTCGCAGGTGCGCGACGCCGGCACCCGCCGGTGGCGGTCGGTCGACTACCGCAACCTGGACGCCGAAGAGCTGGGCTCGATCTACGAATCCCTGCTGGAGCTGGTGCCGAAGCACAGCGCCGTGGACCGCACCTTCGAGCTGGTCGAACTCGCCGGCAACACCCGCAAGACCACCGGCTCCTACTACACCCCGTCCTCCCTGATTGAGTGCCTGCTCGACTCGGCGCTCGACCCGGTCATCGACGATGCGGTCAAGCGCGGCGAGCAGGCCGCCACCGCCGCCGGGCAGCCCGACCCGAGCGACGCGATCGTCAACGAGCTGCTGTCGCTCACCGTCTGCGACCCGGCCTGCGGCTCCGGCCACTTCCTGGTCGCCGCCGCCCGCCGAATCGCCAAGCGGGTAGCCGCCGTCCGCGAACGCAACCCCGAGCCGACCGTCGACGCCGTCCGCCACGCCCTGCACGAGGTCGTCGCCCGCTGCATCTACGGCGTCGACATCAACCCGATGGCCGTCGAACTCGCCAAGGTGTCGCTCTGGATGGAGGCGCTGGAGCCGGGCAAGCCGCTCAGCTTCCTCGACGCCCACGTGAAGTGCGGCAACGCGCTGATCGGGGCCACGCCCGCGCTGCTCAAGCAAGGCATCCCCGACGCGGCCTTCAAGCCCATCGAGGGCGACGACAAGAAGTACGCCAAGGCCCTGGAGCGCCAGAACGCCGAGCAGCGGAAGCAGCAGCTCAGCTTCTTCGACTTCGAGGGGGAGACGAAGGTGGCCAACAGCGTCTTCGCGCTGAGCCTGCGCCGGATCACGGCGGCCCCCGCCAACAACCTCGGCGATGTTCGCAGGCAGGCCTCCGCCTACCAGAGCTGGAAAACCTCCGACGAGTACGCCCGCGCCCTGCACGTCGCGGACGCCTGGTGCGCAGCATTCATGTGGGAGAAGACGCCGGACGCTCCGCCCGCCGTCACACACGGTGTCTTCTGCGCGCTGGAGGACCCGAACGCCTCGGCCGCGCCGCAGGCGACCCACGACGAGATCACCCGGCTGCGCCAGCAGTACCGGTTCTTGCACTGGCACCTGGAGTTCCCCGAGGTCTTTGAGGTCCCCGAGTATGGTGCGGGCGTCGAGCCAGCGACGGGCTGGGCTGGCGGCTTCGATTGCGTCTTGGGTAACCCACCGTGGGAGCGCATCAAGCTCCAGGAGCAGGAGTTTTTCGCGCAGCGGGACGAGGCGATCGCGACGGCGGCGAACGCTGCCGCACGGAAGAAGCTGATCGCCGCGCTCAAGGACGACGAGGACCGCCGCTCGCTGTACAAGGAGTTCGAGGCAGCCAAGCGGAAGGCGGAAGGCGAGAGCCACTTCCTGCGCAACGGCGGGCGTTATCCGCTCACCGGCCGCGGCGACATCAACACCTACGCGGTCTTCTCCGAAACCGACCGCATCCTGACGGCGCCGCAGGGCCGAATGGGCGTGATCGTACCGACGGGCATTGCGACGGACGCCACCACGCAGTTCTTCTTCAAGGACCTCGTGCTTAACGGATCGATCGTGGCCCTGTACGATTTCGAAAATGCGGCACCGCTATTCCCCGGCGTGCATCGCTCATTCAAGTTCAGCATCCTATCCCTCGCTGGGCGCGCGCTGCGTGAACCGGCCGCCAAGTTCGCCTTCTTCCTCCACGATCCAGCCGAACTGGGCGGCGCTGGCAAGTCGTTCACCCTTACCCCGCCCGAGATCAACCTCCTCAACCCCAACACCGGCACCTGTCCCGTCTTTCGCTCCCGCCGAGACGCGGAGATCACCCTCGGCATCTACCGGCGGGTGCCGGTCCTCATCAAGGAGGGCGACCCAAAGGGCAATCCGTGGGGTGTGTCATTCATGACGATGTTCCACATGTCCAACGACTCGCACCTCTTCCACACTCGCGGAGGACTCGAATCCGACGGCTGGACCCTCACCGGCAACGTCTTCACTAAGGGTTCCTCGAAAATGCTTCCGCTATATGAAGCGAAAATGATCCACCACTACGACCACCGCTGGGCTACCTACGACGAAGATGGCGATACCGGCGACCTCACGCTGGCAGAGAAGCAGGAGGTGGGCACGGTGGTTGTTCCTCGTTACTGGGTCGCCGAACGTGAGGTCGACGAGAAACTCGCTTCCAAGCATTGGAATCGGGGCTGGCTCCTTGGTTGGCGCGACATCTGTCGCGCGACTGATGAGCGAACGGCGATTATTGGGGCTTTTCCACTTGCCGCAGTCGGTAACAACCTCCCTGTATCAACGTTAACGAATCAGGGTGGAATTCTGGCGGCCTCCCTGGCTGGGATTCTTTCGTCTTTCGTCTTTGACTTTGCTGCGCGTCTGAAGGTGGGCGGTACCCACCTGAACTTCTTCATTTCACAGCAACTGCCGGTTCTTCCTCCGGAGAGCGTTCGGGTTCACGACCAGTTCGTTCGGGTGCGTGTCCTGGAACTCGTCTACACGGCGTACGACATGTCTCCCTTCGCCCGTGATCTTGGCGACGAGGGTGCACCCTTCCGGTGGGACGAGGAGCGCCGTGCGGTCATGCGAGCCGAGTTGGACACGTTTTTCTTCCACCTCTACGGCACGTCACGAGACGATGTGGACTACATCATGGAGACGTTCCCGGTCGTCAAACGCAGGGATGAAGCGAAGCACGGCAAGTACCGAATTAAGGAACTGATCCTCGCCGAGTATGACCGGATGGCTGCCGCCGGCGTTAGCCTGACCAACCCATTGGTAGACGGAGAGAACTACACCTCAACCCTCACACCGCCGCCCGGACACGGCCCCCGCCATCCGGTTACCCCTGTCATCCCTCGGCAGCGCACGGGGGAGTCCGACGTCCAACGAACAAGCCGGGTTCAGCCTGGTTAGTTAGGCTGCGGTTCTTTCCATCACCGTCGAGAGGCATCCTCATGCTTCATTGTGTCCTCGGTCAGTGCCTGCGAAGGGCGTTCGTTCAAGCCGTTCCGCTCGGCTCGCTCTCATGGGTGGCCGCCGATGACTGATCTGCGTGCAGTTGTTGAGCAATGCGTGCAACGGCAACGGCGCTGCCGCCAGCGCGGCCAGCGGCTCAACGAGCAGAACACCAAGGCAGCGCTGATCGATCCGGTGATCGGGGCGCTCGGCTGGGACCTTGTCGACACCGACGAGGTCCATCGCGAGTACAAGCGTGGCGGTCACGAGAATCCGGTCGACTATGCCTTGCTGCTGATGCGCACCCCGCGCTTGTTCATCGAGGCGAAGGGGCTGGAGGAAAACCTCGACGATCCACGCTGGGCCAACCAGACGATCAGTTACGCGACGATGGCCGGGGTGGAGTGGGTTGCCCTGACCAACGGTGCGGAGTGGCGAGTCTACAACGCGCATGCGCCGGTGCCGATCGAGCACAAGCTCTTCCGGGCGGTCCGGCTGGAAGATGACATCGATGGGGCCCTTGAACTGTTGTGCCTGCTAAGCAAGCAGAACATGGGCGACAACCGGATCGAGGAACTGTGGAAGGGCTTTTTCGTGGACCGGCAGGTCCACACCGAGTTGGCGGACCTGTTCGCAGGGTCGGACCCGGCATCGGACCTGGTCGACCTGCTTGATCGCCGGATGCCGAGGCTTAGCCGTGAGGAGATTCGGCAGAGCCTGATCCGCGCACGGGCCACCTTCGACTTTCCGATGTCGGCGGCGGTCGCCGCGCCGGCCCAGCGGCAACCCTCCGCGATCCAGACGTACGAGCCTGCCGTGCGGCGGAATGTGTCCGAGCCGCCGGCCCCGGCGATGCCGGCGTACCAGTCGCCAGCGACGAGAAGCTCGAAACGAGCCCCAGGCGTTACGCCGGACGAGCGGAGGCTGAAGCTCGTAGATCTCCTCGCCGCCGGGCGGCTGCGGCCGGGCACCACGCTTTTCGGTCGCTACCTCGGTAAGCAACACACTGCGGAACTGCTGGCGGATGGTCGGGTCCGTTACCTGGGGGAGGTTCACAACTCACCCTCGCGAGCGGGGGAAGCGGTGAAGATCGCGGTCCATGGCCGAGACATCACGGATACCCGCAAGGCGACCGACGGGCTCGACTTCTGGCAGGCCCAAGACGCGGTGGCGGGTGACGTGGTCACCCTCAAGGAGATCCGCCGTCGCCTCGCGTCGGGGAGGTAGCGATGCTATCCGGTTGGCTCGGATTACCCGACATCATTGCCGTGCTCGATGAAGAGCAGTCGATCGACGCACTACGAAGCTATTTTGCGCACGGCTCGAAGTCCTTCACAGGCAGTCAGTTCGAGGCGCTGGACGCTGGCCCTGCCGTTATACACCGTGACGTCGTGACCGCCGAGGACTTGGTCGCCGTTCAGTTGTTGAACGTGCGTGTCCCACCTGCAGTCGCCCTCGGCCTCCTGCAAGGTGGGTCAGCGGATCAGCGACGAACTGCGCAAGATCCCAATTGCGGTGGACCTGAGTGAAAGAATGGCCAGGCCATACATCGAGGACTGGGGTCCGGCCGGTCGCGCGTGGCAAATGCTGATGGACTGTCACGGCGTGAACAAGGCCATCGCCGGGAAGCTTCTGGCCCGCAAACGTCCGAGGCTTGTTCCTGTCTACGACAACGTGGTCGCGTGCGCGCTTCGTGGTCGCCACGGGTTCTGGCTTTGGCTGCACGAGCAGCTTCGGGCCGAGGGTCTTCTCCTGACCCGTAGGTTGCGCGAGCTCCGAGCTGACGCCGCCATCCCCGCCTACGTGTCCGACATCCGCGTTTTCGATGTCGTCTTCTGGATGCGGCATGAACGCGATCATCGGCGTCGGAGCTGTCCCGGGTTGCCGCGATCTCGTCAAAGTCTATGAGTCTTGCTCCGACGCGTCCGCTACGAAGACGCCGATGCCCATGCGGCCTACCAGTTCACCAAGCTCAATCATGGAGTCCAGCGCACGACGGACAGTCATGTGGCTCGTGTCGTACTTCTCAGCCAGGAGACGAGTAGAGGGGAGCTTGCTTCCTGGCGGGCAGATGCCAACCCGGATCTTCGCGCGGAGATCTTCTCTGATCTGGCGCCAGAGCGGCTGGGCGTACGGCATGTCGGTTACCCAGTTCAATCCAACGGCTTGGCGACAAAGACACCAACGCCTTGTCGGCCCTCCAGGACGCCTGCCTCGATCAGGAGGTCAACCGCCTTCCTGACAGTTACGCCCGAGGTCTCGTACTGCTCGGTCAGTTCCTTGGTCGTGGGCAGCTTCTCGCCGGGCTTCAAGATGCCGGCATCAATCTTGGCCTGGATCTCCCGCCGGATCCGTCGCCACAGTGGCTCGTAGAGCGCCATGGACGGAGTCCATCACAGCCGAGGGCCGGGGGGCTACCCTTCCGCGTCCTGAAGATCCGGCCGGTGATCTCTGACCCACCGCTCCACGTCCTCGGCCTGCCAGATCCGTCCGACCGACAGGACGGCCACCGGGTCAGGGAAGGACTTCGAGTTGGTGATCTGGTAGGCGCGCGTACGGGAGACACCGAGCATCTCCTGTACTTCCTGGCTCGCCATCAGTCGAAGCTTCCCCATGCTGTCACGGTAAGAGCATGCGAACTGAACACATGTTCTCTGTGCAGATGCACTGCGCATGTGAGTATGGGCGTGTAAGCTGTGCATCTGCTCACCTCGAACTTCGAAACCACCACGGACAGGAGGGGCATGGGCAGGCGGTGGAAGTGGTTCTTGCGGCCGGGTGACGTCGCGGTTGACCTGGTCGGGCAGGTCGTGCCGGATGGTGACGTGCCGGGGCGCTGGCGGCGGCCGGGCGCTGGGGACGGCGTACCCGATGGGGTGGTGACGTCGCGGTGCGACGGCGCGGTGGTCTACGAGCGGCCCGAGCGGCGGCGGGCGGCTGCGGCGCGGAACCCGCGCGCGGAGCGCGACGACCCGCGGCCGTCCGGCGAGCGGCGCGACGAGCGCCGGGGGAGCGGCCCGGCCGAGGGGCAGGGTTCGGATGGCTGAGGACATGGGGTCGACTTCTGGGGCGCGGGGGCCATCCCGGCTTTCGGCCTCGCCGGAAGGGGAGAGTGCTCGTGGTTGCTGAGGTTGTTCCGGTCGTGTTGGGCGGGTTGACGCTCGGGTTTCTGCTCGGGCTCCTCGCGTTTCGGGTCAAGGAGCGGTGGTGTCCGCGTTGCGGCGAGTCCACCGAGGCCATGCACCGGACGGAGGAACGATGAACAGCAGGCCAGGCCGGTACGTCGCCGGTGAGCTGCCACCCGGGCGGCGGGTGGCGCAGTTGCGGGCGCGACGTGGGATGACCCAACAGATTTTCGCCAACCGGATCGGCAAGTCGAAAAGCTGGGTCGACAAGGTCGAACGCGGCCTACGCAACCTCGACCGCTTCTCCACCATCGAAACGGTCGCCGAGGTCCTCGGCGTCACCCCGGAAATCCTGCTCTCCAAAGCAGCCCGATGGCCCGAACCTACCGGCCCCACCGCCGAAGCCCTGGAACGCGTACGCGCCGCGCTGGTCGGCTTCGACACCACCAGCACCGCCGGTCGACCGGGGCCGTTGCCGGCGGACGAGTTGACTCGCCGGGTCAACCACGCCTGGGAGGCCTACCGCCACGCCCACCACCCCCAGGTGCTACGCATGCTGCCCGACCTGCTCCACGACGCTCGCCACCTCACCACCACCAGCCAGGCCGACACCACCAACACCCTGATACGGGTCTACCGACTCGCCGCCCAGGTGCTGGTCAAACTCGACGAGCCGGAACTGGCCTGGCTCGTCGCCGACCGGGCCATGACCACCGCCGCCGGCGACCCACGCCACACCGCCATGGCGGCGATACCGCTGACCCAGGCGCTACGCGCTTTGAACCGGGGACGGCTGGCCATGACCGCCGCCACCACCGCCGTACAACCGCTTGCCCTCACGCCATCCCGGCCCGCTCCGCTCGACCATCTCGCCCTGGTCGGCATCCTGCACGTCCAAGCCGCACTCGCCGCCGCCACCTGCGACGACCCCACCGCCGTACGTCACCACACCCGCCAGGCCGACCACCTCGCCGCCGCTCACCGTGACCACCCGGACCACGACGGCGGCGGTGACCTCGATTTCGTGCCCGTCATGGTCGACCTCGCCCGCGCCCTGACCGCCGCCGAACTCGGCGACAGCCAACACGCCATCACCCTGCACCGTCAGGCCACCAGCGGCGACGCCTGGCGTCGGCTACCCGCCGAACACCGCGCCGCCCACCTCATCGACATCAGCCGCGCCTACCTCGACCTCGGCGACCACCGCGCCGCCGGCCAAGCCCTGGTCACCGCCGACCAGATCGCCCCCGCCGAAACCCGCACCCGCCCCGCCGCCCACACCGCCCTGACCACCCTGCTGCGCACCGGACCCACCACAGCCGACGTCACCCGCCTCGCCACCACCATGTCAACGGCCAATCAGATCTCCCCGTAGGCGGCCAGTAGTTTTCCCCGCTGGCGGCCACGGTTTTCTCCCCAGCGGCGGCCAGAGGGGCTGTCTCGCTAACGGTGTTTCCGGCGATCTTGGTTAGTAGGTTTCAGCGGCTGGGAAGCGGTCGCTGAAGGTGATGGCGAAGGCGTTCAACGCGGGTTT
>NZ_JBEYIX010000038.1:51440-56151 GCF_040636055.1 Micromonospora sp. NPDC006766 | reverse complement strand
ACCGCCGGAGCCAGGTACTTACGGATCGTCTTGCGGTCCACCCCCAGCGACACGGACACCTCGCTGATCGAACGGCCCGCATACCAGTGGATGAAGATCTCGGTCACATCGACCACGTCGAACGTTCTCCTCGCCATCGGCTCCCTCACCCGTCACCCAGACGAGGGAGGACTCTTCCTGACCGCGAGGACCACCCACCCGGCGCTCATGTCCGCACAAGTTGGGAATTACGTGAGCGACCGGGTGGGGAATTACGTGAGCGTCAGACCGCTACAGGTGGGGAATTACGTGAGCGCCGACACTAGACGTTGACCTGCGGCGCCCAAACCGTTGAGCTGCCACAACGATCCCCCAGCGTCCACGACAGTCCGCCGGTGTCCGTCCCGATCGTCACTCAAATAGTCACCCAGCGGTGCGGGGAGACCCTGAGCGGACCGAACGGGATTTGAACCCGGTGGGGCACGGCACGCCAGTGGCCCACGCGCCTCAACCCATAGCCATGTTTGATTCATCCTCGCCGGCAAGGTCGGCTTGTTGGATCGGGGGCATATCCATCTGCCGTACATCATCTACCTTGCGCGACCGCCACGCTGCTCCAACAACATCGAGAGGCACGAGAGCCATGTCGAGCGGCCAGCGGAGTGAGCCGGGTACTTTAACTAGGAACATGCGCTCCGGCGGCCACTGTTTCCACTGAAGTCGCTCTTGGAGCCGTTTAAGCCACCCGAGGTAGCGCCAGTGAGGCTGGCGCTTAACACGGCGACTTGCGGAGGCCAAGCGCCAGGTCAGTCGAAACGCACGCAGCAAGCCGTAGCGGCTAGCTGCCCGCCAAGCAACTGCTAGGCGATTTTGGTCGCCCAGACTCTCTCCAGGCACGGGCCCGCCGGGACCCCGAAATGCGGCGTCCAGGTCTCCTACCTCGATGGCGTGCACCATCAGCAAGCTTACGAACAGCGCAATCCTTTCCGACGTGCCGCGCGCGACGTCCAGAAACTCCCCCCAACCGATGCGTCGAGCTACCTCCTCCGCCTGAAGGTGTTTCCACGACTCCCATTCCATCCCAGCTGGAGCGGGACAACCAGAACCATAGCCGTATCTAGAGCGGAGAAGTCCAAGCAAATCGTCGCCGACTCGAACCAACTCTAGGCCGAACGCTTCGTATGCCGCGTCGAGCGAGAGACGTTTGCGTAGGACAAGGCTGGAAGTCTGGGCTAGGTGCGTCATTACCCGCTGGACAGCTGCCCGATACGGGGCCAAGCCCTCCGATGCGCTGCGCTGCTCTCGGGCCACCTCCTCCCAATCGTCGCCAGATCCTTCGCTAGCTGTGAGAAAGGGAAGCTCTTTGATACGTGACAGCCTGTATCGCTCAACTGCTTGGATGAAAGCGGCTGCCTTCGCCTCCCGTACGCCGAACCGCCATACTGCGTCCGTGCCGATAGCCGGGAGCAAAGCCATCTGCCAGCTTTCATTCAGATCAGCCCATGCATCAGCCTGCTGTCGGTGCGCTTCTACCTCTTGGAGCTGCCCCTGGCGCCGTTGGACACGCCACTGTCCGAGCACGATCAACGCACTCACACCCGCCACACCCGCTGCCGCCCACGCGGCCCACGTCTGTTGATCCATGACCACCCCTGGATGACACAACCGACCTAGGCATCTTCCAACAGTGAAGGATCGATGTACTTGCGCTTATCGGTTTGCAATTTGCCGCCAACCACAGTCGTTACAATTCCCTTCTTGTTCCATTTCTTCACGGGTGATATCTCCTTCAGTCCCGTAGATACCATTCTAATCCAGTAGCGCCCAGCTGAGTCGCGGAACTGGATTCCCGTCAACGCCCACTGAATCGGTTCTTGCCATGGTATACCCATTTCCCGAGTCTCCCCGGGCGGAAGCTCACCCACCGACAACTCGGCGTCAGTCAGCTTCCCGTATTCGCTCCCCTGCTTGCGACACCAAAGAAGAATAAAGAATTGGTCAACAACCGCGTCGGAGCTGTTTCGAACATTTATCGCCCGCTTTGGGCCATCCATCCATGCTGTCACCTTGGCGGCCTGCTCGCGACGCTTCTCGGCCAGCGCTTCAGATCTCTCAATCAAGGCCTTTCTAAGCAAGAATGAATTGATGAGCAACGCACCCGTAGTTCCAATTGCTGAAACCCAGGCCGGCAGACTTCCGTAATCGATGCTCGCCACATTCTCGACACTACCAAACCTCGCCAAGCCAAAGCTGCCATCCCGATGCGCCTATGGATGTCAAGCTCCGCCGGCCGCCGTCCCGCCAGCGGAGCTTGACTCCTTGTCCCGAAAGAAATGATCAGCCATCGATGCGCTGGGCGACTAGCCGGAGTGAGCTGCCGGAAGAGTCCACCATGGTCCGTGGGCGTCCGGCGTCGGCCGCCCCGGTCGTCACCCAGTTGGTCACCCAGCCCGGGTGCCAGACGTTGAAGCGGAACTTAGATCCGCTGTCCCGCCAGTAGCGGAACCCGGCCAGTGACCTGCTCACGTGGCGTCTCGGGCTGCCAGCGTTGGTCGCTGGTTGACGACGGTTGACGGTGTCTTGTGTCCAGAGCATGGCCAGCCAGGCGGAGGGCGGGGAGGATCCTCGTCGGCTGGTTGACACAAGCAGCCTGCAACTTCTCATATCCTTCTCGCATGCCACTGCAAGTGAACTTCGGTGACACGTCACAGGTCATGCACATTGACGCCAAAAAGAGCGGTTCCATAACCGTTTCATGGCGCATGGTCGCATTTGTATGCATGCTCCTCGCCGCCGGCTCTACAGGCACTCTTGCAATCGTCGTTCCCGTCAAGGATGTCGACACGCTGTCGACCATCGCTCTCGCCCTGGCCATTCTCGCGTTTGTAATTCAGATCATTATCTTTGTTGTTCAGTCCTGGACATCGGGACAGCAAATGCTTCAAAGTGAAGCAATCAACTCCGACACCCGATCCCTCCTTACCGAGTTACGGGAAAGCGCCAAGAGCACAAACCAGCTGCTAGCGAATCAGTATGACAAGATTCTCGAAAGGCTCCTGCTCACCACCGAGCGAGCCGTAAACGAGACTGCGACCACGGGGGCCGTCAACCTCGATGAGCTGCGAAGCCGGCTCGAACGCGATCTCCGCCAAGCGTTAAATGAGGAGATACACTCGCCGACACGGTCGTCCAGGATGGATCGGCTGAGCAGCGAGCAGCGAGCCCGTCTCAACTACCTTGAGACATACCCCAGGCCGAGCCAGCTAGACGAAACCCTTCATATTCTACTAGGCCTCTCCCCGCTAGCACTTGCGACCCTGCTCAAGTTCGGTCGTGATGCGATGAGCAGCATCATTAACGGCAGGTATGAGGGCTTCCATCGGCGAGATATTGGACAGGCAGCAGACGAGCTAGAACGTCTGAACCTAATAGCCGTTGCCAAGGACGTCAGCCTACGAGGCTCGGAACAGCTCCTGGTCTTGACTCCAGCCGGCCGGAAAGCTGTCAGACCCCTTACGGCGATCGGGCGGCCGCCACTCCAGTTTGAGGACGAGCTATTGGGACTTCGCAAGCAGGCTCGACAAGGTATGGCCGAAGGCAGACAAGCTGTCCCGACAACCCGGCAAGGCGTCGAGACGCCATGAACTGGCGTCAGTTTGCTGTCGCCCTGGTCCAAGCTCTGGCTTGGCCCACGGTGGCATTGGCTGCCCTGCTGGTCTACCGTCGCCGGATCTCTGCCCTCCTGGGTGCCGGCCTGCGGCGTTTCAAGGCTGGGCCGCTTGAGGCGGAGTGGGAGGCCGTGGCAGAGGAGGCCAGGGTCTCGATCGAGGCTGCAACCGTTGCTGAGGCTTCAACTGCTGCTGAGGCAGGTACTCCTACTGAGTTCAAGATACGGCACTCCCTCCAGATAGCTCGGGATGTGACTTACTCGCCGGCCGTCTCGGCGTCTCTTGTTCGGATGGCGCTAGAGGAGGCGTTGACCGCCTTGCTGCCGCCCGAGTACGCCGGGCGTGCCATCACCTTGAAGCAGCTCTTACTCGAAGCGCGGGAGGTTGGCGGGCTCAGCGGAGCTGCATTCGTCGTGGGCGCGCAGGTTCTGACGCTTGCAAACCGAGCTGTTCATGGGGATCCTCCAACCCCACAGCAGATGATGGAACTCGTAGATCTGACGGAGGATTTCCTGGCGCTTCTGCCAGGCAATCAGAAACGGGACCAGCCGCCATCCCGTCTGCCGTCGACCCGCCCTTCTGGGGAGCGGGCCGCCGACCGGCCCGCCACGTCAAGACGGCCTTGACGCCCGTACGGACGCTGGCGGGTCGGGCGGTGGTCTGCTCGGCTCGCCCGGGTCGATGGCAGGCGGGATGGCTCCCACCGCAACCACCCACGGACCGCGACCCGCCGACGGAGCCCCCGCCATCCTGGAGCCGGAGCGCCCCCGCCGGAGGCGCAGTAACCGCAACCCCGCGACCGCCGCCAGCTCGCCGACGCGGCCGGCGTCCGCTCCCCTACGCCGCGCGGGCTCGTGGCCGCGCGGCCCGGCCGGCTGCCGGCCCACCCCTGACCCGTCAACGCTCCTGTCGTTCTGCGGCGGCCCCCGGGCTTCCCGCTTTCCGCGCCAGCCGCCGGGCATCAGGCGTGTCGGCCGCAGAGCGACAGCGGCAGCGGCCGGCGCGCGCCCAGGCGGCGGCGCGTGCGGCCCGTCTAGGGCCGCCTTGATAGACGTAAGGAAAGT
>NZ_JBEYIX010000038.1:0-51342 GCF_040636055.1 Micromonospora sp. NPDC006766 | reverse complement strand
GTTCTCCCACTCGATAGACGTAAGGAAAGTTCTCCCACTCGATAGACGTAAGGAAAGTTCTCCCACTCGATAGACGTAAGGAAAGTTCTCCCACTCGATAGACGTAAGGAAAGTTCTCCCACTCGGCCGGCAGCCGGCCGGGCCTCTCCCTGGAAGGATGACGGCATGGACCGCTTCGAGGGCCGCTGCTGGCTGGACTGGTGGGCGAACTCATCCACCCTGCTCGGCAGCGTCGAGGTGGCCGTCGTGATTACCGTCGCTGGCGCCGGTTGGGAGGGGGGAGGTCGCCTGGTCAGCGAGAGCGACGAGGACCGCGAGGCGTTTGCATTCCTGTGCGAACTCGACCCCGTCTTCACGCTGCGATTCGAAGACGAGAGCGCTGTCGTCGTCACCGTGCATCCCACCGACGGGCATCGCCGCTTCAGCCTCACCGAGTACACCGGTCCAGCTCAGCGATCGGTCGACAATCGCATCGCTCTGTAGGCAGCGCCGCACCTGTTTCGGTCGACGGAGTTTCGCGCCGGGTTGACGTGTCGGCACCCGGTGCTACTCTGGCGCGCGTCGAGCACGCCAGCGCGGCCTTCCTGCCGGACCACTGGACTCGATGCCGGAGATGCCGAGCGGCCTTCCTGCCGCTGATGCGGGCCACGTCCCGCCGGCTCTCGACCGCACCGGCCGCTGTGCCGGTTCCCCGAATCCGCTGAGCGGCCCAGCACGGCCTTCCCTGCCGTCCACGATGGCCCGGATTCGCACACCTCCACGGGTGGGGGCAGCCTGCGGCAACCCGCCGAATGCCGACATCCCAGGCCCCTCACCCGTGCCGGCCCCACTCATCGGCTCGACGAGCGCGAAAGGACATGACCCATCGGCGGGAAGTGGCACGACCACGACTCCGCCCTCCGGCGTCAGCCGCCCTCTCGGCGGTGCCAGGAGACACGACGAACACCACCAGCGGACCACCGTCCACGGCTGGTGGTGCGTCGTCTCCCGTCCCTGCCACCCCCTGAGGAGAGAGCCATGTCCACCCCGCTCACCCTGCACCGTCCCGGCCTCGCCGACGGCCGTGACGCCCAAGCCCTGCACCGCGCCGCCACCCCGCAGTTCTCCGGCTGGCTGGAACACACCCGACCCGCCGGCGGCTGCTCCCGTCCAATCCGCCTCACCGGCACCATCGCCGCCGTCGACCGCGACACCGGCAGGGTCCTGAACGAGCAGCACACCGACGAGCTGCCCGACCGGACGCTCTACAAGGCGTGCGGCAACCGCCGCGAATCCCAGTGCCCCGACTGCTCCTGGGTCTACCAGGGCGACGCCTACCAGGTCGTCCGCTGCGGCCTGACCGGCGGCAAGGGCGTCCCCGCTTCGGCCGGCCGACACCCGGTCGTCTTCGCCACCTTCACCGCACCCTCGTTCGGCACGGTCCACCACCGCCACGTCCCCCGCCACACCTGCGCCAGCCGGCAGCGCTGCGACTGCCGACCGGCTCCCTGCCGCGCCCGGAGCACCGCCGGCACCTGCCAGCACGGGCAGCCCGCGGTGTGCTTCGCCCGCCACGACACCAACGATCCACGGCTTGGGCAGCCGTTGTGCCTGGACTGCTACGACCACGACCACCAGGTCGTGTGGAACGGGTTCTCCGGCGAGCTGTGGCGGCGCACCAAGCAGGCCATCGAACGCCACCTCGCCGCCATCTGCCGGCGACGCGGCATCCCCTTCGTCCGGGTCGTCACCGCCTCGGGCAAGGTCCGCTGGGTGCCGCCAGTGCGGGTGTCGCACGGCAAGGTCGCCGAGATGCAGCGCCGCGCGGCCGTGCACTTCCACTGCCTGCTGCGCCTCGACGGCGTCGACCCCGACGACCTGGACGCTCTCGTGCCGCCGCCGGACGGCATCACCGTCGACGACCTGGAGGAAGCCGTTCACGCCGCCGCCTCGAAGATCACCCTCACCACACCTCCGCACCCCGACCGGCCGCAAGGCTGGCTGGTCGCCTGGGGCAAGCAGGTCGACGTGCGACGCATCAACAGCGCAGGCGGCGAGCTGACGGACGGCAAGGTTGCCGCCTACCTCGCCAAGTACGCCACCAAGGCCACCGAAGCCACCGGCCACTGCTCCATCCGGCTCACCCCCGCCACGATCGGCGACTACGCCGACCCCGAAGGCGACCACCTCGCCCGCCTCATCGACGCCTGCTGGCACCTCGGACGGCCCACCGGCACCGACACCGCCAGCGGCGCCGCAACGGCCGGCGACCGTCAAGACAGCCTTGACACCAAACCGAACGCCTACGCCGGGCTGCGCCGCTGGGCGCACATGCTCGGCTTCGGCGGCCACTTCCTCACCAAGGCCCGCCGCTACTCCGTCACCTTCGGCCAACTCCGCGACACCCGCGCCACCTACCGACGCACCGAAGACGACGACACGGCCGACACCGTGACCATCGGCGTTCTCACCTACGTCGGCTCCGGGTGGCTCACCGACGGCGACGCACTCCTGGCCAACACCGCCGCCGCCCAACGCCGCCAGGCCACACGCATCGGCCGGGAAGAACTCGCCCACGAAGCCTGGCTCGTCGGAGCCGCCGCATGAGCCATGACCTCCGCCCGCGCTGGTACTCCCCCGCCGAGGTCGCCGTCCTGCTCGGCTTCGGCATCTCCAAGGTCAAGATGAAGATCGCCACCGGTGAGCTGCGCTCCATCAAGGACGGCAAGTACCGACGTGTCCTCCCCGAGTGGGTCGACGACTACATCCGCGAACAGGTCGAACGACAGGAGGCCGCCTGATGCCCGGACGCACGCGAGCCAACGGCGAAGGTTCCATCTTCCCGTACCGCAACGGATTCGCCGCCTACGTCTGGGTCACCAAGCCCGACGGCAAGCGCACCCGCAAGTACGTCTACGGAAAGACGCGCGAGGCCGTCCACGACAAGTGGATCAAACTGCACCAGCAGGCGAAGCAAGGTCCGGTGGCGACCAGCGTCCCCACGGTCGGCAGCTTCCTCACCTACTGGCTCACCGAGATCATCCAGCCGAACCGGGCACCCCTGACCTACGCCACCTACGAAACGTTCGTCCGCCGCTACATCGCCCCCGGCCTCGGGGCCAAGCGGCTCGACCGGCTCCAGTCGCGGGACGTGCAGACCTGGATCAACCAGGTGGCCCGCACCTGCCAGTGCTGCGCCCAGGGCAAGGACGCCGCACGTCGCAAGGAGAAGCGCCGCTGCTGCGCGGTCGGCCGCTGCTGCCAGGCGGTCCCGTCGACCCGGACGCTCAGCGACATCCGGGCCGCGCTGCGGGCTGCCCTCACCCACGCCAAGGCCAAAGACCTCATCACCAAAAACCCGGCCGTGCCGGTCACCCTCGCCACCGTCCGCCGCCGTCGGGGCAAGTCATGGTCGAGCGACGAGGCGCGAAAGTTCCTCGAATCTGCCCGCGCCGACGAGAACCCCCTCTACGCCGCCTACGCCCTGGTCCTCGTCGTCGGTCTACGCAGGGCGAAACCCTCGGCCTCACCTGGGAGGACGTCGACCTCGACGCCGGAGAGCTGACCATCGGCCGCCAACTGCAACGCGTACGCGGGCAGCTCCTGCGCCGCGACACCAAGACCCAGGCGTCCGACGCCACCATTCCCCTGCCCGACATCTGCCTGACCGCGCTTAAGCTGCGAGGCGAACAACGCGACGAGGCACGAGCAGCCGCCGGCAACGCGTGGCACAAGACCGACCTCGTATTCACCACCCGCTATGGCACACCGATCGAGCCGCGCAACTTCCAGCGCTCCTGGCAAACCCGGTGCGAGAAGGCCAAGGTCACGCCGATCACCGTCCACGACGCGCGCCGTACCTGCGCCACCCTCCTAGCCGACCTCGACGTTCATCCAAGAGTCGCCATGCAGATCCTCCGGCACGCCCGCTTCTCCGTGACCATGGAGATCTACACACAGGTATCGACGAAGGCGACCAGAGATGCCCTCAAACGCCTCGGCGAATCCCTGGCGCAATGACCGGGCTGCTGTACAAAGCTGCTGTACGGAAGCAGAAAGGCCACCTCCCGAAACCGGGAAGTGGCCTTTGACCTGCGTGGGCGATACTGGGATCGAACCAGTGACCTCTTCGGTGTGAACGAAGCGCTCTCCCGCTGAGCTAATCGCCCTCAGCGACGATGACTCTACCTGATCGAGAAGCCAGACCAAAAACCCGGGGGTCAGTGCGTCGCGAGGTGGTTCAGCACCCAGGCCACCACGTCGATTCCGAGGCTGTACTTGAGCGACAGCCACAGCACCACGGCCAGGAACGCCAGCCCGATCGCGCCCAGCAGGAGGCGTACCGGCAGTGGCTGCCGGATCACCCAGCGCGTCCAGGCCTGGACGTGTCGTCGGGTGAAGGTGAGCAGCCGGCGGGCCCAGTGGAACTCGACGGCCCAGATGCCGAGCCCGCCGAGCACGATCAGCCAGCCGGGGCCGGGCAGCGGGATGAGTGCGATACCGACGGTGACCACGATGGCGCCGGTGATGGCAATGAAGATCTTGAGAGTGATCCGGCCGGTGGGGTTGGCGCGGATCAGGTCGAGGGCGGTGTGCGCCCGGGCCCGCCACCGGCCGGGGCGTAGGTCGACGGGGCCTCCAGGGGTGTCTCGGCGACCGTCGCCGGCACCCTGGCCGTCCTGATCCACCGGCACCTCGCCCCCCGCCTTTCGGCTGCTCAGGCCGCTCCTTTCGGTGGGTCGGCCGCGGCCCCCGGTTCCACTGAGGAACCCGTGGTGACCATTTCCACCCCAGTGTCGCCCCGGCCCGTCACCCTCGCTGACGACTGGGCGTTACCGGAGTAGGTCGACGACTGAACCACCCGTTGCCGGGCGGGATCACGGAACAGGGCAAAGCAGGAAATCCTACAAGAATTTTCACGTTCTCGGAGGCGTTTCCAACCCCCTTCCCACCACTGGGTGAAGTCAGCGTATGGCGGAGCGTAGCCACGAGTAGCGGCTGAGTATGGGAAAAGCGGGACACGCGCGTTCCGCAGCGGTGCCGGGGGGAGAACGTCCATGAGTGTCATCCGACCGACGACCGTAGAGGTCGAGACGTCGCTAAGGCTCGTCGCGCCTGACGCCACCGCCTTGCCGGTGCGTGCCAGCCTGCGTTACGACCCTGCTGACCCGTATGCGGTCCATGTCCTGTTCCACGCCGAGTCTGCCGGCGGGGAGGCGGTGAGCTGGTCGTTCGCGCGCGAACTGCTGGTCACCGGGCTCGACGAGCCGGCCGGCATCGGCGACGTACGGGTCTGGCCGTGGGCCACGCCGCGTGGCGACTTCGTCGCGCTCGCGCTGTCGTCCCCGGACGGCAACGCCCTCTTCGAGGTTCCACGCAGCGTCCTCGTGCGCTTCCTGCGCCGAACCTACGTCGTCGTCCCGCGCGGCCGTGAGGCCGAGCACCTGGACGTCGACACGGCGGTCAACCGACTGCTCGCGGGCCGCTGACGACGCACACCGGGCCGCGCGGATCTGCCGAGTCCGCGCGGCTCCGGCTACCCATCATCGGGTACGCCCCGAAGTCAGCCGTGCGTGGTGATGCCCCCGTCGACCGGGATCACCGCTCCGGTCAGGTACGCGCCGGCCCGCGACGACAGGTAGATCGCGGTGCCCGCCATGTCTTCGGGGCGGCCGATGCGCCCGAGCGGCACCTGCTGCTCGATCGCGGCCCGGGAGGTCGGGTCGTCCAGGGCGAAGGCCATCATCCTGCTCTCGAACGGCCCGGGCGCGATCGCGTTGACCGTGATCCGCTCGCCGGCGAGCTGGTGGGCCAGGCTGCGGGTGAGCATGTGCACGGCCGCCTTGGTCGCCGAGTAGGCGTACACCTCCATCCACGGCACGCGGAGGCCGTCGACCGACCCGATGTTGATCACGCGGGCCGGGTCGTCGGCGGTGGCGGCCGCGCGCAGCGCCGGCAGCAGCGCCGTGGTGAGCCGGAAGACGGCCTTGACGTTGACCGCCCAGAGCTTGTCGAAGGCGCTCTCCGGATACTCCTCCAGCGGGGCGCCCCAGGTGGCGCCGGCGTTGTTGACCAGCACGTCGAGCCGGTCGGTGCGTTCCCGGACGGCCGCGGCCAGCCCCAGCGCGCCCTCGTCGCCGCTGAGGTCAGCGGGGATCGCCTCGCACTGCCCCACGGCGGAGAGTTCCTTGGCCACCGTCTCGCAGACGTCGGCCTTGCGCGAAGAGATGATGACCTTCGCGCCGGCCTGCACGAAGCCCCGGGCGATCATCAGCCCGATTCCCCGGGAGCCGCCGGTGACCAGGACCGTCTTGCCTTCGACCGAGAACAGATCTCTCATACCCATCCCATCGCGAGTCGGCGGGGCCGGGGCCGGTCCGCCGACCCGGGCGCTACCGATCGGTAACCTAACCGGCCCGGGTTCCCGGCGACAAGACCCGCCACGACCTGTCGGAACCGTCGAAGTGCAACCTGCGCCACCGCCGGTTACCGTCGGAACGATGGTCACCACCGGTCGACTTTCCCCGGCCATTCGCACCGACCTGCTCACCTTCGGGTACGACGCCGACGACATCGTCACCGGCGCGCTCGGTGACCTCGCGCCCCAGCCCGGCTGGCCGCGCCCGATCCTGCTCGACGCCGAACTGCTGATCCTGGTCACCGACGGTCACGGCAGCGCCGAGCTGGATTTCCGTGCGCTGCCCTGCCGGCCCGGCACGCTGCTGCGGGCCCGCGCCGGCCAGGTGCTGCGCTGCGTCGGCTCGCGACTCGACGCGACGGTGGTGCGCTGGGGCATCGGGACGCTGCGCGGCCTCGACGTGGACCCGGACGCGGTGCCGGCCTACCGGCAGCTCGCCGGGGAAGACGAGGACGCGGTGATCAGCGAGGTGAGCCAGCTGACCGTGGACGCGGACCGGCACGCGGGGGTGCGGGCGGCCAGGGGTCTGCTGCGCCATCAGCTCGCCGTGCTCCTGCTGCGGCTGGCCCTGCTCCCCGGCGCTCCGCAGTTGACGCCGAGACCGGAGACGGCAGCCTTCCAGCGCCTGCGCCGGGAGGTGGAGCGCTGTTATCAACACAGCCGGCGGGTGGCGGACTACGCCGCCCGGCTCGGCTGCTCGGCGCGTACGCTGACCCGCGCCTGCCTGGCCATCACCGGGCGGAGCGCGAAGCAGGTGATCGACGACCGGGTGGCGTTGCAGGCCTGCCGGCTGCTCGCCGCGACCGACGAGCCGGTCGCCGGGATCGGCCGGCGGCTCGGTTTTCCCGAGCCGACCAACTTCGGCCGCTTCTTCACCCGCGAGGTCGGGATGAGCCCCGGCGTGTTCCGGGCCGCCCGGGAGCAGCCGCTGCCGATCCGCGTGGTGCGGCCTAGACGGCTGACCGCCCGCCCCGACGCCGGCTGACTCCGTACCCGGGGGATTTTGGTCGTTCCCGGCGACCCTGCCGGGGTCGCGGCGGAGAATCGCCGCATGGCCGACGGGACGCACCTGCGGGAGCGCCGGCTGGCGCTGCTGGCGTGCCTGCTGCTGGTCGCGGCGTACTTCCTCGTGCCGCTGACTCCCGACCCGAACGTGCTCCGGCTCGTTCTGCGCACCATCGGCACCGCGATCGTGGTGGTGACCGTCGCCGTCCTGATCACCCGGCAGGTACGCGAGCAACTCGCGTCCACCGCGCCGACCGGCGAGGCGGCGGTCCGCTCGCTGATCCGGCTCGCGGTCGCGCTGGTCGCCGGGCTGCTCGCCTTCGCGTTGGGCGACTACGTCCTGGCCACCAACCGGGCCGGCGAGTTCGTGGGCCTGCAGACCCGGGTCGACGCGCTCTACTTCGCGCTCAGCACGATCACCACCGTCGGGTACGGCGACGTGCACGCCCAGGGGCAGGTCGCCCGGGCGGTGGTGTGCGGGCAGATGCTGTTCAGCATCGGCGTGATCGCGACCGGGGCATCCATCGTGGTCAGACAGTTGGCCCAGCAGGCCGGCCCGCGTCGGCGCTGATTGTCACGTCCCCGCCGAGCCGGCCCTGCTCGGGCTTGCGGCTGACCTCGCCGGCGGCGAGCAGCGAGGCCAGCGCCGTGTTCGCGTCAACCGCCCGGTAGACCGTCGAGGTGACCGCGAAGCGACGCAGCTCGGTCACCGTGCGGGGGCCGGAGCGGGCGAGTTCGGTGAGCAGGTCGTGGCGCAGCGGACCGAGTTCCGGGTCGCGGGTGACGTCCGCCAGGCGGCCGGCCGGGTCGGCCGGGTCGCGGTAGCGCACCCCCGCGTGCTCGTCGACCGCCCAGAGCGCGTCCTTGAGCGCTTCCAGTGCCCGGTCGGAGCTGGTGGCGTAGCGGAGCAGTCGGGGCGGCGCGTCGGTGGTGGGGACCAGCTCCACCTCGGTGAGCAGCGGGAAGCCGGCCGCGGTCAGCGCCGGACGCAGCGCCCGGCCGGGAGCGGTGGCCAGCAGTAGCTCGGCCGGGCGGCCGGAGGCGGCGGCGGCCAGCACGGCCGGGTCCGGGTCGCTGCCGTCGAGCACGGTCAGCAGCGGGGCGCCCGCCGCGCCGGCGGCCTTGAGCACCACTGGCAGCCGGTCCGGGTGGCCGGGCACCACGTGCACCGCGACGTCGGCCGGCAGGGCCGCCTCCGCCGCGCCGAGCCGGGCCGGCAGCTCCGCGCCGCCGTCGGCGAGCACCAGCACGGTCAGTCGACGCCCGCGCAGCCGGTCGGCGAACTTGGCCACGACCCGCAGCGCGGCCTCCGCGCCGGCGATGTCGCCACCGGCGTACGCGAGGGCGAGGGTGGCCCGCCGGGAACGCTGCAGCGCAGCGGGCAGCCAGTGGTCGAGCTGCCGGACGAGCAGTTCGCGCAGGACGGTGTCGGTCGGCATCCTGACGTTCTACCGCATCGCTGTTCAGGCCGGGACGGAGATCCCCACCCCGCCGCGGGTCTGGCCACCGTAGCGCTGCCGTTCCCGGTCGAGGTCGAGCCGGCCGATCCGCTTGCGGGCGGCGAGCGCGTCGGCGTCGAGCAGGTCGGCCGGAACGATCCAGCAGATCTCGAACTCCAGCCCGTCCGGGTCGTGGCCGTAGAGGCTCTTGGTGGTGCCGTGGTCGGAGGCGCCGACCAGTGCGCCGGCGCTTGCCAGGCGTTCGGCGGTGGCGGCCAGCTCGTCCAGGGTGTCCAGCTCCCAGGCGAGGTGGTAGAGGCCGACGCTGGTCCGGCCGGCCGGTGACGGGCCGGCGGCGGCGCCGATCTCGAACAGGCCGAGGTCGTGGTCGTTGGTGGAGTCGGGCGCCTGGAGGAACGCGGCGCCGCGGAAGCCGTCGGGCGTCATCGGGATCGGGCGGAAGCCGAGCACGTCGCGGTAGAAGGCGACGCTGCGCTTGAGGTCGCGGACATAGAGCACGGCGTGGTTGAGGCGGTGGATTCCCATTACCCGACCGTAGCGCGTTTTAATTGAGCGTTCAACGAATTGTCTTATGATGGACGTCATGACAAGGTGGCTGGACCCCGACGAGCAGCGAACCTGGCGCGCGTTCCTCACCGCGTCCCGGGCGCTGATGGACACCCTCGACCGGGAGCTGCAACGCGACGCGGGAATGCCGCACGCGTACTACGAGATCCTGGTGCGGCTCTCCGAGGCCCCGCAGCGACGGCTGCGGATGAGCGAGCTCGCGGACGCCACCGGCTCCTCCCGCAGTCGGCTCTCCCACGCCGCCTCCCGGCTGGAGGCGGCCGGCTGGATCCGCCGGGAGGAGTGCCCCACCGACCGGCGGGGGCAGATCGCCGCCCTCACCGACGCCGGCCACGCCGCCCTGGCCGCCGCCGCGCCCGGCCACGTCGAGGGGGTACGCCGGCACCTGTTCGACGCGTTGAGCCCCGCGCAGGTCGACCAGCTGCGCCGGATCAGCGAAGCCCTGGCCGACCACCTGACCGGATCCCGACCAAACTGATCCACTGCGGGGCTTGTACTTACCGTTGTCGGGCGAGCACGATGGGGCGTGACCTCCGGTTACGGCGAACTTACTGTCCGGGCGCACCACCTGGTGGCCGAGGGGGACCTCGCGGGCGCCCAGCGACTGCTCGCCGGCGCGCTGACCGACGCCGACCCGCGGCCCGCCAACGCCACCCCCGACCTGGCCGACGCCGCCGGGCTCCAGGCCCGGCTGCTGGTCGCGCTCGGCGAGCCGCATGCTGCGCGGGGCTGGGCCGCCTTCGCGTACGCGGCGGCCACCCGGCTGTACGGCGGCTCCGACGAGCGCACCATCACCGCCGCCGCCACGCTCGCCGCTGTGCTGCACCGGGTCGGCAGCGACGCCAGGGCCGCCCGGCTCTATTCCGACGTCATCATCGAGCTGACCGCCCGCGACGGCCCGGAGTCACCGCGGGTGCTTGCCGCCCACGCCGACCTGGCCACCGTGGAGTACGCCCGCGGCCAGTGCGACGTCGCCCGCGACCGCTTGCAGGACACCTGGGAGTTGCACCGCGAAATCTACGGCGACGGCCACCCCAGCGGCATCAAGATGCTGGCCAAGCTCGGCGCGATGGAACGCGACTGCGGCCGTTACGCCGAGTCCCACGAGCATCTGACGCTCGCCGAGGAGCTGTG
This sequence comes from Micromonospora sp. NPDC006766, assembly GCF_040636055.1. Taxonomy (NCBI): domain Bacteria; kingdom Bacillati; phylum Actinomycetota; class Actinomycetes; order Micromonosporales; family Micromonosporaceae; genus Micromonospora; species Micromonospora sp. NPDC006766. The sequence goes on along the minus strand of NZ_JBEYIX010000038.1, from coordinate 40,779 downwards.
CCGGCTGCACCTGCCCGCCGACGACCCGCTGGCCGCGCAGGTCACCGGGCTGGCCCGGCTCGCCGCCGATCCGGACCATGTCTGCGCCGCCCCGGAGCCGCCCGCCCCGGAGCCGCCGATCGTGCCCGCCGCCCGGGTCCCCCCGACCGCCGAGGGCCCGCCCGAGCCGCCGCTCTACCACCCGCCCGAGCGGGCCGAGGGTGGGCACCCGAGCGTGCCCACGCCGCGCACCCCACCGGAGGCCGCCGCCGAGCCGTTCGACGATTACCCGTGGCCGCCCGACGAGTCGGCCGAGGAGCCCTGGCGCTCCGAGGAGAGCGCCCTGCCCCCCACCGTGGTCGGGCTGACCGAGAGCGAGCCGGAAGGCGTACGCCGGGTGCCGCGGGCCGCCGAGCCTGAGCCGCCGTCGCGCTACCTGCCGGTGCACGTGCCCCGACCGCCGGCACCCGCCCGGCGGAGCACCCCGTGGCTGCCGCTGGTGGTGGCCGGGGTGATCGTGGCGCTGCTGCTCGGCACCATCGCGGTGATCGCCGGCGTGTCGCGGGTGGACCGTCCGCGCGGCACGTCCGGCGCGCCCCCGACCACCGGCCACCCCCCGACCACCGGCCACACCCCGACCGGCACCCCCTCCGGCACGTCGAAGGCCACGTCGAACGCCGCGCCCGCCGCTTCCCCCGGCACCCCGCCGCAGCGGGTGCGGCTGACCGACCGGCGGGACAGCGTCCTGCTGAGCTGGACGTACCCGGCCGGGGCGGAGGGGCCGGTGGTGGTCGCCGGGGGCCGCTCGGGGCAGGAGCAGCACACCTTCGTCGACCTGCCCGCCGGCACCGACAGCTACATCGCCTACGGGCTCGACCGCACCACCGACTACTGCTTCACCGTCGCACTGGTGTGGTCCACCGACACGGTCGCCCGAGCCCCTTCGGTCTGCACCCGTCGCCGCTGACCGAGCATTCCGCGTCGGCTCAGTCGCGAGCTGCCGTGGCGAGGAAACCGGTGATGACGTCGGCAAGTTCCTGCGGGCGTTCGGCGACCATCGCGTGGCTGGCGCCAGCCAGGTGCAGCACCCGCAGCGACGGATTGGCCACCGCAGCGAGGCGCTCGGCGGTGGCCCGGCGGTAGGCGGCGTACAACTCGCCGAACGCGTGCTGTTCGGGCAGGTCCTCGGTGGCGAGCACGAGCAGCAGCGGGCAGCGGGTGTCCCGGTATGCGGGGATCAGGTCGAGTGACTCCATCGCTACTCGTATCTGCTCGGTCAGCTCCGGGCCGGGGCGCAGTCGACTACGGCCGTCGTCGCACGGCGCAAGGTTGCGCTCGAAGGCGGCCACCCAGTCTTCCGGCGCGGCACCGTACCGCTGCGCCATCGCCCGCTGGCCCGCCAACGCCGCGGCCAACTGCTCGGCGCTGAGCGGCTCGGCCATCACCGCGGCCATCCCGTCGAAGGCGGCGCGCAGCGTGGCGAGTTGGGTCGCCGCCTGCTCCGGGTCCATCCCAGCAAGCTGTTCCGGGCGGCCCAGCGTCGGGTTTCCGTCCAGGCTGACGGCGCCGGGACACTCCGGGTGGCGGCGTGCCCAGAGCGCGGCCAGCATTCCGCCGAGGGAGACGCCGACCACCGCGGGACGGGTCAGGCCGAGGTCGTCGGCGACCGCGGTCAGGTCGTCCAGTACGTCGTCCCAGCGCCACGGACCGTCTCCGGACCGCCCGTGTCCGCGCAGGTCGACGGCGACCACCCGGTGTGCCGGGCGCAACTGCGCGGCCAGCGTCCCCAGCTGGGCGAGATTGCCGCCGGCACCGTGCAGAAGTAGCAGTGGGCGTCCTGATCCGCCGAAGTCGCGGACGGCGATCGGCACCGTCCCGGAGCTGATGATGGTCTCAGGCACGTCTGGTCCCCTCCTGAAGGAGTCGGTCGCGGACTGCGGCAGAGCGGACGCCGCCCTCGGGGTGACGGGCCAGCTTGCCGCGGGAAGCCAGGTCGTGGACACCCTGGCGGGTGATGCCGAGCATGGCGCCGGCCACCGCGTACGACACCGCTTCAGCGGTGGGGTGGCCAACCCTTCGTGCGACGACCTGGCCGAGCGGGCTTCGCCACCAGTCGAGCGGCGGGTCGAACGGACCGTCGCCGGGATAGAGCGTCGAGATCGCTCGGATGATCGCACCGTAGGCCGCACGATCGTCGCCGCCGACCATCGTGGTGGCCAAGGTCCTTGCGTTCTCATGGACCACGGCCCGCAGGGATCCGATAGCGTCATGGCCGTCGACCAGGATCTCGAGCGGGTCCAACAGGCGGACGTCGATCAACCTGGTGAGCTGTTCGACCAACTCTTCATAACCCGATCGCATGCTGCTTCCCTCCTTACTTGACAAGCATCGTCAAGCGCTTGACGGCAGTTGTCAAGCGCGGGGCATCGCCGCAGCGGCCGATTCGCGCCGCGCGGCCTAGGATCGGGCCATGCCCCTGACCGCCAACGACGTCAAGCGGTTCGAGGCGTGCCGGCCGCGCCTGGCAGCCATCGCCTACCGCCTCCTCGGCTCCGCCGGGGAGGCCGAGGACGCCGTGCAGGAGACGTTCCTGCGTTGGCAGGCCACCGACGTCGACCGCATCGAGGTCCCCGAGGCCTGGCTGACAAAGGTTCTCACCAACCTGTGCCACAACCAGCTCACCTCCGCGCGGGCCCGCCGGGTGACCTATGTGGGTCAGTGGTTACCCGAGCCGTTGCTCGCCGGGGACCCGATGCTCGGTCCGGCCGACACCGCCGAGCAGCGCGAGTCGGTCTCGTACGCGGTCCTCACCCTCCTGGAACGCCTCACCCCCAACGAGCGGGCGGTGTACGTGCTGCGGGAGGCCTTCGACTACCCGCACCGGGAGATCGCCGAGATCCTCGACATCACCGAGGCCGCCAGCCAGCAGATTTTCCACCGCGCCAAGAAGCACGTCGCGGACGGCAAGGCCCGCACCGAGACCGACGAGGCCACCGCCCGGCGGATCGTCGAGGAGTTCCTGGCGGCCGCAGCCAGCGGCCGGACCGAGCCGCTCGTGCGGCTGCTCACCGAGGACGCCATCGCGATCGGCGACGGCGGCGGGAAGGTCCCGGCCCGCGCGAAGGCGTTCGAAGGCGCCATCGCGGTCGCCAAGTTCCTGCGGGGCCTGTTCAAGCCCAGCGAGGCCAAGCGGGCCATGTTCGGCGGCACGCCCGAGCTCTACGCCGGGACCGCCGGCGGCGACCCCGCCGTGGTGGCCGTCGTGGACGGCCGGGTCGTCGGCGTCATCTGCCTGGAGGTCACCGCCGAGGGCATCGCCGCGATCCGCAGCCAGGTCAACCCCGACAAACTCGACCGCGCGACCGCGCGCTGGGCGGCCACCGACCACGGAAAGCCCGTGTTCAGCACGGTGTGAGGTGCTTCATATCGCGTTCCTGTCAGGAATCGGCGGCCCGCCCGGTTCAAAGGGCAAACCCGCGCAGGACAGGAGCGAGAAATGCAGCACCGCATCATCGTCCTCGGAGCCGGATACACCGGAGCCATCGCCGCCGGCCGCCTCGCCAAGCGGCTCCGCCGCGAGGACGTCGCCATCACCCTCGTCAACGCCGAGCCCGACTTCGTCGAACGCGTCCGCATGCACCAACTGGCGGCCGGCCAGGACCTCAAGCCCCGGCCGTTGCGCGAGATGTTCGCGGGCACCGGCGTCGCACTGCGACTCGCGAAGGTCACCGGCCTCGACGTCGACCGCAGGACCGTCGCCGTCAGCGACGCGAACGGCGCCGAGGAACTCGCCTACGACACGCTCGTCTACGCCCTCGGCAGCGGCTGGGACGCCCACGGCGTATCCGGGGTCGCCGAGCACGCGCATGAGATCGCCGGCCGCCTCGGAGCGCTCCGACTGCGCGAGCGCCTGACCCGCCTCGACGCCGGGCAGACCGTGCTCGTCGTCGGCGGCGGCCTCACCGGTGTGGAAGCCGCGACCGAGATCGCCGAGGCCCGCCCGGACCTCGACGTCGCCCTCGCCGCCCGCGACGACCTCGGCGACTGGCTCTCGCCCAAGGGCCGCGCGCACCTGCGAAAGGTCTTCGGCAAGCTCGGCATCACCGTGTACGAGCACGCTGCCGTCACCGGCGTCGAAGCCGACCGCGTCGCCACCACCGACGGCAGGACCATCCCGGCCGCGGTCACCGTGTGGACCACCGGCTTCGCGGTCCACCCGATCGCACAGGCGACCGCCCTGAAGGTCACCGACACCGGCCAGATCGTGGTCGACGGGACGATGCGCTCGGTCTCACACCCCGACGTGTACGCCATCGGCGACGCGGCCATGGTGATGGGCCCCGGGGACAAGCCGCTGCGGATGTCGTGCGCCTCCGGGGTTCCGACCGCGTGGCAGGCCGCCGACGCGATCGCGGCGCGCCTGACCGGCGGGGAGCTTCCGCACACGTCGATCCGCTACTTCAACCAGTGCGTCTCGCTGGGCCGTAAGAACGGCTTGATCCAGTACGTCACCGCCGACGACCGGGCCGTGCCGGCGGCCCTGACCGGGCGGCTCGCCGCCGTGTACAAGGAACTGGTCTGCAAAGGCGCCGCCTGGGGCGTCGCCCACCCGACGCTCGGGCTGCCGACCCGGCGCCGCCGCGTCACGCGGGAGGGGGCCGGGGCGGGCCCGGCCATCAAGACGCCGGCATAGACCGACGGCAAGCGCATCGGGTCAGTGACGCAGGGCCAGAGTGACTGTTCCGGTCGCGGGAATCGGGTTGTGCATCATTTGGCCGTCTCCCCAGCTCGCGCCCGCCGGGCGGTGCCCGATGATTCCGGCCCGACCAGCCGAACCGTCGGTCCGGTTCGCCGACGCACGGTGGTCGGTTGCAGTCGCAGTGGCCCTTTGCCTGGTGTCGCCGGTTCTGGTCCTGGCCGGTAGGCAGCCTGGCCACGCGGACAACTGGCAAGGTAGAACATTTAGTTCTACACTCTTGTCCATGGAACGTATCGGTGTCCGGGAGCTCAACCAGAACACGAGCCAGGTGTTGGCTCGGGTGAGCGGCGGCGAGACCGTCGAGATCACCGATCGCGGGCACCCGATCGCCCGACTTGTTCCGGTAGGCAACGACCGGTCGATGCTCGCCAAGCTGGTAGCTGCGGGGCGAGCCGTTGCCCCGACCGGCGGCGGTCCCGTTCCGCTTCCACCGAAGCTCGGTGACGAGGATGTGGACGTGGCCGCCACGCTCGCCGGAATGCGAGACGAGGAGCGCTGGTGATCTACCTCGACTCCGCCGCCGTCGTCAAGCTGGTTCGGCAGGAGGCATGCAGTGCCGACCTTGTCGCCTGGCTCAACACCCACGACGATGTGCCGCTGGTCTCCTCCGCTCTCGTCGAGGTGGAAGTGCCCAGAGCGCTGCGCCGCTCAGCTCCACAAGCCTTGATCGGAGTGCCGGCGGCCGTCGGGCGGCTGTTCCGACTGGAGATCGACAGTACGATCCGCGCGACTGCAGCCGCGTTCGCTGAGCCGGCGCTACGCAGCCTCGACGCCATTCACCTCGCCACCGCCCAGGTTCTGACCAACGAGTCCGGAACAGCGCTCATCGCCTTCGTCACCTACGACCGGCGACTGCTCGACTGCGCCAAGGCCGCAGGACTACCCGTAGCAAGCCCCGGCCAGACCTGACCTACCGGCTGGCTGAGTGGATCAACCAAGGCGAGGTTCAGCGACCCCCAGCTCACGCGTTGTTGGGGGGCCGTCAGGGGCTCGAACCCCGAACCCATTGATCAGAAGTCCGCCTCCGGTTCGTCCAGCGCCGGCAGCCGTACGCTGACCCGCAGCCCCGGCCCGGTGCCCGCCGCCGGCCCGGGTACGGCGTCGGCGAGGTCGACCGAGCCGCCGGCCCGGCGGACCAGCTCCCGCACGATGGCCAGCCCCAGCCCGGCGCCGCCGTCGTCCCGGGCCCGGGCGTCGTCGAGGCGGGTGAACCGGGCGAACACCCGCTCCCGGTCGGCCGCCGGAATGCCCGGCCCGTCGTCGGTCACGGTCACCAGGTGGTACGCCCCGGCAGCCCGCCCCGATCCCCGCTGCCCGGGCACCGGCGGGTCGGGGTGTGGGCCGGTGACCGCCAGCACCACCTCACCACGGGCGTGCCGCAGCGCGTTCTCCACCAGGTTGGCCAGCACCCGGCGCAGCTCCCCCGGGTCGCCCTCGGTCCACAACGGCCCGGGCGGTGGGGCGAGGCGTACCGGTGGGGACGGGTAGCGGCCGGCGACGCCGCGCAGCAGCTCACCCAGCTCCACCGGGCCCACCGCCCGCACGGCGCTGCCGTCCGGCCGGGCGGGCTGTTCGTCGAGGCGGGCCAGCAGCAGCAGGTCATCGACGAGCCTGCTCAGCCGCTCGGTGTCGGCGAGCAGGTTCTCCGCGACCACCGGCCAGTCCGTCGCGTCGCCCAGCCGGCGGGCCACCTCCAGCTCCGTACGCATGTTGGTCAGCGGGCTGCGCAGCTCGTGCGCGGCGTCGGCGACGAAGGCCCGTTGCCGGGCCCGGGACGCCTCCAGCCGGTCGAGCATGTCGTTGAGGGTGACCGCCAGCCGCTGGATCTCGTCCCGCGCGGCCGGTACGGGCAGCCGCCCCGGACCGGCCCGCCCGGTGATCTCGGCCGCGCCGCTGCGCAGCGCCTCCACCGGGCGCAGCGTCGCGCCGACCACCCGCCAGGCGACCACGGCCAGCCCGGCAACCAGCAGCGGGAAGCCCACCAGCAGCAGGGCCCGGACCACGTACTGGCTGTGCCGCACGTCCGCCATGGACTTGGCGACCAGCACGGTGAGCGGGTCGGCCGGGGTGCCCGCGGGCACGGTAACCACCCGGACCGGGCCGGCAAGGCCGACCCGCGGCCCGTCCACCACGAGGCGTTGGCGCTGACCGGCGTGCAGCTGGTCGGGGCGGAGCATCGGCACGAGCCGGTCGGCGTCGATCGAGGCGGCACGGATGCGGCCCTGGCCGTCGACCACCTGAACCTGCAGCTGGCCACCGGCCACCGGCAGCGGGTCGGGCAGCGCCTTCTCGGCGGCCAGCAGCGCGACCGCGTCGCCGGTCCGGAACGCCTCGGCGTCGACCGTGCGCTGCAGCGTCCAGCCGAGCGCCCCGAGCAGCATGATCCCGCCGAGCGCCAGCCCGACGCTCAGGCCGGCCACCCCGATCACCAGCAGCCGCACCCGCAGGCCGAGTGTTAGCAGGGGGCCCCTCCTATACCGGAGGCGATAACAGGGGGCCCCTCCTTGCGCTCTCATGCGAGGCGGTAGCCGGCGCCGCGGACGGTTTCGAGGCGGTCGCGGCCGATCTTGCGGCGCAGGTAGCCGACGTAGACCTCGACGGCGTTGGGGGCGGTGTCCAGGCTCGCGTCCCAGACGTGGTCGAGCAGTTCGGTCTTGGAGACGACCTCGCCGGGCCGGCGCATCAGGTAGTCGAGGAGGGCGTACTCGCGGGTGGTCAGGGCCACCTCGACGTCGGCCCGGGTCACCCGCCGTCGCGCCGGGTCCAGCCGCAGGTCGCCGACCGTGAGCACGGTGGGGCGTTCCGGCGCGCCCCGGCGTAGCAGCGCCCGCAGCCGGGCCAGCAGCACCACGTACGAGAAGGGCTTGGTGAGGTAGTCGTCCGCCCCGCAGTCCAGCCCGTCGGCCTGGTCGTACTCGCCGTCCTTGGCCGAGAGCATGAGCACCGGCAGCCAGTGCTCCTCCGCCCGCAGCCGGCGTACGACCTCGTAGCCGGAGAGGCCGGGCAGCATCACGTCGAGAATCATGGCGTCGTAGCCGCCGTGCCGGGCGGCGTCCAGGCCGGCCGGCCCGGTCGACTCGACGTCCACCGCGAACCCCTCGGCCTGCAGGCCCCGCTGCAACGCGAACGCGAGCCGCGACTCGTCCTCCACCACCAGTAATCGCACCCGTCCAAGGGTGCCATCGGGTGACCCTCCTTAGGGATTCTCCTCAGCGGCCTCACAGCGACCCGCGTGCACCATTACGGTCAGGAGGTGCCCAACATGCCCATTCTCAAGAACCGTGCCGTGCTGCGCTGGCTGGTCCCGGTGACCGCGGGGGTCGCCGTGATCGGCGGCGGCGCCGCGGTCGGCACATTCGCCGCCGGGGCCCAACCGGCTCTGCCGCCGCGCACCGCGGCCGAACTTCTCAACGACCTGCGCACGTCCCGCCTCGAAGGGCTTTCCGGCACGGTGGTGCAACGCGCCGACCTCGGGCTGCCGCCGATCGCCGGGCTGGCCGGCGCGGCCACCGGCAACGAGCTGGCCACCCTGCTCACCGGCACGCACACCCTGCGGGTCTGGTACGGCGGGCCGGACCGGCAGCGGCTCGCGCTGGTCGACACGCTCGGTGAGCAGGATCTGCTGCACAACGGCCGGGACGTGTGGACGTGGAGCAGCCGGACCAACACCGCGTCGCACCGGACATTGCCGGCGGGCGAGGCGACCGTGCCGTCGGCGCCGGCCACTCCGGTCGACGCCGCCGAGCAGGCGCTCGCCGCGATCGACCCGAGCACCGCGGTGACCGTCGGCCGTTCCGCCCGGGTAGCCGGGCGGGACGCGTACGAGTTGGTGCTCAGCCCGCGCGACGCCGACTCGCTGGTGCACCAGGTGCGGATCGCGCTGGACGCGAAGGAGCACGTGCCGCTGCGGTTCGTGGTGCTCGCCGACGGGGCCGACCGGCCGGCGTTCGAGGTGGCGTTCACGCAGGTCGACTTCCGCACCCCGGACGCCGACCAGTTCCGGTTCAACCCGCCGCCGGGGGTCAAGGTCACCGAGGAGCCCGGCGTCAAGGCCGGCGAGAATCCGGCGGCGGGCGAGCGCGGGCCGGCCGGCAAGCACGACCCGGACCTCGACCGGCGGCCGGACGGCCGGGACCTGCGTACGGTCGGCACCGGCTGGACCACGGTGGTGGTGGCGCGGCTCGACGCGGCCGGTCCGGCCGGTGGCCCGAAGGGCGACGCGAACTCGGCGGCGCCGGGCGCGGACGCGGTGGCCCAGGTGCTCGGCGGGCTGCCGAAGGTGAGCGGTGACTGGGGCAGCGGCCGGCTGTTGACCGGGAAGCTGTTCAGCGTGCTGCTCACCGACGACGGCCGGGTGCTGGCTGGCATGGTCACACCGGAGCGGCTCTACCAGGTCGCGCGCGGCTGACCTGCCGGCCCAGCGCCCGCACTCGCGTTGGTCGAATGTCCAACGGTCCGGGGTGACCGGGTGGGTCGCTTGCGAAGCGCCCATTCGGTCACCCCGAGGTTGATCACCCAGCCGGCGAGCATGAGCAGCGCCCGGGTGAGCCCATTCGGTGGGCCGGCCAGCACCATCCAGGGCAGGTGGGTCAGGACCTGGGTGCCCGCGCCGAGACCGATGGCGTAGCCGCGCGCCATCCAGGCGCGGTGGCGGGCGATGTCCCGGCGTCGGATGGCGGCGACGCCGAGGACGATGCAGCCGACCATGGCTGAGCCGAAGACGAGCCGGAAGCCGGTGACGAGCACGTCGTCGCTGGGCGGCCGGGGATAGAACAGCGCCATCCAGAGCCCGGACAGCGCGGCGGCGAGCCCGCAGGGGACCAGCAACCGCCCGGCTGCGCGGTGCCAGCCGGGCCGGCGGCGGCGGAATACACGGGCGAACTGCGCCGCGCCCAGCAGGCAGTAGAGGCTGGCGCCGACGATGTGCACCAGCACGGGCACCGGTGCGGCGAAGAACCGGGCGTTGTCCGCCGTGACTGTCGCGCCTCCGCTCAACTCGGCGACCCGGGCGGCGCCGGCGATCACCGGCACGGCGCTGAGCATGATCAGCCCGACCGGCACCAGCCAGTCTCGTTTCACGAAGGAAGTCACCGCGGTTCCCTTCTCTCGTTCCGGTCATCAGCAGACCGGTCACGGCAGAAGTGTACGGCGTACACCTCTGCGCCTGAGGGTAGGGTGTACGCCGTACACCGTCAAGGTGTGTTTCCTACGAGAGGCGGTCGACATGGTCCAGCAGGTAGCCGGTGCGCGCCGGGTCCCGCTCAACCGGGATCGCGTGCTGCACGCCGCTGTCGCGCTCGCCGACCGGGTCGGAATCGAATCGCTGAGCATGCGCACCCTCGCCCAGGAGCTGGGCGTCGTGCCGATGGCGCTCTACAAACACGTGGCCAACAAGGAGGAACTCCTCGACGGCATGGTCGACGTCATCGTCGGCGAGATCGACCCCCCGGAGACGGGCACCGCCTGGAAGTGCGCGATCCGCCAGCGCATCCTGTCGGCCCGGCGGGCGATGCTGCGCCACCCGTGGGCGTCCCGCGTCATCGAGTCCCGCCCCCACCCCACCCTGGTCGTGTTCGACTACCTGAACTCGGTCGTCGGCATGTTCCGGGCCGGCGGCTTCTCCATCGACCTCACCCACCACGTGATGCACGCGCTGGGTAGCCGGGTGTGGGGATTCACCCAGGAAGTGTTTCCCGGCCCACCGCCGCCCGCCGACCCGCAACAGCAGGCAGCCGTGTTCGAGGAGTTGGCGCGCCGGTATCCGTACATCGCGGAGATCGCCTTGGGAGAAGCGCACGACAACGGATCGGTCGTGGGGCAGGGCTGCGACGACCAGTTCGAGTTCGAATTCGCGCTCGACCTGCTGCTCGACGGCTTCGAGCGGCTCCACCAGCAGGGGTGGACGTCCGCCCACCCGTCCTGACGGGCGGCCGGCCGGCTTGGCCCGGCGGCTCGACGCGCGGTATCTTTCTCAGTCCAAACACAAAAAGGAATGGCGAAAATTGCCATTCCTATAGCTATTTTAGGCAATGAGGAGACGGCTTGTCAACTGCGAGTGCGCTGGCGGGATCGGACGACGAGATCGGCCGCGAGCAGGAGTACGTCTCGATGCTCTACGACCGGCTGGACGGCATGCGGGAGCAGGCCGCCCAGCGGCTCACCGACGAGCTGCGAACCACCGGCGGCACGTTGCAGGCCCGCTCGCAGCGCGACTCCACCGTCGGGATGTACGCCGAGCAGGTCGAGCAGTACTCCGCGGTGGAGACCGGCCTCTGCTTCGGCCGCCTCGACGGCGACGACGACTCCCGCCGTTACATCGGCCGGATCGGCATCTTTGACACCAGCGGCGACTACGACCCGCTGCTGATGGACTGGCGGGCCCCGGCGGCGCGGTCGTTCTACCTCGCCACCGCCGCCAACCCACAGGGCGTACGCCGGCGGCGGCACCTGCGTACCCGGGAGCGGAAGGTCACCGGGCTCAACGACGAGGTGCTGGACATCGCCACCGCCTCCCCCACCGCACACGAGGAGCTGACCGGCGAGGCGTCCCTGCTCGCCGCGCTCAACGCCGGCCGCACCGGCCGGATGCGCGACATCGTCGAAACCATCCAGGCCGAGCAGGATCGGATCATCCGCGCTGACCTGCCGGGCGTGCTGGTGGTGCAGGGCGGGCCGGGCACCGGCAAGACGGCGGTGGCGCTGCACCGCGCCGCGTACCTGCTCTACACCCACCGGCAACAGCTTTCCACCCGGGGCGTGCTGCTGGTCGGCCCGAACGCCACCTTCCTGCGCTACATCTCCCAGGTGCTGCCGGCGCTGGCCGAGACCGGTGTGCTGCTGCGTACCCCGGCCGACCTTTTCCCCGGCGTGCAGGCCCGGCGGACCGAGCCGGCGCGGACCGCCGCGCTCAAGGGCCGCGCGGTGCTGGCCGAGGTGCTGGCCAACGCCGTACGGGACCGGCAGTGGGTGCCCGACGAGCCGCTGGAGATCGAGCTGCCGCAGCGGGAGCTGCTCACCCTGGACCCGGCCGTGGTGAGGGAGGCCCGGGACCGGGTCCGCCGCTCGAACCGCCCGCACAACCTGGCCCGCGCGCTGTTCGACATCGAGATCGTCCACGCGCTCGCCACGCAGGTGGCCGAGCGGATCGGCGCCGACCCGCTCGGCGGGGAGAACCTGCTCTCCGAGGCGGACGTCGCCGAGATCCGCCGGGAGCTGCGCGAGGAGCCCGAGGTCCGCGCCACCCTGGACGAGCTGTGGCCGGTGCTCACCCCGCAACGGCTGCTCGCCGACCTGTACGCCGACCCGGAGCGGATCGCCACCGCCGCGCCGATGCTCACCGACGCCGAGCGGGCGCTGCTGCACCGCGAGCCGGGCGGCTGGACGCCGGCCGACGTGCCGCTGCTGGACGAGGCGGCCGAGCTGCTGGGCGAGGACGAGCGCGCCGCAGTGGCCCGCCGGGAGCGGATCCGGTCGCTGCAACGCGAGTACGCCGAGGGCGTGCTGGAGATCGCCCGCGGTTCCCGGTCAATCGACGTCGAGGACGAGGCGGACGGCGGCGAGATCCTCGGCGTCACCGACCTGCTCGACGCCGACCGGCTGCTGGAACGGCAGGAGGAGTCCGAGCGGCTGACCACCGCGCAGCGCGCCGCGGCCGACCGGAGCTGGGCGTTCGGGCACGTCATCGTCGACGAGGCGCAGGAGCTGTCGCCGATGGCGTGGCGGCTGCTGATGCGCCGCTGCCCGAGCCGGTCGATGACCATCGTCGGTGACGTGGCACAGACCGGCGCGCTCGCCGGCACGCCGTCCTGGGCGGAGGCGCTCGAACCGTACGTGGCGGACCGGTGGCGGCTGGAGGAGCTGACCGTCAGCTATCGCACCCCGGCCGAGATCATGGCGGTCGCCGCCGACGTGCTCGCCGCGATCGACCCGGCGCTACGCCCGCCCCGCTCCGTACGCGCCAGCGGCGTACCACCCTGGGACCGCACGGTCGACGCGGACCGGCTCGCCGCGGAGCTGGTCGAGGCGGCGGCCCGGGAGGCAGCCACGCTGACCGACGGCCGCCTCGGCGTAATCGTCCCGGCCGGTCGAATGGCCGAGCTGGGCCCTGTGGTCACCGCCGCGCTCCCGGAGGCCGCCGTCGGCGAGCAGCCCGAGCTGGCCAACCGCGTGGTGATCCTCACCACCGAGCAGGCCAAGGGCCTGGAGTTCGACTCGGTCCTGGTGGTCGACCCCGACCGGATCGTCGCCGAGTCCCCCCGCGGCCACAGCGACCTCTACGTCGCCCTCACCCGCGCCACCCAACGCCTCGGCATCCTCCGCACCGCTTAACCCCGTTGATCATGAGGTTGACGGCGATCTCGATCTCCACGAGCGCCGCCAACCTCATGATCAACAAAGGGCGGTGCGTCAGCCTGGGTTGGGCCGTTCGTCGGTGAAGTTGCCGACTTGGGCACCGCTCGACGAGGCGTCGCTGGTGGAGCCGCCGGCCGGGGTGCTCAGGCCGCCGGTGGTGGCATCGCCGGTGGTGGTCGGCGCCACCTTGCCCCGGTGCCGCTCCGGCTGCCGGGCCACCCGGCGGGCGCTGGCCGGGCCGGCGGTGCCCCCGGTCGTGGTGACCGCGCCCTGACCACGGGTGGGCCCGCCGTCGCGCAGCACGTTCGCGTCGACCGGAACGTGCGCCGGATCGTCCGGATCCTCCTCCTGGATCACCCGCAACACGTCGGTCTGTGGCACCGTGACCTCGTCGAGTGCGCCCTTGGCGTACACGCCGCCGGCGATCCGCTCCTCGGCCCGCCGCGCGGCCTCCTGCCGCATGTCGTCCTCACGCACGTCAACCACCTCGCAGCGTTCTCGGGTATCGGCGTTGCGTGCCCGACGAGCGGCGGTCCAAACCACTTCGTGCCTGGACTCCCGCGATCCATCAGCGGCCACGATGGGACGACATTTCGGCCGCCGGTCGGTGTTACCTCTCCGGGCCCCTCGGGTAGACCCCGGGTGCCCCCGCCACGAAACGCGAACCGTGCCGTGGCCGAAACGCGGTAGCGGGGCGGGTGAGCAACTCATCGCATCCGAGGAGGACAAGATGAGCACGCAGGCTGCGTCCACCAGGCCCATGAACCGGCCGACGCAGGAGGTGCCCAACCGGGCGACCATGCAGGACACCCAGACCCGCCAGATGCCGGCGATGGGTGACGGGCACCGGCATGAGATGCCCGCACCGACGGGCACCGAGACCAAGCAGGCATTTCTCACCACCGAGTTCTGGATCTACGCCATCGCGGTCGCGGCCGTCGTGGTCGCGACGTTCTGGGGGAGCTCGACCACCTACGGTCTGCACATCAGCAACCCGAACCTGGCGTGGTGGTTCCTGACCGTGCTGACGGGCGCGTACCTGTTCAGCCGTGGTCTGTCCAAGGCCGGCTCGGCACGTCGTTCCATGGCTGAACGGCGCATGGCCCGGCGTTGAGTGAGTGAGCGCAAGACCTGAGAGGCGGTGGCCCCGGGATTTATCCCGGGGCCACCGTCGTTTGCCTGTTGGGCCCAGGCCACGTCGCGGATCGGTCGGCGACCAGCAACAGCGCGGCGGCCGAGCGGACCGGCTGCTCGAAGGGCAGCCATCGCCCGTAACCTCGTCAGGAGTTAGCTACTTGATGGCGACAGTCAGAGGTGGCCGAACTTGACGCTGGAGGTGACGTGGGCGAGACAGACCGGTCAGGGATCAGGTCACGCGCACCTGAACCGCGACTTCACCGAGTGCGGATCAGAAACTACAAGAGCATCGCTGAGTGTGATGTGACCGTCGGGCCGCTTGCGCTGCTCGTCGGGCCAAACGGCACAGGCAAAAGCAATTTTCTAGATGCGCTCGCCTTTGTTTCAGATGCCGTCACCAGCACTCCTCAACGGGCGATCGAGGTCCGTAATGGGTTGCCAGAGATCCTACGTCGAGTCCCGGAACCGGCAGCTTCGTTCAGCATTGTGATCGACTTCGCTCTACCGTCAGAGGCGGACGACTCGGAGTGGGAACGATGGACCTATGGCTTCGAGATCGCCACTGCTCCTGATTCAGTCGAGCATCCGTTTTATGTATCGTGGGAGGAATGTCGGTCGTTTCCAACGACTCAAACGTCCGACTTTCGGGCAGAACGGGGGGTGGTAAGCCGACCGCATCACCCAGCCAAGGAGGTTTCCGTAGACCCAGACCGCCTCTACCTACAAAGCGCCAGCGCGGTTAACAAGACACTCAGCCGACTTACCCGGGCCCTGCGGGGCATGCGGTTCTACAACTTCGCGACGAGCACGCTCCGGCTCCCCCAGCCGGCCGCTGAGCGGGCCGTTCTGGGTCGCAGAGGCGAGCACTTGGGCGACGTGCTGGGCGACCTCAGCGACTCGTATCCGGACGTAAAGGGCCGGGTTGATGATTACCTCGCGGCCGTCGCGCCCGGCGTCATTGGTATCGACCGGCATGCGGTTGGACGTTACGTGACCATCGAAATGCGCCAGCGCAGCGACGAGGGCGCGGACGCCACGTTCGGCCCTGACGCCATGTCGGACGGCACGATCCGAACTGCCGGCGTGCTGGCAGCGCTTTTTCAACCCTCCACCCAATATGGGCAGATCAACCTCGTTGGCATTGAAGAGCCGGAAACGGCCTTGCACCCCGCTGCCGCCGGTGCCCTCTACGACGCGCTGACCGAAGCCAGCGAACACGTCCAGGTGATCGCGACAACCCAAAGCGACGACCTCCTGGACCGGGACGACGTTGATCTGGACAGCGTCCTTGCCGTTACCAGCACGAGCGGGGTGACGGTCATCGGCCCGCTCGACGCGGCAAGCCAGCAAATCGTCCGTGATGGACTGTTCACCGTTGGTGCCCTGATGCGAGCCAATCAGTTGTCGCCTGAACCAGTTGCGCTGGACCGGCCTGGACCGGTGGCAGAGTGAGCGGGCACGAGCCGATCACCATCGCTCCGGCGATCGAGGGACACGGCGAGGTGAATGCTCTGCCTGTTCTGCTGCGGAGGA
The DNA here is from genome assembly GCF_040636055.1 of Micromonospora sp. NPDC006766. Taxonomy (NCBI): domain Bacteria; kingdom Bacillati; phylum Actinomycetota; class Actinomycetes; order Micromonosporales; family Micromonosporaceae; genus Micromonospora; species Micromonospora sp. NPDC006766. Next base: position 25,019 of record NZ_JBEYIX010000038.1, on the reverse strand, counting down.
TCGCCGCGGAACTTTCGGTCTGGAACCTCCAGGTGACCGTGCCGCTTCGGGTTCCGCAGACGCAGTTGATCGGTGCCGGGCTGGAGATGGCGGTGGCGGCTCAGGCCAGACGGGTGAAGGGGCGCGGTGGCGTGCTCGTACTGCTCGACGCCGACGATCATTGCCCCGCTGACCTCGGCCCGCGCCTACAAAGTCGGGCTCAGGCCGCCCGGCCGGACGTCAAGGTGGGCGTGGTCCTCGCGAACCGCGAGTTCGAAGCTTGGTTCCTGGCTGCCGCAAAGTCGCTCGGCGGGCTACGGGGTCTGCCCGACGAGTTGGAACCGCCGGTCGACCCCGAAGCCAAGCGGGATGCGAAGGGCTGGCTCAGCGAGCGGATGGCCGGTCACCCGTACAAGCCCAAGGTGGACCAGGCCCCGCTCGCCGCCACGTTCGACCTGCACACCGCGCGCGCCAACTCTCCGTCGTTCGACAAGCTCTGGCGCGAAGTGCAGAAGCTGCTCTCCTGATCGAGCGGTGGCACCCCCCAAGGTGCCACCGCTCGGCGGCGGAGCAGAGATCAGGCTGCGGTGAAGTCGAACTCGCCGTCCTTGACGCCACCGACGAACGCTGCCCACTCCTGGGCCGTGTAGATGATCGTCGCAGCGTCGCGCGCCTTGCTGTGCCGGACGGCCACCCGACCCGAGCCGTCCAACAGCGGCCCAGCCTCGACGCAGTTTCCGCCGTTGTCCGGGCTCTTGGTGCTGATGTGCCAAGCCACGTCGGGCATCGTGTCGCTCATGACAGTTCCTCCGCGAGTGCTGCGATCAGCTTCGCCGACTCGCTCGCGCTGAGTGCGGCCTCCCGGAGGCGATCGTACGCGCGGACGTACCGCAGGGCCTTGTCCGATTCCATGAACAGCCGGCCGCCCAGCGTCTCGGCGTGCGCCACGTCGCTGTAGGGCGATGGCATCTTGAAAATCCAGAACGTCCCGTCCAACCCGGCATGCAGCCCGAGGGTGGAGGGCAGGATCCGAATCTCGACCGTCGGCTTCCTCGCTGTCTCCGTGAGGTGAACGAGTTGGCTTGCCATGACTCCCCTGCTCATCACCGGACGTCGTAGCGCTGCCTCCTCAATGATCACCGCAAGCCTCGTTGGTGATGGCGCGTCAAGTAACCGCTGGCGGTCCATCCGTAGCTGGACCCACTTGCGGATCTGAACTTCGCTGGTGGAACTCGGCTCGGCGTTCCGGATGACCGCCTCGGCGTAGTCCCTGGTCTGTAGGAGGCCGGGGATCAACAACGCGGCGTATGTGCAGACCTGCTCAGCCCTCGACTCCAGCCAGGGAAAGTCGATGAAAGACGTGTCATAGATCGTCTTGTCGAAGTCGTTGTCCCACCGGTCGACGCGCCAGGCGTCCTGAGCGAGTTGGATGAGTCGATCACGTTCGCTTTCGTCGTAGACGCCGTACAGGTCCAACAACTGGACGACGAGGTCTCGGCGGAACGGCCACTCGGCCCGCTCGTACCGCGCCAGCGACGAGAAGTCCCGCTCCAGGAACCGCGCGACGTACTTGAGCGTCAGGCCACGTCGCTCCCGCAGCTCACGCATCTGCTGCCCGAGCCACTGAGCGCGCAGTGTCCGAACGAAGGATTCTCTCTTTGCGGCCATCTCACCTCTCCAGGCACCTGTCAAAAGGATTCCGTTGGTGTCGTTGCACCAATACCGAGGCCACTGGAAATGTGGCCTTCGGGTGAGGGTGATCACCGGCCCCCGGGGACGCCCGGTGCAAGCGCGGTAACCGCGGCTGTGCCAACAGCCGAGAAGGTGACGAGAGACGGCTTCGCGGGTGGCAGCCGCACCACCGTCTCCGAGGAGGACACCCAACACGTACGGCACTGGGTGTTCTGCGACTCGATCATGCCGGACCACCGCCGGTGCTCCCTGCCGGCTGGCCACAGCGGTCCGTGCGCGCGCGACATGCCGCCATAGATCAGGGCCCTCGTGCCGCTCAGTCGACGGCCACGACGATCAGTTCGCCGACCTGCTCGCCGAGCTGCCGGCGGGCCTCCGGCGGCAGGCCGCCGTCGGTGATGAGCACATCGGCCTTGCCCAGCGGGGCGATGGTGGCGATGCCGATGGTTTCCCACTTGGTGTGGTCGGCGAGCACGACGAGTCGCCGGGCGGCGTCGATGAGCCGCCGGTTGACCGCCGCCTCCAGCAGGTTGGGGGTGGTGAACCCGGTCCGCGGGCTCATCCCGTGCACGCCGAGGAAGAGCAGGTCGACGTTGAGGGTGGCGATGGCCGCCTCGGCCACCGGCCCGGTCAGCGCGTCCGACGGGGTACGCAGGCCGCCGGTGAGCACGACGGTCTGGTCGGCGCGGGGATTCTGGTGGAGGGCGTCAGCGACCGGGATCGAGTTGGTGACCACGGTGAGGCCGCGAACCTCGGCCAGCCGGGCGGCCAGGGCTGCGGTGGTGGTGCCCGCGGAGAGTGCGACCGCCATCCCGGGCTCGACCAGGCGGGCCGCCCGCTCGGCGATGGCCCGCTTCTCGACCTGCTGCCGGATCGACTTGGCGGCGAAGCCGGGCTCCTCGGCCGACCCGGGGCCGGCGAGGGTCGCCCCACCGTGCACCTTGTCGATCAGCCCTCGCTCGGCGAGCACCTCAAGGTCCCGTCGGATGGTCATGTCCGACACCCCGAAACGGGTGACCAGGTGGCTGACCCGGACGCCGCCGCGCTGGCGGATCAGCTCCAGGATGGCGCTCTGCCGTTGCTGGGCGAGCATCAGACCTCCCTCGGCCGGTCGGTAGGGCCCTCGCGGACCACCGCCACCTCGCCGGCCGGGACCACCAGCTCACCGTCGCACCGGCCGCCGTCGAGCAGCTCGGTGCCGGTGACGGCCAGCCGGGCCTCGACGTCGGTGTGGTTGATGACGAACAGCCAGCTCCGGTCGGCGGCGCGCCGCCGAACCACCTCCACCCCCTTGGGGGCCGGCACCGGCGGCCGGACCCCGGTCTCGGCGAGCAGCCGAGCCACCAGGCGGTCGGTGGCGGCTTCGTCGAGCCGGGTGCCGAGGTACCAGGCCGCGCCGGCACCGACAGCGTGCCGGGTCAGCGCGGGCACGCCGGGCAGCGGCCCGTCGGCGTACGCGGCGAACACCTGCGCCCCTTCGGCGTGCAGCCACTCGGTCCACACGTCGGCGGTCGAGCCGTCGTCGAGGCGTACCCGCTCACCGGCGTGCAGCGGAAAGAACTCCTCGGCGCGTACGCCGAGCAGGTCACGGTACGCGCCCGGGTAGCCGCCGAGCCGGACGTGGTCGTGCTCGTCGACGATGCCGCTGAAGTACGTCACCAGGGCGGTGCCGCCGGCGGCCACGAACGCGCGCAGGGCCTCCGCGTCGGCGTCCCGGACGAGGTAGAGGGTGGGCACCAGGACCAGCCGGTAGCGGGACAGGTCAGTCGACGGGTGCACCACGTCGGCGGTGACCCCGGCCCGCCAGAGGGCACCGTGCAGGGCGGCCAGCCGGTCGACGTAGCTGACGTCGACGCTGGGGTGCGAGTCCAACTCGACGCCCCACCAGGCCTCGTAGTCGAAGAGGATCGCCACGTCGGCCTCGACCCGGCTGCCGCGTATCTCGGCGAGGGCGGCCAGGTCGGCGCCGAGCCGGCACACCTCGCGGAACACCTTGGTCTCCGGGCCGGCGTGCGGGACCAGCGCGGAGTGGAACTTCTCCGCGCCCGCCCGGGAGGCCCGCCACTGGAAGAACAGCACCCCGTCGGCGCCGCGCGCCACGTGGGCGAGGCTGTTGCGCCGCAGCTGGCCGGGGGTCTTGGCGACGTTACGCGGCTGCCAGTTGACGGCGCTGGTGGAGTGCTCCATCAGCAGCCACGGCCCGCCGCCGGCGACGCCGCGGGTGTGGTCGGCGGCGAACGCCAGGTCGACGTACGGCCGCGGGTCGGCCGCGACGAGGTAGTGGTCGTTGGCGACCAGGTCCACGTCGGACGCCCAGGAGTGGTAGTCCAGGTGCTTGATGCCGGTGCCGATCATGAAGTTCGTGGTGACGGGCTGGGGGGCGAGCCGGGTCAGCGCCGCCCGCTCGGCGCGCAGTTGGGCCCGCTGCTCGTCGGAGGAGAAGCGCAGGAAGTCCAGCTGCTGGGTGGGGTTGACGAAGGTGGGCGCGGTACGCGGCGGGTTGATCTCCGCCCAGTCGTGGTAGCGCTGGCTCCAGAACGCGGTGCCCCAGGCGGCGTTGAGCGCGTCCAGGTCGCCGTAGCGCTCGCGTAGCCAGCGGCGGAACGCCTCGGCGCTGACCTCGCAGTAGCAGTGCACGTTGTGGCAGCCGAGTTCGTTGGAGACGTGCCACATCACCACGGCCGGGTGGTCGGCGTACCGGCCGGCGACGGCCTCGACCAGGGCGAGTGAGCGTTCCCGGAAGATCGGCGAGCTGGGGCAGTACGCCTGCCGGCCGCCCGGCCACAGGATGGTGCCGTCGGCGCGGCGGGGCAGCGTCTCCGGGTGCCGGTGGGCCAGCCACGGCGGCGGGCTGGCGGTGGCGGTGGCGAGGTCCACGTTGATCCCGCCGTCGTGCAGCAGGTCCAGCGCCCGGTCGAGCCAGCCGAACTCGTAGCGCCCGGGGGCGGGCTCCAGCAGGGCCCAGGAGAAGATCCCGACCGAGACCAGGTTGACCCCGGCCCGACGCATCAGCGCGATGTCCTCGGCCCAGGTCTGCTCGGGCCACTGCTCGGGGTTGTAGTCGGCGCCGTACCAGATGCTCTCGCCGTGCCAGCTCCGCATGACAGCAGAGGCTGCCCCCGACGAACACCCAAGTCAACACTTTCCAACATCGACGGAGCGGAGTAGCTTCAACCGCCACCGGCTGTTTGTGTTCGGACATGTGGATTCATGGTGAGCGCACCTCTTCCCCGCAGGAGGCACGAATGTCCCGTCCTCGATCGCAAGCCGAGTACCTCGCTCGACTCGTACCCCCGTCCGTCGCCGGCCTCCCCCGCCGCGCTCTGCTCGCCGGCGCGGCCGGCGCGGGCGCGCTGCTCGGCACCGGGCTGCTCGCCGGGTGTGACTCCGACTCCGGTGCCGATGCCAAGACCGTGTCGCTCGGCTCCAACCAGTCGGACCCGAAGCCGAAGGACGTCATCGCCAAGGTGATGGACGGCTTCCAGACCTCGTCCGGGATCGAGGTCGCCATCAACACGGTCGACCACAACACGTTCCAGGAGAACATCAACAACTACCTGCAGGGCAAGCCGGACGACGTGTTCATGTGGTTCGCCGGCTACCGGATGCGGTTCTTCGCCGCCAAGGGCCTGGCCGGCGACGTCAGCGACGTGTGGGGCAAACTCTCCGGATATTCGGACGCGTTCAAGAAGGCGTCCACCGGCGACGACGGCAAGCAATATTTCGTGCCGCTGTCCTACTACCCGTGGGCCGTCTTCTATCGCAAATCGGTCTGGCAGCAGCACGGCTACCAGGTGCCGCGGACCCTCGACGAGCTGACCACCCTCGCGGCGCACATGAAGAAGGACGGCCTGGTCCCGATCGCCTTCGCCGACAAGGACGGCTGGCCGGCGATGGGCACCTTCGACATCCTCAACCTGCGGATCAACGGCTACCAGTTCCACGTGGACCTGATGGCCGGCAAGGAGGAGTGGACCTCCGACAAGGTCAAGAAGGTCTTCGACACCTGGGCGGGGCTGCTGCCGATCCACCAGCCGGACGCCCTCGGCCGCACCTGGCAGGAGGCCGCCCAGTCGCTGCAGCAGAAGAAGAGCGGCATGTATCTGCTCGGCCTCTTCGTCGCCCAGCAGTTCGGCGACGAAGAGCAGGACGACCTGGACTTCTTCACCTTCCCGGAGGTCGACTCGACCGTCGGCGCGAAGGCCCTCGACGCGCCGATCGACGGTTACATGATGGCCCGCAGGCCGAAGTCCCCGGCGAACGCGAGGAAGCTGCTGGAGTGGGTCGGCTCGAAGGACGCGGCGGACATCACCGTCAAGAACGACCCGAGCACCCTGGTGGCCAACACGGGCGCGGACACCAGCGGCTACACCGCCCTGCAGCGCAAGGCCGCCGAACTGGTCGGCTCCGCCACCGAGATCGCCCAGTTCCTCGACCGGGACACCCGGCCGGACTTCGCCTCCACGGTGATCATTCCGGCGTTCCAGCAGTTCATCAAGGACCCGAAGGACATCGGCGGGCTGCTGACCAGCATCGAGAACCAGAAGAAGTCGATCTTCACCAGCTGACGGCGGAAGGGGGGAGGACACCGTGCGGCTCCTGTCCCGCACCGACCGCGTGGTGCTCACGCTGATGGTGCTGGTGCCGCTGCTGCTGGTGGTCGGCCTGGTCTGGCTGCCGGCGCTGGCCACCGTGCTGCTCTCCGGCACCAACTGGGACGGCATCGGCCCGCTCGGCGAGATCGACTGGGTCGGGTGGAAGAACTACGACGACGTGGTGAGCATCTACCCGCCGTTCGTGCCGGCGATCCAGCACAACCTGCTCTGGCTGGCCGCCCTGTTCGTGGTGGCCACCCCGTTCGGGATGTTCCTCGCCGTACTGCTCGACAAGGAACTGCGCGGCAGCCGGTTCTACCAGACCGCGCTCTACCTGCCGGTGGTGCTGTCCCTGGCGCTGATCGGCTTCATCTGGCAGCTCCTCTACAGCCGCGACCAGGGCCTGCTCAACGCCGTACTCGGCAGCAACGTCGACTGGTACGGCGACCCGACCGTCAACATCTGGGCGGTCCTGGTCGCCGCCGGCTGGCGGCACGTCGGCTACATCATGCTGCTCTACCTGGCCGGCCTCAAGGGCGTCGACCCGTCGCTACGCGAGGCCGCCGCGGTGGACGGCTCCTCGGAGACCAGCACCTTCTTCCGGGTGGTCTTCCCGGTGATGCGTCCCATCAACATCATCGTGCTGGTGGTGACGGTGATCGAGTCGCTGCGCGCGTTCGACCTGGTCTGGGTCATCAACAAGGGCCGCAACGGCCTGGAACTACTTTCCGCGCTGGTCACCTCGAACGTGGTGGGCGAGGCGAGCCGGATCGGTTTCGGCTCGGCGCTGGCGACGATCATGCTGGTCGTCTCCCTGGTCTTCATCACCCTCTACCTGGCCACCGTCATGCGGGAGGGTCGGCGATGAGCAAGCGGCCACTGCGGCCCGCCCGGGTGGTCCTGCACCTCTTCCTGGGTACGGTGGCGATCGGCTGGCTCTTCCCGATCCTCTGGGCGGTGCTGACCTCGCTGCGCTCGTACCAGTACACCGCCAGCCACGGCTACGTGTCGCTCGGCGGCTGGACCTTCGACAACTACGTCACCGCCTGGCGGACCGCCGAGTTCGGCAAGCACTTCCTCAACTCCGTCTACATCACCGTCCCGGCGGTGCTGCTGACCCTCTTCCTGGCCTCCTGCGTGGCGTTCGTGATCGCCCGGTTCAGCTGGAAGGTCAACCTGGCCCTGCTCGGGCTGTTCACCGCGGCGAACCTGCTGCCGCAGCAGGCCCTGCTGATCCCGCTGTTCCGGATGTTCACCAAGATCCCACTGCCGGCCTGGCTGAGCGACTCGGAGCTGCTGTATGACAGCTACTGGGGGTTGATCCTGGTCAACGTCGCCTTCCAGTGCGGCTTCTGCGTCTTCGTGCTGAGCAACTACATGAAGGCCCTGCCGCACGAGCTGTACGAGGCGGCGATGGTCGACGGGGCCAGCGTGTGGCGGCAGTACTGGCAGGTGACCATGCCGCTGTGCCGGCCGGCCCTGGCCGCCCTCGCGACCCTCGAGGTCACCTGGATCTACAACGAGTTCTTCTGGGCCACCGTCCTGATGCGTACCGGCGACAAGTTCCCGGTGACCAGTTCGCTGAACAACCTGCGCGGCGAGTTCTTCACCGACAACAACCTCGTCTCGGCCGGCTCGGTCCTGGTCGCGATCCCCACCCTGGTGATCTTCTTCCTGCTGCAGAAGCAGTTCGTCCGGGGCCTGACCCTGGGAGCGTCGAAGGGATGACCATCGTCCAGCTACGGCGCGGGCGTACCGGCCTGGTGCTCGACGCGCGCGGCCCGGGGCTGCCCCGGGTCGTGCACTGGGGGGCCGACCTCGGCCCGCTGCCCGCCGAAGACCTGCCCGCCCTGGTCGACGCCACCGTCCCGCCGGTGGTGCCGAGCAGCTTCGACGCGCCCACCGTCCTGTCGCTGCTGCCCGAGGCCAGCGCCGGCTGGAGCGGCCGGCCCGGCCTGTCCGGCCACCGCGACGGCCGGGACTGGTCGACGGCCTTCCGCCTCGACGGCCTGGACGTCGACGACGGGGCCGGCGCGGCGCGGGTCACCGTGCGGGCGGCGGACCCGGACGCCGGGCTTCCCCTGACCATCGAGCTCACCCTGCACCCGACCGGGCTGCTGACCCTGCGGCACCGGCTGCGCAACGACGGCGACCGGCCGTACGAGGTGCGGGAGCTGACCCCGGTGCTGCCGGTGCCGGCCGTCGCCACCGAACTGCTCGACCTCACCGGCCGCTGGTGCCGGGAACGCGCGCCGCAGCGGCACCCGTGGCCGATGGGCGCCTGGGTACGCGAGGGCCGCCACGGCCGGACCGGCCACGACGCCACGCTGCTGCTGGTGGCCGGCACGCCCGGCTTCGGTTTCGGGCACGGCGAGGTGTGGGCGGTGCACACCGCGTGGAGCGGCGACCACGTCACGGTTGCCGAGCGCCGCCCGACGGGCGAGGCCACCCTGGGCGGCGGCGAGCTGCTCGCCCCCGGCGAGATCGTGCTCGCCCCCGGCGCGGAGTACGCCACTCCCCTGCTGCACGCGGTCCACTCGGCCGACGGGCTGGACGGGCTCAGCGACGTGCTCCACACCCACCTGCGGGCCCGCCCGCGGCACCCGCGCTCCCCCCGCCCGGTGACGCTGAACGTCTGGGAGGCGGTCTACTTCGACCACGACCTGGACCGGCTCAAGGCCCTGGCAGACCGGGCCGCCGAGGTGGGCGTGGAACGCTTCGTCCTCGACGACGGCTGGTTCCGGGGCCGTCGACACGACCGGGCCGGGCTCGGCGACTGGTGGGTCGACGACACGGTTTGGCCGGACGGGCTGCACCCGCTCATCGACCACGTACGCGGGCACGGGATGCAGTTCGGGCTCTGGGTCGAACCGGAGATGGTCAACCCCGACTCGGACCTGTTCCGCGCCCACCCCGACTGGGTGCTCCAGGCACCCGGCCGGCTGCCGCCCGCGTGGCGCCACCAGCAGGTGCTCAACCTCGCCCACCCCGACGCGTATGCCTATTTACTGGGTCGGCTGGACGCGCTGCTGACCGAGCACGACAACATCGCGTACCTGAAGTGGGACCACAATCGGGACCTCACCGAGGCCGGGCACGCCGGCCGGCCCGGGGTGCACGCGCAGACCGTGGCGGTCTACCGGCTGCTCGACGCGCTGCGCGCCTGGCACCCCGGCGTCGAGATCGAAAGCTGCTCCTCCGGCGGGGGCCGGGTCGACCTGGAGATCCTGAGCCGCACCGACCGGGTCTGGGCCAGCGACTGCAACGATGCGCTGGAGCGGCTGTCGATCCAACGCTGGACCGGCCTGCTGCTCCCGCCCGAGCTGATCGGCACCCACCTCGGCCCGGCGCGCTCGCACACCACCCACCGGGTGCACGACCTGGGCTTCCGGGCGGTCACCGCGCTCTTCGGTCACCACGGCATCGAATGGGACATCAGCGGAATCGGCCCGGCCGAGCGGGCCGAACTCGCCGCCTGGGTGGCGCTGCACAAGCGGCTCCGCCCACTGCTGCACGCCGGCCGGGTGGTCCGGGTCGACCACCCGGACCCGGCCGTCCAGGCGCACGGCGTGGTCGCCCACGACCGCTCCCGCGCGGTGTACGCGGTCTCCCGGCTGGCCACCTCGGTGGCCCAGGTGCCGGGCCCGGTACGCCTGCCAGGGCTGGACCCGTCCCGCCGCTACCTGGTCCGCCCGCCAGCCGGGGTGCCGGGGCCCGCGCTGCTGGAGCTGACCCCGCCCGCCTGGCTGGCCGCAGCCGGCGGGGTGACGCTCGGCGGGTCGGTGCTCGCCTCGGTGGGGCTGCAGTTGCCGGCCCTGCACCCCGAGCAGGCGCTGCTGCTGGAGGTCACCGCCGTCGGCTGAGAACCAGCGATAAGGCGGCCCGCAGGCCCGGACCCGTCCGATGACACCGCCCGGCCGGCTAGCGGCTCTGACGGCGACCTGAAGCGCCTCTATCAGCAATCCCCGATGCCTGTGATGGGGCCGGGAGTCGTGGTCAGATCGAACGGCGCGCGATGCGGGGTCGCCTCGGTGGAACTTCTCGTCTCCCGGATCGATCACGCTCATGGCCGCACCCAGCCGAGGAACCTGCGGTGCAGAGCGCCGGCTGGAGCCCAGCCCATGTCCTGCACGGCGGACACGAAGTGCGAAGCCATGTAGATCGACAGGGACACCAGAGCTCCGTCGTACTCGGCAAGCAGCTCCCGGCGGCGTGTGGCGCAGGGCCAGGGCGCACCACACCCCGCGCACGTCCAGACAGGCAGAACAGGTCCGTGATTGGTCATCGCGCCTCCCCTGGCCAGTACCCGCGATTGATCGGCACTCGGTGTCTCACCCGACAGGGCAAGTTCCGCCCGCACCGACAGGTCACCCGCTTGAGCAGGAAGCTCCAGGCCGGCATGCCTGCGCGCCAGGGTCAGGGCTACGGCGGTCAGGTACTCCCCGTATAGGACATGTCGCGTCATTCGCCCATCGCACCATGGGAGTTGCACGAGGGCAACCCCCAGAGGGGTTGTCTCACCCCGTACGGCCTGGTGCATTCCCGTGAGGCCATACCGTCGGATTGTGGAGCTGCTTGGGTTGGATGAGATCCGTGATTTGCTTGGCGGGATCAGCAAACAGCGCGCCACGATCATCGTGGGCCGCAAGGGATTCCCTGACCCTCTCGCCACTTTGAAGATGGGCCGCGTGTGGGACGGAAGAGCCGTTCGAGCCTGGATCGCTAAGAACCGCCCCAGCCCGACTGATGACGACTGACCGGGCGCAGTGACAAGGGAGTTGATTTCGCAGCGGGCCGCTGCGTACCTCTGACAGCAATCGCACGTTGGCTGTCCACACCCGCCCGTCACGCTTCGTGCCCTATCAGCCGATTGGCTGCTTCTCCCCTCGTCGCTTGATATCTGAAGGCGATGTCAGCGTGGTGAGTGCCGACCAACACGCCCGCACGGCCCGACGCGGGTGGTCTGCCAACTGTGTACCGTCCCAGGCATGACCGAAGGGGAGACAGGGATGAAGCCCGTAGCCTGGGCGGGCGCAGGCATGGCCGGACTGTACGTCGTGACCACGCTGTTCATTGCGACCGTTGCCAGCCTTCACCCGGACTCTGAGATACGCCAGGACTCGCGCGCTGTGCTTGATCGGCTGCTGTCGATCTTGCCCATCCTTGCTAAATCGTTCGCGGGGTTCGGCCGGTACTGAAGAACGCCGTTCAGTTCGCCCCAGAGCTGCTAACCGGACCGCCGGGCAATCCCGATACCTAAGGCCAGTCGGCCTCGGCCCACAACCACCGCAGGTTGACCCCGGCACCCGCCTTCGGCTCGTCCGGTTGTCACGCAGCGCCGGGATGACAAAAAGTTGTGGCCCTTGGCGGACTCGGCTTCGCAGCGCGAGCGAGGCGCCGGTGCTGCCGCCGGTGTATTCCACGACGGTGCCGCCGGGCAGCAGCCGGCCGACGTGCTCGGCCCCGGCGATCATCGCCTGCGCCATGCGGTCCTTCATGCTGCCGGTCGGGTTCTCGCCCTCCGCCTTCACCAGGATCCGGGCGCAGCCCGGCGGCACCACCCTGCGCAGCTCCACCAGTGAGGTGTTCCCGACTGTGTCAAGGACGGTACGAGCTGCGGCCATGTCGTCTCTCTCCCGGCTCCTCGTTCGGCGCGGCGGCCCAGCGTACCGAGGCGGGCCGGTAAGCACGCTCGACGTCCGAGGGCACCGCGAGTCAGGGTCGGCGGGTCACTCGAAAAGAATCCGAAAGTTTCGAAGTCAGTGACCCACCCGCCAGTCGCTTGCTGCTTTCTCGACCAGCGCAGGGCTTCCGTGTCATTTCCGGAAGTTGTTGACACCGTGATAGGACCAGACCAATACTGTCGCCATCGCCGGAGTTCGACCATGGTCGATACAAATCGCACTGGCGACCTGGCCCCGCCCGTCCCCCCGCCCAGCCCTTCATCAGGAGGAGGCGCACCCCGGATGCGAACCACACCGAACCTCTCGAAGCGATCCCTGATCGCGGGACTCGCCGTCACCGCGATGGTCGCGGCAAGCAGCATCGCCACTCTCGCCGTCACCGCCGCCCCTGCACACGCCGCCGCCTGCAACGGGTACGTCGGGCTCACCTTCGACGACGGCCCCTCCAGCAGCACGCCGGCCCTGCTCAACGCGCTCAGGCAGAACGGGCTGCGGGCCACGATGTTCAACACGGGTCAGAACGCGGCCGCCAACCCGGCCCAGGTCCGGGCCCAGGTCGACGCCGGCATGTGGGTCGGCAACCACAGCTACACCCACCCGCACCTGACCCAGCAGAGCCAGTCGCAGATGGACTCGGAGCTCGCCCGGACTCAGCAGGCCATCGCCAACGCGGGTGGCGGCACGCCGAAGCTGTTCCGCCCGCCGTACGGTGAGACCAACTCGACCCTGCGGTCGGTGGAGGCCAAGTACGGCCTGACCGAGATCATCTGGGACGTCGACTCGCAGGACTGGAACGGCGCGAGCGTCGACGCGATCGTGCAGGCCAACGGCCGGCTCACCAACGGCCAGGTCATCCTCATGCACGATTGGCCCGCCAACACCCTCGCGGCGATCCCGCGCATCGCGCAGGGGCTGGCCAGTCGCGGCCTGTGCGCCGGCATGATCTCCCCGCAGACCGGTCGTGCCGTGGCCCCCGACGGCGGTGGCGGTGGCGGTGGCGGCGGTAGTAGCTGCACCGCGACGCTGTCGGCCGGCCAGCAGTGGAGCGACCGCTACAACCTCAACGTCTCGGTGTCCGGCTCCAACAACTGGACCGTCACGATGAACGTTCCGTCCCCGGCGAAGATCATCGCCACCTGGAACATCAACGCCACCTGGACCAACTCCCAAACGATGGTCGCCACACCCAACGGCAGCGGCAACAACTGGGGCGTCACCATCCAGCACAACGGCAACTGGACCTGGCCGACGGTCTCCTGCCGAGCCGGCTGACCGACCGGGGCCTACCGCGCCGGAGAATTTCCAAGAATTCTCCGGCGCGGATGTCGAGAACCGGGGTGGCGGCTTCTACCTGCGGCTGAAAGCACCGAAAATCGGTGCACAGGCGTAAGGAGCCAACGTGAAGTACATGCTGCTGATGCAGTTCAGCGCCGCCGGGGCCGACTTCCCGTCGATCGACACCTGGACGCCCGAAGAGTTCCAGGCACACATCGACTTCATGCGGGACGTCAACGCGAAGCTCACCGCCGACGGGGAACTGATCCAGGCGGAGGGCCTGGGCGGGCCGCAGCAGGCACGAATCGTCCGGGCGGGTGAGAACGGCGCACCGGTGGTCACCGAGGGGCCGTTCGCGGAGACCAAAGAGTTCCTCGCCGGCTGGTGGATCGTCGACTGCGAGACGCCGCAACGGGCGGTCGAGATCGCCGCGTACATCTCGGCCGCGCCCGGCCCCGGCGGGCGACCGCTGAACATGCCGATCGAGGTGCATCCCGTCATGTCGGCGCCGCCCCAGGAGATCTGACCTGGGCTTCCCGAGCACCGAGGACCTGCTGCGCGAGCTGGCGCCGCAGGTTCTCGGCGTGCTCGCCCGCCGATTCGGGGACTTCCCCACCGCCGAGGACGCGGTGCAGGAGGCGTTGCTGGACGCGGCCACCCAGTGGCCGGTCGACGGGCTGCCGGACAATCCGCGCGGCTGGCTCGTGCAGGTCGCGTACCGCCGGATGATCGAGCTGGTCCGGGCCGAGGCCGCCCGGCGCGACCGGGAGGACCGCGCGGCCCGGCGGGAGGGCGACCACCGGCGTACGGCGTCGGCCGCGGACGAGCCGCTGGTCACCGACCGGGACGACACCCTGGTCCTGCTCTTCCTCTGCTGCCACCCGACGCTGTCGACGGCGTCGGCGATCGCGCTGACCCTACGGGCGGTGGGCGGCCTCACCACCGCCGAGATAGCCCGCGCCTTCCTGGTGCCCGAGGCCACCATGGCGCAGCGGATCAGCCGCGCCAAGCAGCGTATCCGGTCCTCCGGGCTGCCGTTCCGGATGCCCGACGAGGGCGAGCGGGAGTCCCGACTCGCCTCGGTGCTGCACGTGCTCTATCTGATCTTCACCGAGGGGCACACGGCGAGCCGTGGTGACCAGCTGCGCCGGGTGGACCTGTCCGAGGAGGCGATCCGGCTGACCCGGGCGATGCGCGCGCTGCTGCCGGACGACAGCGAGGTGACCGGGCTGCTCGCCCTGATGCTGCTCACCGAGGCCCGCGCCGCCGCCCGGACCGGCCCGTCCGGGGAGCTGATCTCACTGGCCGACCAGGACCGCGGCCGGTGGGACGCCGCCGCCATCGCCGAGGGGACGGCGCTGGTCACCCGGGCGATGGCCCGGGGACCGGTCGGGCCGTACCAGTTGCAGGCGGCCATCGCCGCGCTGCACGACGAGGCCCCCACCGCCGCGCAGACCGACTGGCCGCAGATCCTCGCCCTCTACCAGGTGCTGGAACGCCTGTCGAGAAACCCGGTGGTGTCGCTCAACCGCGCGGTCGCCACCGCGATGGTGCACGGCCCGGCCGCCGGGCTGGACGCGCTCGCCGTCCTGGCCGCCGACCCCCGGCTGGCCGGGCACCACCGCCTCGACGCGGCCCGGGCGCACCTGTACGAGATGGCCGGTGACCGGGATCGGGCGGTCGTGCACTACCGGTCAGCGGCCGGCCTGACCACCAGCCGGCCGGAGCAGGAGTACCTGCTGATGCGGGCGGCACGGCTGGCCCAGTGCTGAGCCAGGCCGCGAGCGGTGGCCGGGTCCGCGCGGACCCGGCCACCGGTGGTACGTGGGCGATCAGCTCGCGGTGCAGGTCACCGCGGGGGCGTTGTTGGTGCTGCTCGCGGCGCCGAGGAAGCCGAAGCTGGTGCTGGCGCCAGCACCGAGCTTGCCGTTGTAGTCGACGTTGCGGGCGGTGTACGCCGAGCCGCTGTTGGTGACCGTGGCGTTCCAGACCTGGGTGATCGTCTGGCCGTTGGCGAAGGTCCACTTCACCGTCCAGCCGTTGATCGCCGCCGAGCCAGCCTTCACCGTGATCTCAGCCTGGAAGCCGCCCGGCCACGAGTTGGTGATCACGTAGGCCGCCGTGCAGCCGCCGCCGGCCGGCGGGGTGGTGGGTGGGGCCGTCGTGGGCGGGGCCGTCGTGGGCCGGGTGGTCGTGGGCGGGGTGCTGGTCGGCGGGGTGACGCCAGAGTAGACCGACGCCTCCTTGGCGGTCGACCTGATGCCGTTGGCCCCGTTGAAGATCCGCTGGCCCCAGCTGGTCAGGCTGTTGGGGTTGAAGTTGTTGACCATGTCCAGGTACTCGACGCCGCCGCCGTTGCCGCTCCACGACCAGCCCAGGTAGCCGATCCCGTTGGCCTGGCTGTACGCCATGATCGCGTCCTCGTCCGGGTCGCCGTCCGAGTGCATGTTGCCGAACTCGCCGACCACGATGGGCAGCTTGGCGGCGCGGAACCGGTCAAGGTAGTCACTGACCTTGGCGGCGGTGTTGAAGACGCCGTACATGTGGATCGAAAAGATCGTGTTCTTCGCCGGGTCGGCGTTGAAGACGGTGGCCGCGTTGTCGCGCATGGTGAAGGACCAGTCCTGACCCCAGTTCGGGCCGTCCACCATGATGGTGTGGGTGATGCCGCCGTTGCGCAGCCGCTTGATGGCGTTGGCGGTGTCGGTGGCCCAGGTGCCGTAGTTCTGGTTGCCATACGGCTCGTTGCCGATGTTGACGATGACGTACTTCTCCTGGCCCTGCAGGGCGCTGGCGATGCTCAGCCAGTAGGTGACCGCCCGGTCCAGGGTGATCGCGCCGCTCTGCTCGCCGTACCCGGTGGTGTCGTGCACCTCCAGGACGCAGATCAGCTTGTTGGCCTTGCACAGCGAGATGACGTTGGCGACGTCGGCGGTGTCGTTCTTGGCCCAGCGGTCACCGCTGGCCAGCACCACCCGCACGCTGTTCGCGCCGAGCGCCTTGATGTTGGCGAACGAGCTGGTCTGCTGCGGGTACCAGGTGTGCGCGTGGCTGACCCCGCGCATGATGAACTCGGTGCCGTTGGCGTCGTAGAGCTTGCCGTTCGAGACGGAGAAGCCGGCGGCGGCGTGCGCCGGCTGCCCGAAGGCGAAGACGGCGGCGAGAACCGTCAGCAGGGCGGCGCCCGCGACGGAAAGAATTTTCTTCATGGCTGTCCTCAGGGAGGTCGCCCCGTGCCCAGATCGGGGTGCGGTGGTGATGGACGAGGCGGCTGAGCCCGACAGCCGCCGCCTGACTCCCGGCGAACGCAGGCATCAGCGTAAGCCGATGAAGCGTTGGAAGCAACCGGTTAAGTTGTCCATCCACTCAGGGCGGCGGCCGGTGGCGGCCCATGTCGCCATGAGCCGCCACGAGGGCGGCCATTCCCCACCACAGGGCACTGCGCCACCCGGCCTGAACCGGTTAAGGCCGGACTGTAGGCAGCATTCCCCCCAGCGTCAAGATGTCCGCCCGGGTGGCAGCGGTCCGCAGGACTTCCGACCTCTCCTGAGTCAGGCCGGGGCGTTGCCGAGGAGGGCTTCGTGCTGACTCCACAGCCACTGCAGGTACTGCAGTTCCTCGGGTGTGGCGACCCATCCCTCGTCCACGTAGGTGCTCAAGGATCCAGGCGGCTGGCAGCCCCGTGTTGGGGGCCGGCTCGGCCTGGAGGTGAACCCCGTCGACCCGGCGGAGGCCGAGGCCGCGCAGGTAGTCGAGCGTGATCCCGACATAGGTCTCTTCAGCCGCGTTCCCACGCCATTCCTCGCCTTGGCCGGTGGCTACGACGAGTGCGTCGACGTGTTCGGCGGCCGACCGGGGCAGGCTCAGGATCACCGTGAAGGCCCGCACCACCTCCAGGAACTGGCCGGCCGTGAAGGCGAGGTCCTCTTCCCCCACGATCCGAGGAGTCGCTCGGTGGGAATTCACTGGCCGCGCTCAACCTCAAGGAGGTCGCCGGGCGCGCAGCCGAGCGCGTCGCAGATGGCGGTGAGGGTGGAAAACCTGATGGCCCGGGCACGCCCGTTCTTCAGCACCGAAAGGTTGACGACGCTCACCCCTACCTTCTCGGAGAGCTCAACCAGGGTCATTCCCCGCGTGGCGAGCATGCGGTCGAGGTGGACCTTCACCCGGTGGCCGGGATCATCTGGCATGTGCACCATCAGACGAGGCCGTCGACGTCGGCCCGCAGCCGTACGCCCTGCCGGAACACCTCGGCGAGCAGCAACACGACCGAGCCGATCACTGGCGGCAGGAAAGAGAAGGAGAATGGGAGGTCAACGAGGCCTGCGGCGGCGGAGCGACCGACGATCCCGTCGTGGAGGGCGTAGCCCAGCCATTGGACCACGGTGCCGCCGACGGCTACAGCAACTCCGATGCCGCCCATCCGCCGGGCATTGGCCGCGGTGAACACCTCAGCGGTGGGCACCGTACGGACGATGCGCCACAACAACCACAGCACCAACAGGATCAGCGCCTGAGCGGCCAGCTGAGGCACCGCGAAACCGAGACGGTCGTCCCACGTCGGCCCCCAGAACGTCAACTCCATCGAACTCCCGGGGGCCAGTTCGACTGGCGGAAGGCCGGTCGCGGCGTCCCGGGTGCCCTTTGCGGTGTCCGTCCACGGGAAGAACTTTTGCGAGTCGAGTCCGGCGGCCTGCCACCGCTCGCCGAACGCGACGGTGGGCTGCACCGCCAGGTACGGCTGCCGCTGCGGGCCGGGCATCGGGACCATGTGACGCCCCAAGTCCAAGCCGGACGGACCGAGCACGGTCGGCCACACACCGAACACCAGTACGACCACTGCGGCCGCACCGAGCAGTGCGGTGAGCAGCCGCGCGCTCACCTTCACGGTTACGCTCACCGACCACCCACCATATCGTCTTTCGTTATGCTCACAGCCTCCATGCTCCATAACGAAAGTCGATAAGTCAAGGCATGCCCAGGCCGAGCGGTTGACGCTCGTCGGCACCCGGTCGGGCGTTGCGGCGAGCCCGCGAAGCGGACATCAGGGTTGACGCCCGCGAGGCCGGGTATCCGGGGACGATCCGCCCGGAAGGAGATGCGCCCATGGTCAGCGTCGGCTACACCCTGATGTGTGAGCAGTCCGGCCCGAAGGAGCTGGTCGACCACGCCGTACGCGCCGAGGCGGCCGGCTTCGACCACCTGGTCATGTCCGACCACTACTATCCGTGGCTCGACGCGCAGGGCCACTCCCCGTACGCCTGGTCGGTGCTCGGCGCGGTCGCCCACGCCACCGGTCGGGTCGGGCTGATGTCCTTCGTGACCTGCCCGATCCGCCGCTACCACCCGGCGGTGGTGGCGCAGAAGGCCAGCACGATCGGAGTGCTGTCGGACGGCCGGTTCACCCTCGGCCTGGGTGCCGGGGAGAACCTCAACGAACACGTGGTCGGCGGCTGGCCGCACGTGGAGCAGCGGCACGAGATGTTCGAGGAGGCGCTGCAGATCATCCGGCCGCTGCTCAACGGCGAGACGCTGACCTTCTCGGGCAACCACTACGACGTGCCCGACGCGTACGTCTGGGATCGGCCGGAACGCCCGGTGCGGATGGCCGTCGCCGCGTCCGGCCGGCAGTCGGCCACCCTCGCCGCCGAGTACGCCGATGGGATGATCGCCACCGAGCCGCTGCCGCACCTGATCGAGATCTACGAGCAGGCCGGCGGCGCGGGCCGCCCCCGCTACGGGCAGGTGGCGATCTGCTACGGCCCGGACGAGGCGGAGTGCCGCAAGATCGTGCACGACCAGTTCCGCTGGTTCGGCCTGGGTTGGAAGGTCAACGCCAACCTGCCCGACCCGGCGGCGTTCGCCGGGGCCACCCAGTTCGTCCGCGAGGAGGACGTGGCCGAGAGCATCTCCTGCGGGCCGGACGTGGACCGGCACGTCGAGGCGTTCCAGAAGTACGTCGACGCTGGGTTCACCCACGTGGCGCTGGTGCAGGTCGGTGGCGACGGCCAGTCGATCTTCCTGGACTGGGCGCAGGAGGAGTTGCTGCCCCGGCTACGCGCGCGGTGACCCGCCGGCCTGGGAAGGTGGGTCCATGCGTATCGGGAACGTGGAAATTCGTCCCCTCGGCGGCGGCGCCGGCTGCCTGCTGATGATCCTGCTGTCGGTGCTCGCCTCGGTGGTGCTCACTCTGCTGGTGAACTGGGTCCTGTGAGCCAGCTGGGTCAGCCCGGGTCCAGCGACAGGTCGGCGACGAGCGGATAGTGGTCGGAGGCGGTGTCGGCGTCGCCGCCACGGACCACCCGGACCGCGCGGGTCAACGCGGCCAGCTCCGGGGTGGCGAGCAGATAGTCCAGGCGCATCGGAGCGAACTCGGCCCCGCCGTGCCGGGTCGGCACGGTCGACCCGTCCGGCTCGTCGCCGCCGCTGTGCCGCCAGAGGTCGACCAGGCCGGCGTCGAGCAGGCGGGACACCGCGCGGGTGTCGACGGTACGGCCGTCGCGGCGCAGGTGCCGCCGCCGGTAGCGGGGTGACAGGCCGGCCAGCCGCGCGGTGTGGTCGACGGTCGGGTCGAGCGTGTTCAAATCCCCGACGAGCAGGGCCAGCCGGCCCCCGGTGCGCCGGACCGCAGCCGCGAGCCAGTCTGCCTCCAACCGCCGCCGCCCACCCGACCACGGGTTCAGGTGGGTGCCGAACACGGTGAGCGGGCCGGCGCCGGTGGCCACCTGCACCTGTGCGGTGGCGTGGTGGAAGGGGCGGCGTACCCGGCCGGCGCGCAGCACCCGCAGCGGTGCGCGGACCAGCACCGCGACCGGCTGCCCGAACCAGGAGCGGGCCAGGTGGGGCGTCATGCCCAGCCGGCCGGCCAGCTCCGCCATTCGGCCGTCGCCGTCGAGGCCGCGCAGCTCCTGCAGGGCCAGCACGTCGGGGTGCTGCGCGGCGACGACCCCGACGATCCGGTCCCACCGGTCGGTCCCGTCACGGTCCCGCCCGCCGGTCAGGACGTTCCACGTCATCACCCGCAGCATCGGCGGTTCCCTCAATTTTCGCGGCCGGCGTTGGCGGACTCGTGCATTCGCGCCGGCCCGATGGCCGGCCGGTCTGCCGCCGGCCGGCGGCCGGGCCAGCATGCGCCCGGGCGTACGTCGGCGTTGGGGCGGACCACCCAGCAGAGCAGCCCGATCCAGCCGGCGGCGAGCAGGATCGCGCCCACGAAGTCGGTCGGGTGGTGCATGCCCCGGTACATCCGGGAGGTGGCCACCCCGACCGGCATGATCACGGCCAGGGCCACGAAGAGCCACCGCCACCAGCGGTCGGTCCGGGCGAACACGATGATCGCCATCGCGCTCCACAGGCAGATGGTGGCCGCGATGTGCCCGGACGGGTAGGACGAGGTCGGCAGCCGGCCGTCCAGGTGCTCCACCGGTGGGCGGGGCCGTTCGACCAGCCGGGCGGTGACGAGGAAGAGGCTCAGCTCGCCGAACATCGCCAGCACGACGAAGAGCACCGGCCGCCAGCGCTTCCCGACGGCCAGCACCAACGGGCAGAAGACCAGCGAGACCAGCAGGATGGCGTGGGTGTCGCCGAACTTGCTCCACCACCAGCTCAGGTCGTTCAGCGGGTCGGTTCGCCGGGCCGCGAACCACTGCGGCACCCGCGTGTCGAGGGCGTCGAGGACGGTGCCCTTGGCGTGGTAGCTGACGACCATGCCGAAGGCGTAGACGGCGCCGAGGACGAGCACCCAGCCCACCAGCAGCTCGGCGGCGGACGAGCGGGGGTGCTCCAGCACGTGCTCCTCGTCCGGCGCGGGGCTGATTTCCTCGCCCGCCTCCGGCTCCAGGCCCTCGCTGATCGGCGGCACCGGCCGGCCGCGCTCGCGCCGCCACAGCCGGAAGGCGTACGCGGTGACGCCGAGCCAGGCCACGCCGAGCAGCCAGCCGCCGAACACGTCGGAAACGAAGTGCACGCCCAGCGCGATCCGGGTCAGCCCGATCAGGAAGACCAGCGCGGCGACCAGGGCGATGGCCGGTCGACGCCAGCGGGGTGCCAGGGCCGGCAGGAAGACCAGCAGCAGTGCCCCGTACGCGACGAACGAACCGAGCGCGTGCCCGCTGGGGAAGCTGTTGCCAGGTGCCTGGGTGATCGGCACGTCGACGACCGGGCGGAGCCGTCCGACCAGCGCCTTCAGGGTGGGGTCGAGGATCCCCCCGCCGACCCCGGTGATGATCAGATAGGCCGCGAGCCGGGGCTGGCGGCGGATGAGCAGCCCGACCACCGCGATGGTGACCAGCCAGATCAGCACCGGCCGCCCGCCCAGGTCGGTGATCGCCCGGAGCACGGTGACCAGGGCGTGGTGCGGGGCCACCAGCTTGTTGAACCACTCTGCCGCCTCGTGGTCGGCGTGGTAGAGCGGCCCCCAGTGCAGCCGGACGAGCATGAGCAGCATGCCGAACGCGACGCCCGCTCCGGTAACGGCCGCCAGCCCCGCCACGCTGCGCCGGGCGAATTGCCCGAGGGGTCGTCGCATGGCTTCCTTGACCGCTGTCACCCCGTACCTCCCTTGTCTGCCGCGAGGCGCGCTGTACCCGATTCGCGGTTCGCGTACACGTGGGGGTCATCCCGCTGCGTCGCGGGCCTCCGCGCGCTCGGCCTCCGACTCCCAGAGGTCGGGCTGGGCGGGTTCGGCCACGCCGATCCGCATCGCCTCCAGTTGGGCGGCGAATGCCAGCCCGCCGAAGAGCGCCACCCCGGTCAGGTTGGCCCAGAGCAGCAGGGCCATCATGCCGGTCAGTGCGCCGTACGTCTGCCCGAACCCGCCGCTGTACTTGACGTACGCGGCGAGCAGCAGACTCGCCAGCCACCAGAGCGCGGTGGCGATCCCGGCGCCGAAGAACAGCCACGACAGCCCGGGCTGGCTACGCCGGGGGGCGTGCCGGAACAACACCGCCACGGCCAGCACGGTCAGCCCGAGGCTGAGCGGCCAGCGGACCACATCCCAGGCGGCGTTGGCGAAGCCACCCCACGCGTAGTGCCGCTGCACCGAGTCGCCCAGCGCCCGGCCACCGACCAGGATCAGGAACCCGGTCAGCGCGGGCACGCCCGCGGTCACCGCGAGCACGGCGGCGCGGACGTACTTGGCCAGGGCGGGCCGGTCCCGCTCGACGCCGTAGATGCGGTTCGCGCCCCGCTCAATCTGGGCCATGGCGGTGGAGAGCGCGACCAGCCCGGTCAGCAGGCCGAGGAACAGTGCCAGCTCGCCGAGGTGTTCGGTGTGCTTCCCGTCGGCGAGCAGTTGCCGCACCACGGACTCGCTCTGGCCGGGGGTGAGCGCGAGCACGGTGTCGGCGACCACCTCGCCGCCCGCGTCGGCGCCCAGGTGGGAGATCAGGCCGGTGAGCGCGATCAGGAACGGCACCACCGCCAGACAGAGCTGCAACGCCAACGCCCGGGAGTGGCTGAAGCCGTCGCCGTAGCGGAACCGGACGAAGGCGTCCCGCAGCAGGCACCAGCCGCCGTGGCGGCGCAGGGTACGCCAGGCATCCTCGGCGCAGAGCTCGTCGGCCGACATGAGCCGGGTCTCGGGGACCAGTTTGGTGCTACTCACGGCGGGCCTCCTCGACCAGGCGTCCGCCGCGCTCGGCCGCCGCGGCGGCGTCCACCGACAGGTCGGGGTTGCGCTCCGGCCGCGGTACGCACAACCACAGCGCCCCAGGCCGGATCTCGGCGGTCAGCGACCGGCCCGGCTCGATCAGGTCCCCGTCGAGCTCCCGTGGCTGGGCCCGGTCGCTGACGATCTCGACCCTGCGGGCCCGGAACAGCTCCATCCGGGGCACCGCGCCGCGCCGGCGCAGCAGCGCCCACGCCATCGCCAGCCAGTGGCCGAGCGTACGCGGGTTGAGCACGGCCACGTCGAGCCAGCCATCGTCCGGCTCCGCGTCGGCGAGCAGGCGTACGCCGCCCTGGAGCCGCCCGACGTTGGCGACCAGGACCGTGCGCGCCCGCCGGCGCAGCGGCGGCCCGCCGTCGATGCGGATGGTGACCCGCATCGGCCGGTCCCGCAGGTGCCGCACGGCCCCCACCACGTACGCCGGCCAGCCGAGGTGCTTCTTGGCCCGTTCGGCCGTGGCGTCGAGCAGCTGCGCGTCGAAACCCATCCCGGCCATGACCGCGAAGCACCGGTCGTCCACGACGCCGACGTCGAGCCGTCGCATCCCGCGCTCGACGGCGACCGCCAGCCCGGCGGCCGGGTCCGCGTCGAGGCCGAGGTTGGCGGCGAGCAGGTTCCCGGTGCCCTGGGGCAGCACGGCGAGCAACACGTCGGTGCCGGCGAGCGCGGTGACGCAGGCCCGCACCGTGCCGTCGCCGCCGCAGGCAAAGACGATCTCGGCGCCGGCCCGCACCGCCTCGCGCGCCTGGCCGTGGCCGGGGTCCTCGACCGTCGTCTCGTACCAGGTCGGCTCCGGCCAGCCGGCCGCGGCGAGCGCGTCGTCGACCGTCCGGCGGAACCCGTCGAGGTCGGCGACCTTCACCGGGTTGACCACCACGGCGGTGCGCGGCGCCGGATTGGCCGGGGCCGCCGGGCGCTTGTCGTCTCCACCGTCCACGAGAGCGAGTGTGCGGCAACCGCGAGGAGTCTGCGACTCGACGGCGGCCGATGTCGCATGGACCGCAAACAGGTTTCAAGGCCGGTGCCGCCGGGAAGCGTACGCGGGCCGGAGCGGGGCGGCGCCACCAGCGATTGGCCGGGCGTCAGGCCACCGTAGGCAGCGCCGCCTCCACCCGGCGGCGCAGGTCGTCGAGGTCAGCGCCGGCCTCGGCGAGCACCAGCTCGTGTCAACCCATGTTGGCAACCTTTGTCGTGGCCGCCCGACACGGCGGCGACCCGCCGCTCGTGTACCCCGGCCGGTGCTACCGTCCGCTGGTGTTCCGCCGCCGCTCGCCGGACCAACCCGTCGACCCTGCCCACCGGCTGGTCGTCGGGCGGCTCACCCTGGAGATCGCCGGCGGCAGCGTGGTCGGGCACCACTATTCGGAGAACTTCGACGTGCTGCACGTCGACGCGGAGCTGCCGCTCGTCGTGGTCGTCGACGGCATGGGCGACGGAGAGGGCAGCCGGGTCGCCGGCGCCACCGCGGTACGCACCTTCGTGGCGGAGGTCCGCGCCGGCTGGCCGACCGTCGGCGCGCAGCAGCTGCACGCCGCCACCGCCCAGACCCAGCAACGGGTACGCCAGGCCGGGGCGAACCTGGCCGGGCTGACCGGCTGCACGCTGACCGCCCTGGTCGCCGACCCGGACGGCGGGCAGGGCTGGCTGGTCCAGCTCGGCGACGCGCGGGCCTACCGGCTACGCGACGGGCTGCTGGAGCTGATGACGGTCGACCACACCATGGCCTGGCTCGGGGTGCTGCACGGTTGGTGGCCGGCGACCTCACCGGAGGCGGCCCGGGCCCGCTATCAGCTGCTGCGCTATGTCGGCCATCCGGACGAGCCCGAGCCGGACGTGCTGGCCGTGCCGCTGCGCAGCGGCGACACCTGGCTGCTCTGCACCGACGGGGTCAGCGACCAGCTCGGCTATCACCGGCTACGGGACCTGCTGGCCGCGCGGCGGGAACCGGCGCGGACCGTCGGCGCCCTGCTCTCCGCCACGCTGGACGAGGGCGGCGACGACAACGCCACCGCCGTGGTGGTCCGCGTGCACCCCACCCTCACGCCCCGCTGAGCGGGAAGGAGGGGCCCCTTGTTAACACACGTGTGTTAACACGGGGCCCCTCCTTGCAAGCGGTAGCGGTTCGAC
>NZ_JBEYIX010000037.1:0-58260 GCF_040636055.1 Micromonospora sp. NPDC006766 | reverse complement strand
GAGGGGGGCGGGGGCGGGGGCGGGGGCGGGGGGCGGGGGCGGGGTTAGTGGGGGGTGGTGGGGGGTGGGGGGGTGGTGGTGTAGGTGTTGATGAGGCGTTTGGTGACCACGTCGGGGTGGAAGGTGCGCTCGTAGCGGGCTCGGGCGGCCGGGGCGAGCGCCGCCGCACCGGCCCGGGCCACGGGCAGGGCGGCGGCCAGCGCGGCCGGATCCGGGGCGACCACCCAGCCCGCCTCCCCCGACTCGATGCCGGCCGGTATTGCCGGCCGGCCGGCGTCAATGGGTGCCGACGCCACCCGAGCCGACCCGGATCCGGCGGGCTCCGGCACCGTCCCGGCCGGCCCCGGCGCAGCGAACGCCGAGGCCGCCTCGGCCGGACCGGTACCGGCGGGCTCGCGCGAAGTGTCCGCGCCGACCAGGTACGGGATGCCGCCGAGCGCGGTGCCGAGCACCGGCCGGCCGCTGGCCAGCGCCTCGATGATCACGGTCGGCAGCACGTCGTGCCAGGTCGACGTCGCCAGCACCACGGCGCTGTCGGCCAGGGCGGCACGCACCCCGGCCCGGTCGAGCGGGCCGAGGAAGGTGAGGTCGGCCCGCTCGGCTGCGGCCGCCTCGACCAGCGGGCGCAGCTCACCGTCACCGGCGATCCGCAACGGGCCGAGCGCGCCGTCCGGGTGCCGCCGCCACGCCTCCAGCAGCAGGTCCAGCCCCTTCTCGGGACTGAGGCGGCCGAGGAAGAGGAAACCCTCGCCCAGCGGGGCCGGCGTACCCGGGTCGGGAATCGCGTTGGGCTTGACCACGATCCGCTCGTCCGGGATGCCGTAGTCGCGCAGGTGGTCGGCGACGGCCGTGGTGAGCGCGATGAACCGGTCCACCGACCGCCACGTCGGCCGGTGCACGGCGAGCGTGGTCGCCATCAGCGCGCTCTGCACCCGGGAGCCCCGGTAGCAACGGTGCACGATCGCCGGCACGCCCAGCGCCCGGCCTCGGCAGTCCTGACAGATCACGCCGTCGCGGAAGTAGAGACCGGAGGAGCAGACCTGCCGGTAGTTGTGCACCGTCTGCACCACCGGCACGCCGCGCTTGTGCGCGGTCCGCACCACCCAGGGCGACAGCAGGGGGTACGGGTTGTGCAGGTGCAGCACGTCGGGGCGGTGCTCGACGAGCAGGCGGTCCAGGTCGTGCTGGGCCTTCGGCGCCCAGATCGGTGAGATCGGCAGCAGCGCCTTGGCGGGCTTGGACATCGACGGGATCTCGTCGGAGCTGCGGATGAACGGCAGCACCTCCACCCCGGCCGCGGTGAGCTGGGCGATCTCCGCGTCGACGATGGTGTTCTCGCCGGAGGGCTGGGCTTCCCGATACCGGTTGTGCGCCACCACGATTCTCACGGGAAAGAAGGCTACCGTTGTGACGTGCCCG
This sequence comes from Micromonospora sp. NPDC006766, assembly GCF_040636055.1. NCBI lineage: Bacteria > Bacillati > Actinomycetota > Actinomycetes > Micromonosporales > Micromonosporaceae > Micromonospora > Micromonospora sp. NPDC006766. The sequence continues at coordinate 56,841 of NZ_JBEYIX010000037.1, read as the reverse complement.
AACTACCGGAGGTGGAAGCGCTCGCCGGCTACCTGCGCGAGCGGGCGGTGGGCCGCTGCGTCGAGCGCGTCGAGGTCGCCGCGATCAGCGCCCTGAAGACGTACGACCCGCCGCCGAGCGCGGTGTCGGGTCGGGCGGTGGTCGGCGCGGGCCGGCGCGGAAAGTTCCTGGACGTCCGCTTCGAGGCCGGGCTGCACCTGGTGATCCACCTGGCCCGGGCCGGGTGGCTGCACTACCGGGAGGCGTTCCCGTCGACCGTCCCGCTGCGCCCCGGCAAGGGCCCGGTCGCGCTTCGGGTACGCCTCGACGACGGCTCCGGCTTCGACCTGACCGAGGCGGGCACGCAGAAGAAGCTGGCCGCCTACCTGGTGACCGATCCGGCGCAGGTGCCCGGGGTGCAGAAGCTCGGCCCGGACGCGCTCGACGCCGACCTGGCCACCTTCGCCGAACGGATGCGCAGCCGGCGGGGGCAGGTCAAGGGGGTGCTGACCGACCAGGCGGTGCTGGCCGGGGTCGGCAACGCGTACTCGGACGAGATCTTGCACGCGGCGCGGCTGTCCCCGTTCGCGATCACCGACCGGCTCACCGACGACCAGCTCGCCGCGCTGCACGGCGCGACCCGGGCGGTGCTCGGCGACGCGGTGCGCCGCTCGCTGGGGCAGCGGGCCGCCGAGCTGAAGGGCGAGAAGCGCTCCGGCCTCAAGGTGCACGCCCGGACCGGGCTGCCGTGTCCGGTCTGCGGGGACACGGTGCGGGAGGTGTCGTTCGCCGACTCCAGCCTCCAGTACTGCCCCACCTGTCAGACCGGCGGCAAGCCGCTGGCTGACCGACGGTTGTCTCGCCTCGTACGGTGAGTAATCGCACCCGGCGATTACTGAGCGGAATGGACCAGGGATCGTCAAAGGTCCCACTCGCGTCTCTACCCGGGCCGCAATCCATCGGTATAGTGGCCCGGTCCCCGGCTTCACAACCGATATGGAGCCGGCCAGATCCCCGCGTGATCCAGTGAGCGGCTTCCTTCCCGGTGGCCCGTTCTGACCGGGCCCGCGTGGGAGACTGGGACGGTGGGCGACGCGGGTCCTCACGGCGAGTGAGGGCGCGGGTCATGCGGGAGGACATGGGTTGAGGTGACGACAAGCCTCCAGCGCCCGGTAACCAACACAGGCCGGAGCGAAAGCGTGCGGCACGTCGACAGCTTCGAGATCCAGCCGCCGACTCCGCCGTCGCACAACGGCGTGCCGCGGTCGGCATGGGCTCGTGCCCGCCGCCGGGTGTCCCGCTGGCACCGCCCCTACATCGCCTTCTTGCTCCTGCTCGATTTCGCCGCCGTGGTGCTGGCCGACTGGATCGCCCAAGACGCCTTCGGCCAGGCCCGGGCCGGCTTCGGCAACGCCACCTGGTTCTACACGGTGGCCTTCCTGCTGCTGCCGCTCGGCTGGCTGATCATCCTCTGGGGCAACCGCGCCTACGACCGGCGGTACCTCGGGCTCGGCCCGGACGAGTTCAAGCGGGTGACCCGCGGCGGAATCGCCGTCGCCGCGACCGTCTCGTTCATCGCCTTCGCCACCAAGACCGGCCTCTCCCGCTGGTCGGTGGGTTTTGCCCTGCTTGGGGCGCTGGTCCTGATCCTGCTGGGGCGGTTGGTGGCCCGGCTCGCGCTGCACACGGTCAGACGCCGGGCCGGGCAGGCGGGGCACCGGATGGTGCTGGTCGGCACCCTGCCGGAGTGCCTGGAGGTCTACACCGCGGTCACTCGCAACCCCGGTGCCGGCCTGGTGCCGGTCGCCATCCATCTCACCGACGGGTACGCCGCCGCGCGCGGCATGGAGACCCCGGTGCCGGTCTACGCCGGCCGGGACGTGCTCGCCCTGGTGCGGGAGGTCGGCGGGGACACCATCGCGGTGTGCGGCTCGGCCAGCGCTGAGCCGGGCGAGCTGCGCCGGCTGGCCTGGCAGCTGGAGGGCTCCGGTGTCGACCTGGTGGTCGCACCCCAGCTCACCGACATCGCCGGCCCCCGGGTGCACATCCGCCCGATCGAGGGCCTGCCCCTGCTGCACGTCGAGGAGCCGACCCTGTCGGGCCCGGCGCTGCTGGTCAAGAACCTGATGGACCGGGTGGCCGCCGGGCTGGGCCTGATGCTGCTGATCCCGCTCTTCCTGGCGATCGCGATCGCCATCCGGATCTCCGACCCCGGGCCGGTCTTCTTCCGGCAGCGTCGGATCGGGCACGAGGGGCAGACCTTCCAGGTCTGGAAGTTCCGCACCATGTACGTCGACGCCGAGGAGCGACTGGCCGGCCTGGTCGACCAGAACGAGACCGACGGCATGCTGTTCAAGATCAAGGAAGACCCGCGGGTGTTCCCGGTGGGCCGGTTCCTGCGCGCCACCTCCCTCGACGAGCTGCCCCAGCTGATCAACGTGCTCTGGGGCGAGATGTCGCTGGTCGGGCCGCGTCCGCTGCCCGCCGACGACGGCGACTTCCTCGGCGACGTCCGCCGCCGGCTGCTGGTCCGGCCGGGCATCACCGGGCTCTGGCAGGTCTCCGGCCGCTCCGACCTGTCCTGGGACGAGGCGGTCCGGCTCGACCTCTACTACGTCGACAACTGGTCGCTGGCCTACGACCTGAGCATCCTGTGGCGGACCGTCGGGGTGGTGCTCGCCCGCAAGGGCGCGTACTAACGACACCGCACCACCGGGGTGGCAGGGGCTCATGTTGAAAGCAAACGGCAAGTGGCTGGCGACTGGCGCCGCAGCTTCCGTCCTCGCCTGGATCGCGTTCATCACGGTGAAGGTTGCCCTGACACCGGAGCCGGGGGCGGAATCACCGCAACAGCTCGCGAAGGACTTCCACAGGGCGGTCGCCGACAATGACGTCGAGCACGCCAGATTGTTGATCAAGGGCGATCCGGGTAAGGACCCGGTCGGTAGAACACTGGCAGCGGCTAGGTGCTCGGCCGAACCCGCCGCCGTTGCCGAGCAACGGGGTGACCACTGGTACATCGTCATCCGCACGGAGGCGGGAATCGAGTGTGGCGATCTCCCAGCAGCGCGGCACGCTGATCGCTGGTTTATCGACCTGTGGGCTGATCCGCTTCGGCCGGTCCACTCATAGTGGGGTCAGGATCGCTCCGTGAGTGGCAACCTCTCCGCCGTCTTCGGCGTCGTGTCGCTCGTCACCGCGCTCGCCGCGGCGCTCTGGGCGGTCCTGCGGCTGCGCGGACGACGGGGCATCGCCACGGCCACCCAGCGGGCCACGTACGAGGTGCTGCACACCGCCGGGTTGGCGGCCGAGCCGCTGCGGGCCGGGCTGGACCCCGCGGGTGCGGCGAAGGCCGTACGCCATCTGCGGGCCCTGGTCGGCGCAGCCGGCCTGGCCCTGACCGACCGGGAGGCCCTGCTCGCCCTCGACGGGCGCGGCGCACACCACGGTGACCAGTTGCTCGCGGCGGCCCGGCGGGTGGTCGGCTCCGGCCGGTCGACGGTGCTGCGCGATTCGGAACTGCGCTGCGACCTGGTGGACTGCCCGGTCCGAGGTGCCGTGCTGGCACCGCTGAGCGCGGACGGCCGGGTGGTCGGGGCGCTGGTGGCGATCGCCGACGAGCAGCCGGCCCCCGGGCTGGTGCAGGCGACCCTGGAGACCGCGCACTGGGCCGGCGACCAGCTCGCCCTGGCCGAGCTGGACTCGTCCCGGGAGCGCCTGGCCCGGGCCGAGGTACGCGCCCTGCGCGCCCAGATCAGCCCGCACTTCATCTACAACGCGCTAACCGCGATCGGTTCGTTCGTCCGGACCGACCCGGAGCGGGCCCGGGAGCTGATCCTGGAGTTCGCCGAGTTCACCCGCTACTCGTTCCGGGCGCACGGCGAGTTCACCACCCTCGCCGAGGAGCTGCGCTCGATCGACCGGTACCTGACCATCGAACGGGCCCGGTTCGGCGAGCGGCTCCAGGTACGGCTGCAGATCGCCCCCGAGGTGCTGCCGGTGACCCTGCCGTTCCTCTGCCTCCAGCCGCTGGTGGAGAACGCGGTCCGGCACGGGTTGTCCCGCAAGCCGGGCACCGGCATGGTGAGCATCGAGGCCCGGGACGCGGGCGCGGAGTGCCACATCACGGTGGAGGACGACGGAGTGGGAATGGATCCGACGACGCTGGCCACCGGCATCGCCGAGCTGGCCGGCAGCGACCCGACCGTCGACCCGGGCCAGCACGTCGGCCTCTCGAACGTCGACGAGCGGCTCCGGTCGGCCTTCGGGGACCGGTTCGGCCTGGTCGTCGAGACCGGCCTGGGTTCGGGTACGAAGGTGAGCATGCGGGTGCCGAAGTTCCACCCGGGCGTACGGGCGGGCTCGTGAGCGAGCGCAGCGAGCGAACGGGGCCAGCACAGTGACCGCATCCGCTTTCCTTCGGGTGCTGGCGGTGGACGACGAGCCGCCGGCGCTGGACGAGCTGGCGTACCACCTGCGGGCCGACCCCCGGGTGGCCCGGCTGCACACGGCGGGCGACGCGACCGAGGCGCTGCGGGTGCTCCGCGACGGCGACGTGGACGTGGTCTTCCTCGACATCCGGATGCCCGGGCTGGACGGCATGGAGCTGGCCCGGGTGCTGCGACGGTTCGCCCGGCCGCCGGCGATCGTCTTCGTCACCGCCTACGACGACGGCGCGGCCGACGCCTTCGACCTGGGCGCGACCGACTACGTGCGCAAGCCGGTACGCGCCGAGCGGCTGGCCGAGTCGCTGCGCCGGGTGATCGGCGCCCGGGTGGTGCCCTCGCACCCGGCGGCCCTGGCCCGCGCCGACGAGGACCCGACGATCCCGATCGAGCTGGCCGGCACTACCCGGCTGCTGCCCCGCTCGGCGGTGCGCTGGGTGGAGGCCCAGGGCGATTACGCCCGGCTGCACACCGCGGACGCGTCACACCTGGTCCGGGTTCCGCTGGCCACCCTCGCCGAGCGGTGGGCGGACGCGGGTTTCGTGCGGATCCACCGGTCGTACCTGGTGCAGTTGCGGCTGATCGCCGAGCTGCGCCTGGTCAACTCCGGCTACGTGGTGGTGGTCGACGGCACGGAGCTACCGGTGAGCCGCCGGCACACCCGGGAGCTGAAGGACAAACTGGTCCGGGCCGCGAAACAGGACTGGAACCGCCCAGTAACGCCGGTCCGGGGGCAAATGCCGTAACGACAACCGTGCGCGCATCCACCGGGTTATCCACAGGAGTGAGGCGTTTTCCACAGGTTGCCCACAGGCCGGGGCCCCGGCGGTCGGCAACCGACACCACTTGACATTTGCGTTGATCAGGCGAGACTGCCGGAGATGACCGGAACGGACGAGCGGGGCGCTCCGGGGCGGCCAGCTGCCGCTCCGGCGCCGGCCCCGCGCGTGGCCGAGCCGGCCCCGCGTGCCGCACAGCCGCGCCGGCGGGCCCGGATTGTGCTGGCCGAGGTGTCCCGCTCGGGCAGCCGGGCGGACCGCACCCGGTCCGAGTTGACCCAGCAGACCCGGGTCGGCGAGGCCCTGGTCCGCGGGCTGGTACGCGCCCAGCTTGCACTGGCGCTGCGGCTGAGCCTGCTGGTGCTGGTCGGGTTGGGCGGCCTGCCCTGGCTCTTCGCCATCGCACCCGCGCTCGGGCGCACCACGGTGCTCGGCGTCAACCTGCCCTGGCTGCTGCTCGGGGTGGCCGCCTTCCCGTTCCTGATCGCGGTCGGCTGGGCGTACGTGCGGCTGGCGGAACGGAACGAGCAGGACTTCACCGACCTGGTCCAGCGACCGGAGCGCTGAGGTGGGCAACGGGTTCGTCGTCCCGGCGATCGTGGCGGTCACCCTGGTCACCGTCGGGATCGGCTTCTACGGGCTGCGACTGGCCCGGACCACCTCCGATTTCCTGGTCGCCTCCCGGGCGGTCAGCCCGACCTGGAACGCCGCAGCGATCGGCGGGGAATATCTGTCGGCGGCGAGCTTCCTGGGCGTGGCCGGGCTGATCCTCAAGTACGGCGTGGACGTGCTCTGGTATCCGGTCGGTTTCGCCGCCGGCTATCTGGCGCTGCTGCTCTTCGTGGCCGCCCCGCTGCGCCGCTCCGGGGCGTTCACCCTGCCGGACTTCTGCGAGGTGCGGCTCGGCTCGCGCCGGCTGCGGAAACTGGCCACCCTCTTCGTGATCTTCATCGGCTGGCTCTATCTGGTGCCGCAGCTGCAGGGGGCGGGGCTGACCCTGTCGACGGTGGCCGGCTCGGCGTACCCGGTGGGTGCGCTGCTGGTCGCCGTGGTGGTGACCGCGAACGTGGCGCTGGGCGGGATGCGGGCCATCACCTTCGTCCAGGCGTTCCAATACTGGTTGAAGTTGACCGCGCTGGCCGTACCCGCGATCTTTCTGGCGTTGCAGTGGCAGGCCGACGCCCGCCCGGCGGTGACCCCGCCCGACGGGCCGGCGTTCCGGACCGCGACCACCGTCGTGGTCGAGCACCGCGCGACCCTCACCTTCCCCGACGGCGACGTCCGGCAGGTACGCCCCGGCGACCGTCTCGACTTCGCCGCAGGCGACCCGGTGCCGGAGGTCTCCGGCACGGCCATCGACGCGACGGACTGGCTGCTGCCGGCCACCGCCGGGAAGGACGACCGAGGGTTGTTCGGCACGTACTCCCTGATCCTGGCCACCTTCCTCGGCACCATGGGCCTGCCGCACGTGCTGGTGCGCTTCTACACCAACCCCGACGGCGCCGCCGCCCGGCGCACCACGCTGGTGGTGCTCGCCCTGGTCGGTCTCTTCTATCTGCTGCCCACCATCTACGGCGTGCTGGGCCGGATCTACACCCCGCAACTGCTGGTCACCGGCCACACCGACGCCGTGGTGGTGCTGCTGCCCGAGGCGGCGCTCGGCGGCGGCACGGCCGCGCGGCTGCTCGCCGCGCTGGTCGCCGCCGGGGCGTTCGCCGCGTTCCTCTCCACCTCCTCCGGGCTGCTCACCAGCGTGGCCGGCGTGATCTCCACGGACGTGTTGGGCCGTGGCTCGGTACGCGGTTTCCAACTGGCCACGGTGATCGCCGGCGGGGTGCCGGCGGTGCTCGCGCTGAACGTTTCCGGGCTGGACGTCTCCGAGGTGGTCGGGCTCGCCTTCGCGGTGGCCGCGTCGAGTTTCTGCCCGCTGCTGGTGCTGGGCATCTGGTGGCGCGGGCTGACCGACCTGGGCGCCGCCGCCGGGGTGCTGGTCGGCGGCGGCGCCGCAGTCACCGCAGTGCTGGTCACGGTGCTGGGCCCGCCGCTGTCCGGCTGGCCGGCCACGTTGACCGCCCAGCCGGCCGCGTGGACGGTGCCGCTGGCGTTCGGCGTGATGGTGGCGGTCTCGATAGCCACCCGACGTCGCCTGCCCCGCGACGTCGGCACCACGATGCTCCGCCTGCACGCCCCCGAAACGCTCCGCTTGTAAGGCCGTCGCGTCGGCGAGATACGGTCGGGCCATGACCCATGAGCATCCCGCGCTGTCTCTCCGTGGCCTGGCCAAGCGGTTCGACACCAAGATCGCTGTCGCCGGGGTCGACCTGGACGTGCCGACCGGGTCGTTCTACGGGTTGCTCGGCCCGAACGGGGCCGGCAAGACCACCACCCTCTCCATGGCCGTCGGCCTGCTGCGGCCCGACGCCGGCCAGGCCCGGGTGCTCGGGTACGACGTCTGGGCCGACCCGGTGCACGCCAAGAGCCTGCTCGGCGTGATGCCGGACGGGGTGCGGCTTTTCGACCGGCTCAACGGCGCGGAGCTGCTGGCGTACCACGGTCTGCTGCGCGGCATGGACCCGGCCGTGGTCGACCAGCGCGCGGCGGAGCTGCTGGACGTGCTGGCGCTGACCGACGCGGGCCGCACTCTCGTGGTCGACTACTCGGCGGGCATGAAGAAGAAGATCGGCCTGGCCTGTGCGCTGTTGCACGGCCCCCGGCTGCTGGTGCTCGACGAGCCGTTCGAGGCGGTCGACCCGGTCTCGGCGGCGCTGATCCGCGACATCCTGCACCGCTACGTCGTCGGCGGCGGCACGGTCGTCTTCTCCAGCCATGTCATGGAGGTGGTCGAGCGGCTCTGCTCGCACGTGGCGATCCTCGCCGACGGGCGGATCAAGCGGGTCGGCACGCTCGACGAGGTACGCGGCGCCCGCTCCCTGGAGGAGGTCTTCGTCGAGGTGGTCGGCGGGCGGACCGCGACCGGTCAGGAGCTGTCGTGGCTGTCCCGGTGACCGCGCCCGAGCGGCCGGCCCGGCGGGTTTCCGCCCGGCACTTCGTCCGGCTCAAGCTGCGGGTGCTCGGCAACAACTTTCGCGGCCAGGCGTGGCGGATCGCGCTCTTCATTGTCGGCGTCGTGGTCGGGCTCTGGGCCGCCACCGGCGGATTCTTCGCCCTGGCCGCGCCCGGCCTGACCGACGAGCCCCGGTACGCACTCATGGTCGCGGCCTTCGGCGGGGGCCTGCTGGTGCTGGGCTGGCTGCTGCTGCCGCTGGTCTTCTTCGGCGTGGACGAGACCCTCGACCCGGCCCGGTTCGCGCTGCTGCCGCTCTCCCGCCGCACCCTGGTCACCGGCCTGTACGCCGCCGCCCTGGTCAGCGTCCCGGTGTTGGCGACACTGATCGCGGTCGCCGGGCTGGTGGTCACCGCCGGCGCGCTGGGCGGCTGGGCGGCCGCGCTGGTCGCCGCCGTCGGGGCGGTCGCCGGGGTGTTGCTCTGCGTCGCCGCCGCCCGCGCGGTGACCAGCGCCTTCGCCACCATGCTCCGCTCCCGCCGGGTACGCGACCTGGCCGCCGTCCTGCTCGCGGTGCTCGCCGCACTGCTCGGGCCGTTGCAGATCATGGTGATCGCCGCCGTCAACCGGGCCGACTGGGACCGGCTGACCGGCGCGGCCCGCGTGGTCGGCTGGACCCCGTTCGGGGCGCCATGGACCGCCGGGATCGACGTGGCCGAGGGGCGGGCCTGGGCCGCCGCCGTCAAGCTGCTGATCACCGTGCTGACCGTTGGCTCGTTGTTGTACTGGTGGTCGCGCTCGCTGGAGTCGGCGATGGTGGGTGCGGCCAGCGCGGGCCCGGCTCGCAAGCAGCGCGGCACGGTCGGCGGGGCGGTCGCTCAACTGTTCCCGCGGGTGGTCGGCTGGGCGCGGCGGGACCGGTTCGGCGCGCTGGTGGCCCGGGAGTGCCGCTACTGGTGGCGGGACGCCCGCCGGCGAGCCAACCTGATCACCATCGCGGTGGTCGGCATCTTCGTGCCGGTGATGGTCAACCTCGGTGGCGCCGGCTTCGCCATCAGCGCCGAGGAGGGCTTCTCCGTCACCGGTGAGCAGTCGTCGGTGCTGGTCAGCCTCTCGATGGTCTTTGTCGGGGTGCTCGCCTCGGTCACCCTGGCCAACCAGTTCGGCTTCGACGGCAGCGCGTACGCGGCCAACGTGGTGGCCGGCGTGCCGGGGCGGCTGGAGCTGCGCGCCCGGATGGCCGCATTCTCGATCTACGTGGTGCCGATGCTCGGCGTGGTCGCGATCATCGTGGCCACCGTGCTGGGGCATCCCGGGTGGCTGGGGGCGATGGCCGGCGCGCTGTTCGCCGCGTACGGCGCCGGGCTGGCGATCAACGGATTCGTCTCGGTGCTCGGCGCGTACGCGCTGCCCGAGACGAGCAACCCCTTCGCCATGAACACCGGCGCCGGGGTGGCGAAGAGCCTGTTCACCCTGCTGTCCATGATCGCCTCGGCGGTCGCGGCGGTGCCCATGGTGGTCGCCGCGGCGCTGCTCGGGGAGGCCTGGCTCTGGCTGGCCCTGCCGGTCGGCCTGGCGTACGGGCTGGGCGCCGCGCTGCTCGGCGCGTACCTGTCCGGGGACGCGTTGGACCGCCGGCAGCCGGAACTGCTCGCGGCGGTCACGCCGCGCCGCTGACGTCGGTGCGGCGGCCAGAGCCGACGCGAAATTGGAGGCGCGGGACCCCCCTCGCATCGATATGATCAAGCACCTCGATGGCAAAGAGGCCGTCGCCTACGGGGGAGGTGCATTGGGTCATGGGCGCACGAAGATTGCTGGCGGCGTCACTCGGGATCATGCTTGCCGCAGGTCTGGTCAGCGTCAGCGCCGAGCCAGCGCAGGCTTACGAATACCGGGACGTGAGCAAGTCCGGTTGGGCCTACACGGACTCGCAGCAGAAAAACAAGTCGTTCATCAACCCCCCGGGCGACGCGCCGATCGGTTCCTGGACGGGTGCGGACGGCCAGAAGCACAAGTCCCGGTCCTACTTCACCTTCGACGTCTCCCGCTTCCGTGGGGCGATCATCCACAAGGCGGACCTGGTCATCGCGGAGCAATCCGCGGCCGACTGCGCGGCGGCCCAGCCGGTCGAGCTCTGGCGCACTGATCCGATCAAGGCGACCACGAGCTGGGAGTCGACCCCGCGCCAACGTGAACTGCTCGGCACCGTCCAAGCCGGCGGCGCCGCCGCCTGCCCCGGTTATCTGGTGTGGGACATCATGCCCGCGTTGCAGAGGCTGGCGAGCCAGAACGAGCAGACCCTCACCGTCGAGATCCGGTTGCCGCACGGCTACGAAGGGAAGCTCGCCCACGGCCGAAAGCTCCGCCCGTTCCCGGTCATCCACAGCGAGGCCAACCACGCGCCGACGGTGACGCAGATCGGGCTTGAGTTTCCGTCGTGGGCCTGCGGTTCCAAGGAGAACCCGCAGCCTGTGGGGGCGCGCAACTACACCCTGATGGTCCGGGGCGCGGACGCGGACAGCAACGATTTCAATTTCAACGGACAGTTCGCCGCCTGGCCGGTCGGCCATGAGGACCAGCGTTCCGAGCGGTTCGGATCGAGCTACGGATCCACGCTCTCGAAGGTCGGCTGGGAGATGTCGCAGTATCCGCACGGCACCGTAGTGGCCTGGACCGCCCGTGCGTACGACGGCCACGACTACTCCACGTGGGCCGAGCCGTGTTACATGAAGGTGGACGCGGAACCGCCGGCCGCACCGGTGGTCACCTCGACGGCGTACCCGAATGACGGCGAGGCGCACGGCGGCTCGGGAGTTCCGGGCACGTTCACGTTCAAGGCGAACGGGTCGTCGGACGTGGTCGGCTACTACTGGGGACGCTTCGGCGAGACGTACAACTACATCCCCGCGCCGAAGCCGGGCGCGGACGTCACGCTCGAATACACGCCGACCTCGTTCGTCGAGTACCTGAGCGTGCGGAGCGTGGACGCCGCCTCGAATTCCTCCCCGGTGACCGAGTACCGGTTCTACGTCCGGTCCACCGCGCCGCAGGTGCGGGTGACGGTGGGTGGCGTCGGCCTGCCCAGCCAGTTGGCAATCTCCACGAACGTCGAGGGAGTCACTGAGTTCGGCTACAAGGTCGGTGACGGCGACGAGGTCAGGGTCCCGGCGACCGCCGCTGGGACCGCGGACGTTTCGGTGGTGTTCCCGCAGCCCGGTTCGATCAAGCTGCAGGTGCGCAGCTACGTCGGAACCACGCTCGTCGGCGCGCACACCGAGAATGTGTGGGTCCGGGACACCCCGTCTGTGGAGTCGCCCGACTTCGCCTTTCCGGACCACAACGGCGTGGTCGACCGCCCGGGCAGCTTCACCTTCCGGCCCGGCCGGCCTGGTGTGGTGGCGTACGAGTATTCGTTCCTCTATGAGGAAATGCAACGTATTGAGGCGGGAGCAGACGGCACCGCGGTGCTGCGCTGGACGCCGACGGAGCCGAACTGGTACACGCTGAACGTGCGCAGCATCAGCGCCGACGGCACCGTCTCCGAGATCGAGCAATACCAGTTCAACGTCGTCGACAACAAGCCGATCGTCTATTCCAGCACCTACTACGAGTACGGCGCGTGGGGCGGCGTGGGCATCCCCGGCGAGTTCGACTTCGACACCGCGATGCCGGACGTCGACGTCTACCTCTACCGGCTCAACGACGGGCCCGAGCAGATCGCCGACCCGGAATACAGCTGGGCTCGGGTGACGCTGGCGCCGGACCGCTCCGGCAGCAACACGCTGGCGGTCCGTACGCGTTTCCTGGACGGGTCCTTCTCGCCCTCGCGGATCTACACGTTCGAGGTCAGCGATGCACCCGTGGTGGTGTCCAGTGACTACCCCGAAAACGATGCCGCCGGCCAGCCCGGCCAGCCCGGCAAGTTCACCTTCAATCCGGGCCGCTCCGATGTAGTGGAGTACCGCTACGTACTGGAGTACAGCGGCGAAGAGCAGATTGCAGCCGCCGGACCGGACGGTAAGGCAACAATCGAGATCACGCCGGCACACTCGGGGTACACCCTGTTGACGGTCATCAGTCGATCGGCCGATGGCAGGATCAGCGAAGAGCGACGGTACTACTTCCGGGTACGCGACCCGCGCGTGAACGTGAGTAGTGCGTACGACGGGTACACCCCGCGTGGCGGGATCGGCGCGATCGGCAGGTTCGGGGTCTACACCGAGGTCAGCGAGGTGACCACCTTCGAGTACCAGCTCAACGGCGGTGCCTGGCAGAGCGTGCCGAAGACCCCCGACGCGCTGGTGACCGACATCTCGGTGACCATGGATCGCAACGGCGAGAGCGTCTTCTCGGTGCGGGGCCGAACGGCGGCGGGCGAGTACACGCCACAGACGGACTACCCCTTCCTGGTCGGCACGGCGCCGCTGGTGTCGTCGAGTACCTACCCGTCCAACCGGTGGGCCGGTGGCGTGGGTGTGCCGGGTGAGTTCACCTTCACGCAGGGCAGTCCCGGCGTGGTGGAGTTCGAGTACACGGTCGATTACGGCCAGCCGGTGATGGCAGCGGCGAACGCCGCCGGGGTTGCGACCTCTAGCTACACGCCGACTTCGACGGGTTCGCACACGATGGTGGTGCGCGGACGCACGGCCGACGGGGCATGGACCGACACGACGAGTTACTACTTCCTGGTCGACTTTTCCTGACCCGCGTCGACACGGCGGGCCGTCCCCGGGCGGGGGCGGCCCGCCCGTCCGTGTCCGGTCGGGGGTTGCGGGTGTCAGCCGCCTGCCAGCCTTGAGCCGGCCGGACATCCGGGTTGCTTCAGCGAGGCTAATGGCGTTAGCCTTTTGGCTATGCTAATGTTCTTGCTGCCAGTGAGTGGTCGCCGTGCCTAGGGCGCGCCTGTCCACCGCCGGGGTCGTGGAAGTGGCCCTTGCGGTGATCGACGAGCAGGGGCTCGAGCAACTGACGCTGGCGGCGGTCGCGGCTCGCGCCGGGGTCGCCACACCGTCGCTGTACAAGCACGTCGCCAGCCTGGCGCAACTGCGGAGCCTGGTCGGCGTACGAGTCATGGAGGACATGGCCGAGCAGCTCACCCTCGCCGTCGTCGGCCGCAGTGGCGACGACGCCGTGGCGAGCCTGATGCGGGCCAGCCGTGCCTACGTGCTGCGGCACCCCAACCGCTACGCGGCAACGCCGGCCGACCCGCTGCACGACCCGGCGACGCAGGCGGCGGGATACAAACTGCTTCAGGTCTTCCTCGCCGTGCTGCGCGCCTACCGCCTGGACGACTCCGCCGCAATACACGCTATTCGATGTCTGCGCGCCATCATGCACGGGTTCACCTCCCTTGAGGCTGCGGGCGGCTTCGGCCTGCCCGAAGGCCTGGACGACACCTACGAGCAGCTGGTCCAGATGTTCATCGCCAGCCTTCCCCACCCCTGAGAAGGAACCCCCATGTCTTTGACCCGTACCCGGGCCGGCGCGCTCGCCGTCGCCGCCGCCGGTCTGCTGTTCATCCTCTACCCGGCCACCCGCCCCTGGTCCGACGAAACCACCATGGCCGGCGCGACAGCGGCGATGAGTTCAACCGCGTGGGTCGCCTCCCACCTGTTCGCGATGATCGGCTTCATCCTTCTGCCGCTGGGCCTGCTCACCCTCCCCGAAGCGCTGCGGCACGGTCGAGGTAGCCAGCTCGCCCTCGCCGCCGCCGTGACCACCTGGATCGGCGCGGGCCTCACCCTGCCCTACTACGGCGCCGAAGACTTCGGCCTGCACGCCATCGCCACCCGCGTCGCCGACGGTCAGACCATCGACCTGCTCGACCTGGCCGAGACCGTCCGCTTCGGGCCGGCCGCGGTCACCACGTTCGCGCTCGGCCTGCTCGCGCTGGCCGCCGGGACCGTGCTGGCCGCCGTCGCGATCTGGCGCTCGGGGGTCCTGCCGCGCTACAGCGGCCTTCCGCTGGCGGTCGGCTTCGCCCTCTTCCTCCCGCAGTTCTTCACGCCACCGGCCGTCCGGATCACCCACGGCGTGCTCGTAGGGATCGGCTGCGCCTGGGTGGCGATCACCCTCTGGCGGGCTGCGGCCCAATCGTCCCCCCGTTCGTGAGATCGCCCTCCCGGCCACGTCCCAAGATCTGCACAACTTCGGGGAAGTTGCTGCCTGCCATCGCGGGGAGGCAGCAACTTCCCAGAAGTTGCTGCCTCGGGCAGGGAGTCCCTCAAGGGCTTGCGCCGCTGCACGATCCGTCAGCCCGGTTGGTTGGTCCGGAAAGCGGTGATCAGGGAGCGCCAGGCGTCGGGGGTGAAGGAGAGCTCCGGGGCGGGAGGTAAGGGGCGGTGAGGCGGGCGCATCTGGCGATGCGGCCGGCGTGGCGGTGCCGGGCGTGTGGGGGCGCACTGGCGTGCCAGTCGGCGCGGCTCGCCCTGCTGGTCGAGTATCGGCAGGATCGGACGGCGCTGCTGTTCCACCCGGGCGCACTGATGACCGAGGCCGCCGAGCAGCTCGGGCACGCCACCGGCCTGCACGAGCGCTTCCTCGGTTGGGCGCGGGCCCGGGGCGGCACAATGTTTCACGTGAATCATGAGCCGGGCGCGGAGATCCATCACACCGACCCATTCGCCGTGCCGGCCGGGCAACGGTCGCCGGTACGGCGGCTGCGCGGGCGGCTGGCCGCCCCGGTGACCCTGTGGACGGCTCCCGGACCGGCCGGGCTGACCGTGTCGTCCACCCTGGTCGCCGAGGGGGAACCGGACCGGCTGCTCGGGCTGATCGATCCGGAGTCGGATCTGTGGGCGGCCGTCGAGGAGGCGGGGCGGTTCGCGGTCGCGCCGCTGGGCCCCTCGCACCGACAACTCGCCGACCGCTTCGCTGGCCTCTTCCCGTCGCCCGGCGGCCTCTTCGCCATCGGCTCGTGGACCGACACCCCGTACGGGCCGGTGCCGCCGGACGCGGGCGGGTGGGCCGGCTGTCGGCTCGACGCCGCCCGGGAGTACGGCTGGGGCCTGCTGGTCGAGGCCACGATCGAGGCGGTCGACCTGGCCGACGAGACCGCCCCGCTGCTGCACTACCGGGGCCGCTATCGCGAGCTGGGCTGACCGCACACCCAGCCGTCAAGCGGCAACCGGTGAACGGGTGACCTAGGTCACTCGGCGCAGGAGGGTGACCGTTCGGCGCAGGGGGTGACCAGGCTCGATCTGCACCTTCCCAGGCGGGAGACGCGCTCTCTACCGTGCGCGAAACTCCCCCACGCCTTGCGAAGGTGGTGATCCACAGATGTCCACGGACACACCCGCGTCCGCGCCGGCCGAATCGGCGGCGGAGCGGTACCTCGCCGTACAACGGTCGGACGAGTTCGCCGGGTTACGGCGCGCGCTGCGCGGTTTCGTCTTCCCGATGACCGTCGCGTTCTTCCTGTGGTACGCGCTCTACGTCATCCTCTCCGCGTACGCGCGGGGCTTCATGGGCGCGAAGCTCTTCGGGAACATCAACGTCGCCCTGGTCTTCGGCCTGCTCCAGTTCGTCTCGACGTTCGCCATCGCCTGGCTCTATTCACGGTTCGCCGACCGGCGGATCGATCCGGTCGCCGACCGGATCCGCACCGAGCTCGAGGAGGTGACCGATGAGCACGATCCTCGCGGCTGAGGCGGGCAGCCACACCGCCCGCAACCTCACCATCACCCTCTTCCTGATCTTCGTGGCGATCACGCTGGCCATCACCGTCTGGGCCAGCCGGCAGACCAAGACCGCCACCGATTTCTACGCCGGCGGCCGGTCCTTCTCCGGCTTCCAGAACGGCATGGCGATCGGCGGTGACTACATGTCGGCCGCGTCCTTCCTCGGCATCGCCGGCATCATCGCCCTGTACGGCTACGACGGCTTCCTCTACTCGATCGGCTTCCTGGTCGCGTGGCTGGTGGCGCTGCTGCTCGTCGCGGAACTGCTCCGCAACTCCGGCCGATACACGATGGCCGACGTGCTGGCGTTCCGGATGCGCCAGCGCCCGGTCCGGACGGCGGCTGCGGTCTCCACGATCACCGTGTCGATCTTCTACCTGCTGGCCCAGATGGTCGGCGCCGGCGCGCTGGTCGCGCTGCTGCTCGGCATCAAGCCGGGCACCACGTTCCTGGGCATGGACGCGGACACCGCGAAGGTGGCCACCATCCTCCTGGTCGGCACCCTGATGATCATCTACGTCACCGTGGGCGGCATGAAGGGCACCACGTACGTCCAGATCGTCAAGGCGTTCCTGCTGATGAGCGGCGCGATCCTGATGACCCTGCTGGTGCTCGCCAAATACAAGTTCAACCTGTCGTCCCTGCTCGGCGACGCGGCGCACGCCTCCGGCAAGGGAGCCGCCTTCCTCGAACCCGGCCTCAAATACGGGGTGGAGACATCTGGCGATGCCCTGAAGACCTTCTACAGCAAGATGGACCTGCTGTCGCTCGGCATCGCCCTGGTGCTCGGCACGGCCGGCCTGCCGCACATCCTGATCCGCTTCTACACCGTGCCGACGGCGAAGGCGGCCCGCAAGAGCGTGCTCTGGGCGATCGGCATCATCGGGCTGTTCTACCTGCTCACTCTCGCCCTGGGCTTCGGCGCGGCGGCGCTGGTCGGCGGGAAGGCCATCACCGCGCAGGACAAGGCCGGCAACACCGCCGCGCCACAGCTCGCCGAGGCACTGGGCAAGGACTTCTTCGGTGGCAGCCTGGGCGGCGCGACACTGCTGGCGATCATCGCGGCGGTCGCCTTCGCCACCATCCTGGCGGTGGTCGCCGGGTTGACCCTGGCCTCGTCGTCGAGCCTGGCGCACGACTTCTACGCCAACGTGGTCAAGGGCGGCCAGGCGTCGGAGCGGCAGGAGGTGAACGTCGCCCGGATCTCCGCCCTGGTGATCGGCGCGGTCGCCATCGTGCTGTCGATCTTCGCGCAGAGCCTGAACGTGGCCTTCCTGGTGGCGCTGGCCTTCGCGGTGGCCGCCTCGGGCAACCTGCCGGCGATCCTGTTCAGCCTGTTCTGGAAGCGGTTCAACACCTCCGGCGCGGTCTGGGCGATCTATGGCGGCCTAGTCGCCGCCGTGGTGCTGGTCTTCTTCTCGCCGGTGGTGTCCGGGGCACCGACGGCCATGTTCCCGGAGCACGACTGGCACTGGTTCCCGCTGTCGAACCCGGGCATCATCTCGATCCCGGTCGGCTTCCTCTGCGGCTGGATCGGCACCCTGCTGTCCAAGGAGCACGACGAGGAGAAGTACGCCGAGCTGGAGGTGCGCGCGCTCACCGGCGCTGGCGCGCACTGAGTTAAGAGGGGCCCCCTGCTCTACACGAGGCGTTAACAGGGGGCCCCTCCTTTAGGCTGTCCCGCATGAAGGTTGCTCCCCGATTTGGATCTGGCCACCGCGTCCTCGTCACCGGCGGTGCCGGATTCGTGCCGTCACACCTGGTCGACCGGCTCGTCGAGCGTGGCTGCGCGGTCGTCGTGCTGGACAACTTCGTGACCGGCGCCAAGGACAACATCGCCCACCTGCTGGCGGAGCCGGCCTTCACGCTGGTCGAGGCGGACATCTCCGAGGGGTTGCCGGCCGACCACCCGGCCATGGCCGAGCGGTTCGACGCGATCCTGCACATGGCCTCCCCGGCCAGCCCCACCGACTTCGAGAAACTGCCGGTGGAGATCCTGCGGGTGGGCTCGGTCGCCACCCTGCACCTGCTGGAGCGGGCCACCGCCGATGGCGCCCGGTTCTTGATGGCCTCCACCTCCGAGGCGTACGGCGACCCGAAGGAACACCCGCAGCGCGAGACGTACTGGGGCAACGTCAACCCGATCGGCATCCGGAGCGTCTACGACGAGGCGAAGCGCTTCTCGGAGGCGGCCACCATGGCCTACCACCGCAGCCGGGGCACCGACACCGCGATCGTCCGGATCTTCAACACGTACGGCCCGCGGATGCGGCCGGACGACGGCCGGGCCATCCCGACCTTCATCTCCCAGGCGCTGCGCGGCGAGCCGATCACGGTGCACGGCACCGGCGAGCAGACCCGCTCGATCTGCTATGTCGACGACCTGGTGCGGGGCATCCTGCTGCTGCTCGACTCGACCGAGACCGGCCCGATCAACTGCGGCACCGAGCACGAGATGTCGATGCGGCAACTGGCCGAGACGATCGTCTCCCTGGCCGGCAGCACGTCCGAGGTGAGCTATATCACCCGGGCCGCGGATGACCCGGAGATGCGTCGCCCCGACCTCACGCTCGCCCGCGAACTGTTGGGATACGAGCCCACCGTGACGCCCGAAGACGGCCTGCGACGCACGATTGAACACTTTCGCGGGCGGCTGGGGTATTGATTTCGGCGGGCAGGATGCTGGCACCCGGCCCGGCTGAGGACGGGACTGGTCCAACCGACCTACCCTCGGTTGCATGTCAGCGACCATCCCTGCCGGCCTTCCGCTCCCGCACCTGAGTCGGAGCGCGGGCCGTGCCCAGGTCCCCGGTCCCGGTCGGGGCCCCGCCGGGCGCGCCCGCGTCGCCGACGCCCGGCGGTCCCCGTCGTACGACGAGGGGCCGCGCCCGGGCGGACCGATTGGCCCCGGCGGCCCCGGTGGTCCGCACGGGCCCGGCGGCGACCCCGGACGCCGTGGCCCGCGCCCGCGTTGGGGGCGGATCGCCCTGGTGGCCGGCGCGGCGGTGCTGGTGCTCGCGTTACTCGGCGGCGCGGGTGCCTGGTTCTACGCCCGTAACCTCAACGACGATCTGGCCCGGACCGACCCCTTCTCGCAGATCACCGGCGGCCGGCCGGTCAAGAAGGTCGACGGCGCACTCAACATCCTGCTGGTCGGCAGCGACTCCCGGGACCCGGACGCCCAGATGGACCGGGCCGGCGAGTGGCGGGCGGACACGGTGATGCTCCTGCACATCCAGGCCGACCACAAGAAGGCCTACCTGGTCTCCATTCCGCGTGACCTGTACGTGCCGATCCCGGAGAGCGCCGGGGCATCCTGCGACTCCGGCTCACGCAACAAGATCAACGCGTACTTCGCGTGGGGTGGCCTGCCGCTCGCGGTCAGGACCGTGGAGTGCTTCACCGACGTCCGGATCGACCACGTCGTGGCGATCGACTTCGGCGGGTTCAAGGAGGTCACCGATGCGCTCGGCGGCGTCGACCTCAAGGTGGACCGGACCATCACCTCGATCCACAAGCCGCACCGGAAGTTCACCAAGGGCGTGCAGCACATGGACGGCGCCGAGGCCCTGGACTGGGTACGACAGCGCAAGCAGTTCCCGACGGGCGACTTCGCCCGCATGCGTCACCAGCAGGAGTTTCTCAAGGCGCTGATGGACAAGGCCGCCAGCGGCGGCACATTGACCAACCCCAAGAAGCTGAACGATTTCCTCAAGGCGGTCACCAAGGCGGTCAAGGTCGACCAGGAATTCTCCCTGACGGACATGGTCCTGCAGTTCCGAACCCTGCGCGGCGACAATCTGACCTTCATCACCAGCCCCAACCTTGGCGGTCAGGACGTCGACGGGCAGTCGGTGGTGCTCTCCGACCGGGAGAAGGCGCTGGCGATGTACCAGGCCATCATCGCGGACAAGATGGCCGAGTGGGTGGCGGCCAACCAGCAGAGCGGCAACGACGGCAACTGACACCGCGCGACTCGGCCGGTCGGCGGTCAAGGTTTGCCTCGCGGCGAGCCAACCGCCGACCGGCCCCTTGCATTTGGCCGTTCGGGCACACTATCGGCACGAGTACGGAGATCTGCGGGAATATTCAGCAGACAAGGTCGCCAGAACGGCGCGGAATCCGTAAAGTGGTCCCGCCCCCGATCACCGAGCTGGAGCACGCATGCCGGTTCAAGCCAGCCGTCGCCCTCCGTCAACGGAGCCCGGAGCACCCGGGCGGGTACCCCCGATCATTCCGTCCCAGCCCGGCCCCGGCGGGCGCGGCCCCGGCGGCGCGAAGAAGCGCCCCAAGCGCAAGGACCCGCTGTGGGCCCGGCTCACGCTGATTTTCGGCGCGGTGCTCATGATGACCAGCGGCACCGCGATTGTCGGCGCCAAGGCGCTGATCGGTCAGGCCACCAGCTCCATCGACCAGGGCAATCTGCTCGGCATGGCGGGCAAGACCGAGGCCGAGGGCGGCAACAACCTCAAAGGCCCGATCGACATGCTGTTGCTCGGCGTCGATGCTCGGGAGCGCTGGGCCAGCGACGACGTCCGCTCGGACACGATCATCATCCTGCACATCCCAGCCAGCCACGACCAGGCATACCTGATCTCGATTCCTCGCGACACCGAGGCGCAGATCCCGGCCTTCCCGAAGAGCGGTTACCGGGGTGGCACTGACAAGATCAACGCGGCTTTCTTCTTCGGCGCACAGAACGGTGGCGGTTGGGAGGGTGGTGCCCAGCTGCTGGCCAAGACCATCAAGAACATGACCGGGATCAGCTTCGACGGTGCCGCGATCATCAACTTTGGCGGGTTCAAGAGCGTCATCGACGCCCTCGGCACCGTCCGGATCTGCGTGAGCCACGAGGTCACCTCGTACCACATGAAGCTGGTCGACGGTAAGCCGATGTGGAACGCGGACGCCAAGAAGACCGGCAAGCCGATGAAGCCGGTGGTGCACAAGAAGGGCTGCAAGGAGATGGCGGGCTGGGAGGCGCTCGACTTCGCCCGCCAGCGCTACGGCCTGCCGAACAGCGACTACGACCGCCAGCAGAACCAGCAGCAGCTGATCAAGGCGATGGCGAAGAAGGCCACCGAGGGCGGCACGCTGACCAACCCGATCAAGCTGAACCAGCTGATCCAGGCGGCCGGCAAGGCCTTCATCCTGGACACCGGCGGCGTACCGATCGAGGATTACCTCTTCACGCTCAAGGGCGTCACCGGCAACGAGCTGGTCACGCTGCGCACCAACGGCGGCACCTACAGCCCCAACGCCGACGGTTCACGAGAGTCGCTCAACGAGCTGAGCATGCAGATGTTCAAGGCGGTCAAGAACGACGCCCTCGCCGACTTCGTGGTCGCGAACCCGGAGGTCCTCTCCACCAGGAAGTGAGCGGGATTCGGCGGCAGCCGCGACGAAACCTACCGCCGCCGGGTGAGCGGACCGTAGCCTGACGTGAGGAGGTCTCACGTCAGGCTACGGGGAGGAACGCCACGTTCAGGCGAGCAGCGAACAAAGTCGGGCGGGGCCAGCCCGCCCGACGGATCCGGTTTCTGCTCGGTGGCGGGCTCGCCCTGATCCTGCTCGCCACGCTCGGGCTGACCGGGCTGCACTGGCTCAGCCACCGGTACGACCGTACGGTGACGAAGCAGAATCTGCTCGACCCGGCCGCCCGGAAGCCGAGGACCGACCTGTCCCAGGCGCTCAACTACCTGCTGATCGGTTCGGACCACCGGCCGGGCGCAAACCCCGACGATCAGCGCTCCGACAGCATCCTGATCGTGCACGTACCGGCCGGGATGCGGCAGGCGTACCTGATCTCAATTCCGCGCGACCTGCTGGTCACCATCCCGGCGGCACCCGGCTACGACGGCGGCCAGGACAAGATCAACGCGGCGTACGAGTACGGTGGCGGGGGTGAGGCCGGGGCTCGGTTGCTCTCGGCGACCTTGAGCCGGCTCACCGGGATCCGCTTCGACGGTGCCGCCCTCCTCGACTTCTCCGGCTTCAAGGAGGTCATCGACCTGCTCGGCGGCATCCAGATGTGCGTCGACACCGAGATCCGGTCGGTTCACACCAAGACCCTGTTCACCACCGGCTGCCAACAGATGGACGGCGCCCGGGCCCTGGACTACGTCCGCCAGCGCTACGGCCTGCCCGGCGGCGACTACGACCGGCAGCGCCACCAGCAGCAGATGCTCCGTGCGGTGCTCAACAAGGCCGGCCAGACACACCTGCGCGACGACCCGGTCAAGCTCGACCGGGTGCTCCGGGCGGCCGGCAGCGCGCTGACCGTGGACACCAACGGCAAATCGCTGGACGACCTGCTTCTCGCGTTCCGCGGGTTGCCGCCCGACGCGCTGCGCGGCGTGCAGGTCCCCTCGTATCCGCAGGTCATCGGCGAGGTCTCGTACGTCGTGCTGGACAATGGCGGCGGGGGGCTCTTCGACGCCCTGCGGGCCACCCGGATGCCCGAGTGGGTCGGAGCCAATCCTCGCTGGGTCAACCGGCTGTGACCAACCCGCCGGTCTAGGCTTGGTATCCGTGTTCGGACCCCACGTACCCAGTGTTCCCGCGTCGGCGTTGCCCGACGACACCTACCTGCTCGACGTCCGGGAGGACGACGAGTGGGCCGCCGGCCACGCGCCGGCCGCCCACCACCTGCCGATGACCGAGCTGCCCGGTCGCCTGTCCGAGGTGCCCGACGACCGCGAGGTGGCCGTGATCTGCCGCTCGGGCGGTCGGTCCGCGCAGGTCGTCGCGTACCTGCTGCGCAACGGCTGGGACCAGGTGCGCAACGTCGAGGGCGGGATGGGCGACTGGGCCGCCGCCGGTCGCCCGGTGGTCACCGACGACGGGCAGCCGGGCCGGGTCGCCTGAGGCGCGTCGAGCGACATGAGCACCCCCCTGGTCTTCGCGCACCGCGGCTCCTCGTACGACCTGCCAGAGCACACTCTGGCCGCCTACCTGCGGGCGCTCGACGAGGGCGCCGACGGGCTGGAGTGCGACGTCCGGCTGACCCGGGACGGGCACCTGGTGTGCGTACACGATCGCCGGCTGGACCGGACCAGCAACGGTCACGGGCTGGTCAGCGCCCGTACCCTCGCCGAGCTGCAGACGCTGGACTTCGGCTCGTGGCACCCGGGCGGGGTGGCGGCCGTGGGGGACGAACCGCTCGACGAGTCGCACACCCGGCTGCTCACCCTGGAACGGCTACTCGACGCCGTGCTGGCCGCCGGCCGGCCGGTCCGGCTGCTGATCGAGACCAAGCACCCGAACCGGTACGGCGGGGACGTGGAACGTCGCCTGGTCACGATGCTGCGCCGGTACGGCCTCGCCGAACCCGGCCCGGACGATCCGGTCCGGGTCACCGTGATGTCCTTCTCCCCGCTCGCCGTACGCCGGATCCGCGACCTCGCACCCGGCCTGCCCACGGTGCTGCTGCTGGAGGTGCTGCCGCGCTGGCTGCGGCTGGGCCGGCTGCCGTTCGGCACCCGGATCGCCGGGCCGGGGATCGCCCTACTCCGGGCCCGGCCGCAGCTCGTCCCCACGCTGCGGGCCGCCGGCAACCAGGTCTATGTCTGGACGGTGAACGAGCCGGAGGATCTGGAGCTGGTGCTGGCCGCCGAGGTGGACGGCGTGATCACCGACCGGCCCGCCCGGGCACTGGCCCGGCTGGGCCGTTGAACCGCCTCGATCCGTCCGACGGCCGCTCCCGCCCCGACCGGGGGTGTCCCTCGACCGGTCGGCGGGGCAGACTCGGGACATGCCGGAGCGAACCGACTATCGTGCCCTCATCGCCGGCCACACCGGCGTGATCGCGATGATCAACTCCGGGGGCTCGGGGCTGCCCGTACTCACCCGCCTGCTCCGGGTACTCGAGCCCGCCGTGGGCGCAGCCGGCCTGGTGTTCGTCGAGTTCGCCCCCGCCGGGGGCCGGGTGATCGTGGCGACCGGCAGCGCCGAGTTCGTCCTCGGCCGTCCGCTGCCGCCGAACGACCCGACCACCGACTGTCTTCTTTCCGGTCCCGCCGTCCGCGAGATCCGCGTGGACGCCGTTCCGGGCGCGCTCACGGAGGAGCTGGCCGGCCGAGGGCTGCGCCGGATGATCATGGCGCGGGCCGAGATCGGCGGCCTCACCGTGGGCAGCCTGCACGCGCTCTACCCCGACGGCGAGCCGCCGGACGACTCCCAGCAGGCCGTCATCGCGTACGTCGCCGCCTGCATCGCCCACATGTACGGCGACCAGACCGGTCTGCCGGTACACGGCGACGGCCCGGTGGTGGCGGCGCTCACCGACGGCCTCGCGGTGGTGGACCGCAGGCACCACGTGCGGCTGTGGAACCCAGCCGCCGCGCAGGTGGCCGGCCGTCCGGCCGCCGAGGCGCTGAACCGTCCGTTCCCGCTTCCGCTTCCCCCGTCCGGGCAGGGGCTCGACCACCGGCTGCCGGACGGCCGCTGGCTGCGGATCACCTCCGCGGAGCTGCCCGGCCCGAACGCGCTGCGGGTGGTCACCTTCCGGGACATCACCGACCAGCAGCGCCGCGACCACGACCGGGACCTCTTCGTCGCGGTGACCAGCCACGAGCTACGTACCCCGGTCACCGTGATCAAGGGGTACGCGGACACCCTCACCGACCACTGGGAGTCGCTCAGCGACGACGACCGGCGGCACGCCGCCCGGATCATCGGGCAGCGGGCCAACGAGCTGGCCCGGCTGGTCGATCGGCTGCTCACCGCTGCCACGGAGACCCCGCGCGGGGAACCGGCCGCACCCTTCGACCTCGCCGACGCGCTGCGGGCGGCGGCCCTCGACCTGCCGGCCGACGTCCGGCACCGGATCGTCCTCGACCTGCCGGCCAACCTGCCCAAGGCGCTCGGCGACCGGCACGGCCTAGCCACAGTGCTCACCGAGTTGAGCACCAACGCCGGCAAGTACTCGCTGCCCGACACCCCCATCGAGGTCACCGCCGAGGCGAACGAGCGCACGGTCTCCTTCCGGATCGCCGACCGGGGCATCGGCATCCGACCGGAGCATGTGGAACGGGCGTTCGACCGGTTCTGGCAGGGTGAATCCGGTGACCGCCGGCGCTATCCGGGGGCCGGATTGGGTCTCTATCTCGTCCGCCAGATCGTTGAACAGCAGAATGGATGGGTATCCCTCCGACCGAGGGTCGGTGGGGGTACGGTCGCGGAGGTGCGGCTGCCCCGGGGATGACCAGGGCGCCAGGCGAAGGGGAACGACGTGTCGACGGGTTCGGTCGAGCGATCGTGGTGCGTGGTGGTGCCGCACCACGCGGCCGGCGCGCGCCGAGCCCGACACCGGCTCGCCGACGAACTGGCCGACATCGTCCCTCCCGCCCTGCTGGCCGACCTCGTCGCGGTCCTCGCCGAGTTGGTGGGCAACGCCGTACGCCACGCCGACCCGCTGCCTGGTGGGGTGGTCCGGGTGGCCTGGCGACTACGCCCGGCGGCCGGCGGGCAGAGCGTCCAACTCCGGGTCACCGACGGCGGTTCCGCCGCGGGCCCGCAAATGCGTCGACCGGCCCCGGGGTCGGTCGACGGACGCGGCCTGCACATCGTTGCCGGCCTGTCCAGCCGCTGGGGCGTCGAGCGCGACGGCCTCGGCCAGAGCGTCTGGGCCGAGTTCGACCCGCTCGTTTCGCCCCGGCCGGACGTGCTGATGGCCGGCTGACCGGAGCCGAGAGGTGGGTCCTGCCCACAGGGCCCGGGTCCGGCATCTAGGCTGTCTCGCCGTGAGCAAGCGTCAAAAAAGGCAGCGGGCCGCCGTCGAAGTCGCTCCGAAGCGGGAGAAGGTGCGCGACGTCTTCGTGCCCCGACCGTTCGAGGGGCTGGTCGACGAGCCGGAGTGGATCGCGCTACGCGAGCTGGTTCCGGCCGCCACCGCGCCCCTGGAGCTGACCCCCGAGCTGGTCGAGGAGTACGGCGAGCGGCCGGTCACCCTGGCCACCGTGCTGCCGATGGCCGCCCCGGCGATGACCAAGCCGGACGGGCGGGTCTTCATCGGCCTGCAGCGGCACCAGCAGTCCGGCGATGTCTCCCGGGATCTCGCCGACGCGCTGCTCTGCGCTCTGCGTACCGAGCCGGGCGGCCAGGTGTCGGTGCCGCCGCTGCCCGGCCCGGGCCCCCGCCTCCAGGACATCCTGGTCGACGGTCCGCTGGAGATCACCATGCACGACGGGTTCGAGTTCTGGCTCGACCCGGGCGCGACCGACGACCCGTCCGTGCAGGCGTCGCTGGAACGGGCCAATGCGGCGGTCTACCCGACCGTGAAGCTGGCGGCGGCGCGGGCCGCGTACTGGTGCCAGGTGCCGGAGAAGGCCCACGTGCGCTGGGTGCTGCCGGACGACGAGGACGCCGCGCTCGACGCGCTGTCGCGGCTGAGCGTGGCCGGCACGCTGCCCCTCGGCGACAACACCCGTTTCGCCGGTATGTTCCGGGCGCACGGCCGCCTGGTGCCGGTCTGGGACCTGCCCGAGGACGTTCCGGCCGCCGACTGGGAGGCGCCGGTGGCCCAGTTCGCCAAGCGGTACGCCGAGGCGCTGGCGGAGCGGGAGCCGCTGGACGCGGCCGGGCGCAGGGCCCGACAGGGTCTCCTCGGCCGCCAACTCACCCTGCGCTGAGATGCAAGGAGGGGTCCCTTGTTAACAGACGTGTGTTAACAAGGGGCCCCTCCTTACCCGCGTAGCGGGTCCCGGAGCAGCGGGCAGGACATGCAGCGGGGGCCGCCCCGGCCGGAGCCCAGCTCCGAGCTGGCGATGGCGATCACCTCGATGCCGGCCCGTTCCAGCTGCGCGTTGGTCTCCACGTTCCGCTCGTAGCCCACGCACAGCCGAGGCGCGAGGGCGAGGGTGTTGTTGCCGTCGTCCCACTGCTCCCGTTCGGCGGTGACCGGATCGAGGCCGGTGTCGATCACCCGAACCTGGTCGAGATCCATCGCGTCGGCGGCGGCGCGCAGGAACGGCGCCGGGCCGTCGACGCGCGGCTCATCGCCGTCCACCCCGGCGATGACCGTGTACGCCGACAACTCGCTGGCGATGTTGGGATACATCAGCACGGCGTCCACGTCGACCATGGTGCAGACCGTGTCCAGGTGCATGGTGGCGCGCTCCTGGGCGATCGGCACCACCAGGATGGTGTGCGCCAGGCCGGCGGCGAAGACCTGCCGGGCGAGCCGTTCCGCCCCGGCCGGCGTGGTCCGCTCGCCCACCCCGACGGCGAGCACCCCGGGCGCGAGCAGCAGCACATCGCCACCCTCCAGGTGCTCCAGCCCTGGGTGGTAGACGAACTCCGTGCCGGCGAAGCGCGGGTGGTGACGGTAGATCGCGTCGGTCAGCATGCTCTCCCGCCGCCGGGCCGGCATGGCCAGGCTGGTCACCGCGACCCGGTCGGAGACCCAGACCGAGGAGTCCCGGGTGAACAGCAGGTTGGGCAGGGGCTCGACGACGAAGTCGTGGCGGTCCATCAGGGCCCAGACCAGACCGCCCGGCCGGTCTCGGCCGACCCGCAACTCCTCGTGCGCGAGCCCGGCGATGAACACGTCGGCCAGGGCGGCCGGGTCGAGGTACGTGAGGTGGTCGGCGACCCGCCGGCGCAGCGTGTCGCCCAGCCGGGGCGAACGCAGCACGAGCTCGGTCAGCTCGGCCCGGGCGTCCGGCAGGGCGAGCGTCTCGGCCAGCAGGGTGGCCAGGTAGAGCACCTCCACTCCTCGGCCACGCAGGGCGTCGGCGAAGGCGTCGTGCTCCTCCTGCGCCCGGCCCACCCATGGTATAGCGTCAAAGAGCAAGGCGTCGTTGTTGCGTGGGGTGAGGCGGGCCAGTTCCGGCCCGGGGCGGTGCAGCAGCACCGTGCCGAGTCGGGCGACCTCGCTGTCCACATAGTGGGTCACCTTCGCAGCGT
This sequence comes from Micromonospora sp. NPDC006766, assembly GCF_040636055.1. Classification (NCBI taxonomy): domain Bacteria; kingdom Bacillati; phylum Actinomycetota; class Actinomycetes; order Micromonosporales; family Micromonosporaceae; genus Micromonospora; species Micromonospora sp. NPDC006766. The sequence goes on along the minus strand of NZ_JBEYIX010000037.1, from coordinate 29,048 downwards.
AGGACAGGCGTCCGCACCATCCGGGAAAAGAAGTGTGAATGAATATGGCATTCATCCGCACTCACTCCGGCGCTCCAACTTGCCGACCACCCGGGTGCGCAACGTAGGGTAGTGGAGACATAACTTCGAGAGACCTTTTGCCGGAGGTCGCGATGACTGTCTTTCCCGCTCGCCGAGGCGCGCCGACCCGGGCCCTGCCACCGGTCGCGATGCCTCAGCCCCGGGTCGAGCCCACCTCGGCGCTCGAACCGGCCCGACCGACACCACTGGAGTGGGTCCGCCGCCGCCGGGCGGAGCGGGGCGCCCGCCGGTTGGAGGCGGCCGGTGCCCGGGCGCTCGGCCAACTCGACCACCTCGGTCCCGCCTGGCACGTCGTCGAGTGGCCCCGAGCGGACGCCTCGGACGTCCTGCTCGACCGCGGCCAGAACGAGCGGGCCGGCTTCCTCGCCATCGGTCCGAGCGGGCTCTTCGCGGTCACCGTCGTCGACCACGGTCGCGCCCGGGTGCTCGTCGCCGGCGACGTGGTGCAGATCAACGGCAAGCGCCCGCCCTATGTGACCGAGGCACGTCGAGACGCCAAGCGGGCCGGCAAGGCCCTCTCCGAGGCGGTTGGCCTGCCGATCCCGGTGACTCCGGTGCTGACCTTCGTCGGCTCGGGGGTCATCAGCGTCTACGGCCTGCCGAAGGACTGCCTCATGGCCACCCATCGAGAGCTGGACCGGCTGCTCGTGGCGGGCGGCAACCGGATCAGCCCGGCCACCGCCGAGAAGCTTTCCCGAGTCGCCCAGGCACCGTCCACCTGGTTCAACGGCACGTACCATCCAGCAGCTGACTACCGGTGGTATGACGAGGGCCGAATGGCCGCTGACAAGCGGGCCGGCCGCCGGTAACCTCTGCGCCGACGCCACGTGGTCCGTGGGCCGCCTTCGGTGGTTCCGCCGGTCCGCGCCGTCGCCGGCTGCCCCGACACGGGCACCCGTCGCACCGACGCCTGTCCCCCGCCAGCGCTGAAGCGCCTCGCTCAGCACCGGTGGCCCGGTGGTCCAGCGCGGTCGCGCGGCCGTCGGGCGACCGGCTAGCGTGGACGGACCGTCGGTGTACCTAGGAGGCGCGGTGGCCCACGTCGAACTGTCGCTCTCGGAAGTCTTCGTGCCCGCTGCCGGGACACCGACCGAGCAGGCGTTCGACAATGTCGGGCAGTGGTCCGACATGGTCCGCCGAGCCGCCGAGCCGTGCCTGCTGATCGACGCCGACACGACCGTCGTGGCGATTTCTGCGTCCGGCTGCGAGTTGCTCTGCCTCGGCACGCCGGAGGCCGTGATCGGGCGACCGCTACTGGATGGTGGCCTGCGCCTGGTCGACTTCACCGCCACGCCGAGCGAGCTGACCGAGCAGGACACCGACAAGATCCCGCCGCTGCTCGCCCTGCACTCCGGGCGGCTGGCCCGCGGCCTGCTCCGAGTGCAGGGTGCCGACGCCGATGGCGGCACCACCGTCGACGCCATCACCACCCCGGTGCTCGCCGACGGCAGGGTGGCCGGCTCCCTCACCTTTTTCTCCAAGCTCTGACCCGTGCCACCCATCGCAACCAGGCCCACCGACCGGCGGGGGCCGAGCCGTCCGGTGGCACCACGCGCCCCGCGGTCCGTTCCGGCGGCGCTGGTCGCACTGCTGGCGGTCACCGGCTGCGGCACGCCACCGGAGTCGCAGCGGCCGACCCCACCGACAGCCACCACCTCCCCTCCGGCCACCGCCACCCCTACGGCCACGGTTACGCCGAGCGCGATGCCGACCGTCCCGGCCACGTCGGCCGTCCCGACCCGTAGCCCCACCAACGCCCCGAACGCCGCGCCGTGCGGAGCCGGCCCGTCCGGCGATCGGGTGATCGCGGTGCTGCGCGCCGGGCGGGTGCTGCCCACGGACGTCCGGGTCGCGGTGCGCAACGGGCCGCTTTGCGCGGAGAACTGGCAGTACACGGTGCTGACGTTGAACGGGCACGAAGATCTCCAGGTGGTCACCCGGACGGAACCGGGGGCCCTGGAACTGGTGACCGCTGGGACCGACGTGTGTTCCGCCGAGGTACGCGCCGCCGGCCCACCCGGCATCCGGACTCTGGCCTGCGGCGGCGTACCCGGTGCGTAGGCTGGTCGTCATGCCCGGAACACCGCCGACCCGGTTCGTCTACCTTGGCCCCGAGGGCACCTTCGCCGAGCAGGCGTTGCGCACCGTTCCCGCCGCCGAGCGCGGCAGCCGGTCGCCGGCCCGCAGCGTCGGCGAGGCGCTGGACGTCGTACGGGCCGGAGAGGCCGACGCGGCCCTGGTGCCGCTGGAGAACTCGATCGGCGGCGCGGTCGGGGTGACCCTCGACGAGCTGGCCGAGGGCGAACCGCTGGTGATCACCCGGGAGGTGATCCTGCCGGTGGAGTTCGTGTTGGCGGCCCGCCCGGGCAGCTCCCTGGCCGAGGTGCGGAGCGTGGCCGCGCACCCGCAGGCGTCCACCCAGTGCCGGGGCTGGTTGCGCGACCACCTGCCCGACGCGGTCGTGGTCGATGTCCTGTCCAACGGCGCCGCCGCGGCGGGCGCGGCGCGGGGCGAGTACGACGCCGCCATCTGCGCCCCGATCGGCACGACCCGACACCGGCTGACCGTGCTCGCCGACAAGATCGCCGATCATCCGGACGCGGTGACCCGGTTCGCGCTGGTGTCCCGCCCCGGCCCACCCCCGCCGCCCACCGGTGACGACGTCACGTCGCTGGCGGTCTACATCGCCCACGACCGGGTCGGCGCGCTGCTGTCGGTGCTGATGGAACTGGCCGTACGCGGGGTGAACATGAGCCGGATCGAGTCCCGCCCGACGGGCGAGGCGCTCGGCCGGTACGTGTTCTTTCTCGACTGCACCGGGCATGTGGCCGACGCCCGACTCGGCGAGGCGCTACAGGGGCTGCGGCGGATCTGCGCGGGCGTGCGCTTTCTCGGGTCGTACCCCCGGCACCGCTGGAGCCCGGCGGCGAGTGACCGGCCCGTCCCCGCCCCGGCCGGTCTCTCCGACGCCGACTATGCCGACGCGGCGGCCTGGCTGGCCCGGCTGCGGGCCGGCGAGCTGAGCTGACGCTGCGCGGGGAGCGACCGGCCGGACGCCCGCACCGTGGTCAGCCCCAGCCGAGGGCGTGCAGCCGTTCGTCGTCGATGCCGAAGTGGTGGGCGATCTCGTGCACCACGGTCACCGCGACCTCGTCGACGACGTCTTCCTCCGTGTCACAGATCCGCAGAATCGGGCGACGGTAGATGAGGATCCGATCCGGCAGGACGCCGGAGTAGTTCCAGCCCCGCTCGGTGAGGGCGTGCCCCTCATAGAGCCCGAGCAGGTCCTCGCCCGGGGGCGGATCGTCCTCGACCAGAATGACCACGTTGCTCATCAGCCCGAGCAGTTCCTCGGGCACCTCGTCGAGCGCCTCGCCGACGAGTTCCTCGAACCGCTCTCGACTCATCTCCACGGCCACATCGCCCATCCTCCCCGACCCGCCACCACCCGACCACCCGCCCGGGACCGGCGCACGTTCACGGCAGGAGTGGCCACCGGAGTCCCGATGGGACACTCCTACCGTGCCGGTCGGTGCCGGGTCAGGCGAGGCGGGCGGTCAGGGTGATCTGGGCGCCCGGGGACAGCAGTCGGGAGATGGGGCAGTTCTCCTTGGCCGCCTCGGCCAGCTTGGTGAACTGGGCCGCGTCCATGCCCGGAGCCTGACCGACGGTCTCCAGGTCGATCCGGGTCACGGTCATGCCCGCGTCGGTCTTGTCGAAGTGCACCTTGGCGGTGGTCTCCACGGAGATGTCGGTCGCGCCCGCGTCGGCGAGCTGCTTGGAGAAGGCCATTGAGAAGCAGCCGGCATGCGCGGCGCCGATCAACTCCTCGGGGTTTGTCCCCTCGCCCTCCTCGAAGCGCGACTTGAATGAGTAGTTGCCGGTCAGGCCGCCCTTGCCGGTGCGGACCGTGCCGGCACCCCCGGTGAGGTCGCCCTGCCAACGTGCGGAAGCGGTACGGATAGGCATGTCTCCGACGCTAACCGAAACCCGGCCGGAAAACACCGAGCAGCGGCGAGCCCGGCCGGACCGCTCGCCGTACCTGTCGCCGGGTGTCGTCTGTGTCATGATTCGACGCAGGCCCGCCGACGCGGAAGGGTGGCCCATGTCCCCCGATCTTTCGATCCCCAGACAGGACGACCGGTCAGACGGTATGACCGTGGTGGAGTGGGGTGACGTCGAAGCCGCACCGCCCGGCCGAGTCGGCCATTCGCTGGCCGGGCTGACGCGGGACCGCCGGCTGCCGCCGGTGCTGGCCGGCCTCGGCGCGGTGGCCGCCGTCGCCTCGCTGGTCGGCGAGTGGGTCGTGGTGACGGTCCCGAACAGCGGCCCGGAGGGAACCACCACCATCCGGATGCCGAGCGGGGTGGCCGAGGTGGGCGGCTTCGGGATCGCCTACCTGGTGGGGCTGCTCGGCCTGGCCTGCGCGGTCGCGCTCGCCCTGCGCGGCACCGGCCCGGTGCGGCAGAACGCCCGGATGGCGGGTCTCGGCCTCGCGGCCGCGATGCTCGCCATGCTGACCGGCACCGTCCTGTCGCTGGGCCCCTCGGACCAGCGGCTCTTCTTCTACGCCTCGGAGGAAGGATTCCAGGTCGACCGCGGGCGCGGGCTGGTCACCGCCTTCGTGGCCACCGTGCTGCTCGCGGCCGGCCTCTACCTGTCCGGGCGAGGAAGCGGCGGGCGACGCGACCCGGACGGCGAGGCCGCAACGGTGTCACCGGACCACGACCGGGCGGCATGGGGTCGACGCCGCTCGGACGAGGACGACCTACCGCCCGCGCCGGCCGACCTGACGGTCGAGCCCACCACGCCGTTCGCCCGTCCCGAACCGCCACGCTGAGCCGGGGCGCGGCCGGACATCGAACAGCCGCCCCGGGTTGGTGCCCGATTCGCCAAAAAGCCATGGTTGCGACCTGTTCCGCGAGATACGGTTGCTGCCCGCCGGTCGTGGGCCGAGGCACCGACGATCTGACGGCTGACGCGACGGCGGCGGGCGAAGGAGGAACCATGACCCGCCCGGGGCTGCCCAAGCTGATCGCCACCGACCTCGACGGCACGCTCGTCCGCAGCGACGAGACCGTCTCGGCCTTCACCCACCAGGTGCTCGACCGGGTCCGGGCCGCGGGGATCCCGGTGGTCGGCGCGACCGGTCGCGGACCGCGCCTGACCGAGTTGACCCGCAATGACATCCGCGCCGCCGACTTCCTGGTGATGGCCGGCGGGGGACGGGTGGTCGACCAGAGCGACCCGGAGGGGCCGCTGGTGCTCCGCGACGAACGGCTTTCCGGCGAGGTGCTCGCCGAGCTGCTCGCCGCCCTGGAAGCCGCCGTCGGCCCACTGACCGTGATGGTGGAGGCATCCGACAAGCACGATGCACCGCTCTGGGGCGACTACCACGCGAGCTGGCCGTACCAGGACCGGTTCGAGGCGCGCAGCCGTACGGAGTGTCTCTCCGGCGATGTGATCAAGGCGTTCGCCCGGACCGCCGACCACCACGTGGACGAACTGCTGGCGGTGGCCCGCCAGATCGTTCCGCCGGAGCTGGCCACGCTCACCCAGGCCGGGCTCGGCTTCATCGAGATCTGCCCGCCCGGGGTGGACAAATCCACCGGGCTGAGCGTGGTGGCCGAGCGGCTCGGCGTCGACCCGGCGGAGGTGCTGGTCTTCGGAGACCAGCCGAACGACCTGCCGATGTTCGCCTGGGCGGGCTGGGCGCGGGTGGCGGTCGCCAACGCCCACCCGGAGGTCCGCGCGGCGGCCGACGAGATCACCCTGCGCAACGACGACGACGGAGTGGCGATCTACCTGGACCGACTACTCTCCCGGTGATGGGAGAAATACCTCGGCTGGTCGCGACCGACATCGACGGCACACTGCTTCGCGATGACCGGACGCTCAGCCCGCGCACCGCCGGGCTGCTGGCCCGGATCGCCGCGGCGGGCACGCCGGTAGTGCTGGTCACCGGCCGTCCCATCCGCTGGCTCCCGCTCGTGTTCGAGCAGCTCGCCGAGCCCCTGCCGGCGGTCTGCGCCAACGGGGCGGTGGTGTACGACCCGGTCGCCGACGAGGTACTCCGCGCCGACCCGCTCGCTCCCGAGCTGCTCGCCGAGGTGGCCCGGCGGCTGCGGGCTCAGGTGCCCGGGGTCAGCTTCGCGGTGGAGATCGTGGACAGCCGGCAGATGCGGCACGAGGCGCACTACCCACTCCGCTGGGACGCCGACACCGACGCGATCCGGGCCATCGAGTCGCCGGAGGAGCTGCTCGCCGTCCCGGCAGTCAAGCTGCTGGCCCGGGCCGGCGAGCAGGACCCGGACGCGTTCGTGCGGGTGGTGGCCGGGGCGCTGGAGGGGCTGGCCGAGGCGACCCACTCGTCCTACAGCGGGCTGGTGGAGATCTCCGCCGCGGGCGTGACCAAGGCGGCAGGCCTGGCTTGGTACGCCACTCGGCTCGGGATCGACGAGCGGGAGGTGCTGGCGTTCGGGGACATGCCGAACGACGTGCCGATGCTGACCTGGGCCGGGCGGGCGGTGGCGGTCGCCAACGCTCACCCGGCCGTGCTGGAGATCGCGGACGAGGTGACCGGCTCGAACGCCGAGGACGGCGTGGCGGCGTACCTGGAGCAGATCTTCGGGGCGGGCTGAGCGGGAGTTGCCGCAGGCCGGGGCGCGGACGCGCCCCGGCTGTCAGAGGTACTGGCCCGGGGCGTGCCCCTCGTTGGTCGGCGGCATGCCCGGCATGCCGGGGGTCATCCCGCCGGGACCGCTGGGCAGTGCGGCCCGACCGGAACGCATCTGCTCGAGCTGCACCCGGGCGGCCATCTGCTGGGCGACCAGGGCGGCCTGGATGCCGTGGAACAGCCCTTCCAGCCAGCCGACCAACTGGGCGTGGGCGATCCGCAGTTCGCTCTCGCTGGGTGCCTTGTCCTCCGTGAAGGGCAGCGAGATCCGTTCCAGCTCCTCGCGCAGCTCGGGGGCGAGGCCCTCCTTCAGCTCAACGATCGACCGCTCGTGGATCTCTCGCATCCGGTACCGGCTGGCGTCGTCGAGGGGGGCCGCCTTGACCTCCTCCAGCAGCTGCTTGATCATGCTGCCGATCCGCATCACCTTGGCCGGCTGCTCCACCAGGCGGGTCGGGTCCTCGCCCTGCCCCTCCTCGGTCTGCATCGTGCCGACCGGTCGACCGTCCGGCCCGACCACTACCACGGTGCCAGGGATGCCGTCGTTGTCCTGTTCGTCGTTCTGTCGGGCGGAGCTCGCTTCGGTCATGGCACCCATCTTTACCCAGCCGCTGCCTCTTGCACGACCCGGGACCGGCCCCGGGGCCCGAATCACCCCGGCCGGGGGCGCGCTACCGTCACGGCCATGTCCACAGACCCGCGCGCCGTGCTGACCCGACCGGCCCCGCCGCCGGACATCACGGTCGCCTATGGCGACCATCCGGAGCAGCTTGCCGATCTGCGCCGACCGGTCGGCGGCGGGCCGGCCCGGCGGCTGGTGGTCGTGGTGCACGGCGGCTTCTGGCGCGCCGAGTACGACCGCACCCACACCGGCCCGATGGCCGCCGCGCTGGCGGCGCTCGGTCATCCGGTCGCCCAGGTCGAGTATCGGCGCACCGGCCAGCCCGGCGGGGGATGGCCGAACACCCTCACCGACGTGCTGGCCGGGGTCGCCGCGCTCCCCGGGCTGGCCGCCGCCGCGTTTCCCGGGCTGGTGGCATCGGCGCCGCCGATCCTGGTCGGGCACTCCGCCGGTGGGCACCTGGCCCTGCACGTGGCCACGAACGCCCCGGCCACGGTCGGCGGCGTGCTCGCACTGGCGCCGGTCGCGGACCTCGCCGAGGCGTACCGGCTGGACCTGGACGGGGGCGCGGTCGCCGCGCTGCTCGGCGGCGGCCCGGCCCAGTTCCCCGAGCGGTACGCGGCCGCCGATCCATCCGCCTCCGTGGCGATTCAAGTACGGACAGTGGTAATGCATGGCGCCCTCGATCGTCAGGTGCCGGTTGCGATGAGCCGCTCCTGGGTGGCCGCCGCCCAGGCCGCCGGCGCCCCCGCCGCCCTGATTGAGCTGCCCGAATGCGAGCACTACGGCCTTATTGCCCCCGACTCGGCGGCTTGGCCCCGGGTGGTCGATGCGTTGCGGTTCCTGCACGATGATCTTCCGGCCATTGACGCAACGTCGCCAAGCCGGTAGAACGCCGGAGGGGCGTCTGCCCTGTCAGCCCTTTAGGGGAAGGAAGTCGGTGTCGCAGATGAACCGCAGGCGGGCTCTTCAACTGCTGGCCGCGCTGGGTGCCACCGGGCTGGCGACGGGCTGCGGCTCCGACTCCGACGGCACCACGCCCGGCAGCCTGGTCAAGATCGGGCTCATCGTGCCGACCAGCGGCCCGAACAAGACCATCGGGGAAGAGATCACCAACGGCTTCCAGCTCTTCCTCAGCCTCAACGACCAACAGCTCGGCGGACACCCGGTGACCCTGGTGACGGCCGAGGAGGGCGACAGCGCCAAGACCGGCCAGGCGGCCGTCGACCAGCTCCTCAAGGAGAACGTGGTCGCGCTCACCGGCGTGGTCAGCCCCACCGTCATGTTCGGCATTCGGAACGCCATCGAGCAGGCCCGGGTTCCGCTGGTCGGCTCCAACGGCTCCCCGATCAGCCTGCAGAGCGTCGTCTACATCTGGCGCACGTCGTACGTGCTCAGCGAGCCGGGTGAGGCGCTCGGCCACTACCTGCGCCAGACGCTCAAGGACGAGTCGACCCGGATCACCGTCTTCGCGCCGAAGACCGGCAGCCGGGACATCATCGAGGGCCTCCGGCGGGGCTACGAGCAGGGCGGCCGCCGGATCAACGACTTCGTCTACACTGCCGACCTGCCCAACCCGGGCAAGGGCGCATACTCCGCCACGATCCGTAAGGCGCTGACTCGCAAGCCGCAGGTGATCTTCTGTCACTACACCGGCGCGGCCGCGACGACCTTCATCAAGCAGCTCTACGACGAGGGCTACCGGGGCCCGATCTACGCGCCCGGCTTCCTCACGGAGGGCGCTGTGCTGGGCCAGCTCGACGACCGGGGGGGCGGCGAGGTGCGGACGCTGATCGAGAAGTACGGCATCCACACCGCGCTGAACTACTCGGCCGACCTCAACAACAGCGCCAACCGGGTGTTCGCCTCGGCGTACCGGAAGACGCACAACGTCACCCCGACCACCTACGCGATGGCCTCGTACGACGCCGCCCAAGTGCTGGACAAGGCGATCCGGCTGGTCGGGGCGAACCCGACTCCGCAGGCGGTCAACCTGGCGCTCGGCAAGATCGGCCAGATCGACAGCCCGCGCGGGCCCTGGCAGTTCAACCAGCCGCGCACCCCGCAGCAGAAGTGGTACCTGCGCCGGGTCCAGCTCGACGGCCGGCTGCTGTCGAACGTCGTGGTCTCCGAGCTGGCCACACTGGGCTGACCCGGTCCGTGCACCGCACGGGGGCGGCCTCCTTCATGGGAAGGCCGCCCGCGGCGTGTTCGGCAGGGGTCAGTGCCGCAGCTCGGCGATGCAGCACTTCACGCTGCCGCCGCCCTTCTTCAGCTCGGCCAGCTCGACCGGGACCGGGTTGTACCCGACCGCCTTGAGCTTTCCGGCCAGCCGGGTCGCTTCGGTGTTCAGCACGACGTTGAGCCCGTCGCTGACCAGGTTCAGGCCGAAGGTCAGAGCGTCCTCGTCGTCGGCGATCACCGCGTTCGGGAAGAGCTGGGCGAGGATCTTCTGACTCGCCGCCGAGAAGGCGCCCGGGTAGTAAACGACATTCTCGTCATCGATCGAGGCGAGCGCCACGTCCAGGTGGTAGAAGCGCGGGTCGACCAGGCGCAGCGAGATCACCGGGCGGCCGAGCGCCTCCTGCGCCTCGGCGTGCGCCGCCAGCTCGGTGCGGAAGCCGTGGCCGGCGAGGATCAGGCCGCCGTGCGCGTCCGGCAGGTACGCGAAGTCGCCCTCGCCCTCGTTGGTCTCGCTCGGCGCGACGAACCGCCAGCCGTTCCTCTCGTAGAAGGCGCGGTGCGCGGCGGCCTCGGCGGTCCGCTGCTCGTACTTGAACTGCGCGCCGTAGACCGTGCCGTCCACCACGAAGGCGCCGTTGGCCGCGAAGACCATGTCCGGCAGGCCCTGCTCGGGCGCGAGCAGGTGCACCTCGTGGCCGAGACCGACGAGGGTCTCCCGCAGGCGGTCCCACTGCTTGACCGCCAGCTCCGCGTCGACCGGCGCGGTCACGTCCATCCACGGGTTGATCGCGTACTCGACCGTGAAGTGGTCGGGAGAGCACATGAGATATGTCCGCTTTCGCGGGACTCGCTGCTGGTTCACGATCACCAAGAGTAGGTACGGTACAACTTTGGTAACAGCCACAACTATTGCTTGCCAGAGGCGGAACGTTGCAGATCGACGCGATTGACCAGCGAATCATTGCACTACTCGTGGCAGACGCCCGCGCTTCGTACGCGGACATCGGCACGCGGGTGTCACTCTCCGCCCCCGCGGTCAAACGACGCGTCGACCGACTTCGATCATCCGGGGTCATCCGGGGGTTCACCGCGGTCGTCGACCCGGCCGCCGTCGGCTGGACCACCGAGGCCTTCGTCGAGCTCTTCTGCGCGGGCCGGACCACGCCGGCGCAGATCGGGGTCGCCGTGCGCCGGCACCCCGAGGTAGTCGGCGCGTACACCGTCTCCGGGGAGGCGGACGCGCTGGTGCACCTGCGGGCCGCCGACATCGCCCACCTGGAGGAGGCGCTCGAGCGGCTCCGGGCCGAATCCTTCGTCACCTCGTCCCGCAGCACCATTGTCCTCTCCCGGCTGGTCGAGTCCCCCGGCGTCGGCCCGTCCGGACTTTGAACCGCTCCGGCCGCGTGCTCCGGACGGCGCTCGCGGCCGGGAACCGGTCCGGGCGATCCGGCGTCGAAGCGGACATGCGACCCGTAACCGCCGTCGCCGGGGTGTCCGGCCTGCTCGCCCTGGCCCTGCTGAGCGGCAGCTCCATCGCGCCGGCAGCGTCCGCACCGAACCCGCCCGGGCCGCCGCCGCCCGCCGCGTTCCGGCTCATCTCGTACGACTCGTGCGCCGAGGCGCTGGCCGGGCTGCGGGGGGCCGCCACCGCCGCCGTCGGCCCATGGGGCTTCGGGCCGGGCTGGCGGCGCACCGTCGACCTCCGAAGGGCGATGCTGGCACAGGGCACCGCCGTCGCGGGATTGGAGAACGCCACTGGCGCCGCGCCGGCTTACTCCGCCACCAACAATCACGAGCCGGGCGCCGACGAGCCGGACCTGGTGAAGACCGACGGACGGCGGATCGTCACGGTCGCGGGCGGGGTGCTGCGGGTGGTGGATCCGGCGACCCGGCGGGAGACCGGCCGGGTCGACCTCGCCGGGGCGGACCGGGACCGGTGGTGGCCCGACAACGACCTGCTCCTGCACGGCGATCGGGCGCTGGTGCTGGTGCGGTCACCCGTGCTGCGGGTGGGCCACTTACCGGGCCGGCCCGGGGACGACAACGGGCCCCAGCTGCTCCTGGTCGACCTGGCCGGGCCGCCGAGGATCGTCGGGACGTACCGGATCGAGGGCGGCCTGCTCGACGCGCGGCTGACCGGATCGACCGCCCGGGTGGTCGTCCGCTCGGAGCCGCGGCTCTCCTTCCCGTACGACGAGCGGGCCACCGACGCCGAGCGGGCCGCGACCAACCGTGCGGTGATCGCGAAGGCCGGCCTGGACGCCTGGCTGCCCCGGTACGAGTGGACCGCCGACGGCGTGCGGCACGTCGGCCGGGTCGGCTGCGACCAGCTGAGTCGGCCGGCCACCTCCACCGGTATCGCCCTGCTGACCGTGCTCACCTTCGATCTCGCCACCGGCCGGCTCGGCGACGGCGAGCCGGTCAGCATCGCCTCCGACGCCGAACTGGTGTACGGCACGTCGGACAGCCTCTACCTGGCCGGCGAGGCCAGCCCCGGCCCGCACCGGTGGGATCGGCCGTGGCGGCCCGAGGCCGGGTGGACCGAGATCTACCAGTTCGACATCGGCGGTCCCGGACGCCCTCGCTACGTCGCGGCCGGCAGCGTCCCCGGCAGGCCCGTCAACCAGTACGCCCTCTCCGAGTGGCAGGGGCACCTGCGGGTGGCCACCACCCGGGAGACCGCGGGGGGCACGACCAGCGAGTCGTCCGTCCACGTGCTCGCCCGTCAAGGCGATCGGCTGACCCAGAAGGGTGTGGTCACCGGCCTGGGCCGGGGCGAGCAGATCTACTCGGTGCGTTTCCTCGGCGAGACCGGTTACGTGGTCACCTTCCGACAGACCGACCCGCTGTACGCGCTGGACCTGACCGACCCGGCCGCGCCCCGGGTCACCGGCGAGTTGAAAATCACCGGCTGGTCGTCCTACCTGCACCCGGTTCCCGGGGGGCGGCTGCTCGGGGTCGGGCAGGAGGCCGACGGCCGGGGCCGGGCACTGGGCCTGCAGGTCTCCCTCTTCGACGTCCACGATCCGGCCCGACCCGCCCGGCTGGCCCGCTACCACGTGCCCGAGAGCATGTCGACGGTCGAGTTCGACCCGCACGCCTTCCTCTTCGAATCGGCGACCGGGCTGCTGGCGCTGCCGCTGGACAGCGGCGCGATCCGGCTGCTCACCGTCGGCGGCGGAAGCATCACCGAGGTGGGCACGGTCGGCCACGGTAACGGTCAAGTTCTCCGGTCCCTGCTGGTCGACGGGGAACTCTGGACCGTGTCGGAGGCGGGGCTGCGGGTCACCGACCCGGCCACCGGCCGCCGCCTCGGCTGGCTGCCCCTGAGGGGTTGACCTCCACCCGGCTTCAGGTTGTTGGCTGGGGACCGGTCGTCGGAAGGGGGACATGTGCGCGCGGTGTGGTTACGGGAGTTCGGAGGTCCGGAGGTGTTGGTGCCGGGGCCCGCGCCCGATCCGGTGCCCGGTCCGGGTCAGGTGCTCATCGACGTGGCGCACGCCAACCTCACCTTCGTGGAGACCATGTTCCGGGCCACCGGCTTCGGGCCCTTCCCGGCCACGCCGCCGTTGATTCCCGGCAACGGGGTGGGCGGCGTGATCACCGCCGTCGGCGCCGACGTCGAGCCGGAGCTGGTCGGGCGCCGGGTGGTGACCGGGACCGGTGGTTCGGGCGGGTACGCCGAACGGGTGGTCGTCGACCGGGACGCACCGATCGAGGTGCCGCCGGGGCTACCGCTGGACGAGGCGGTCGCGTTGCTCGCCGACGGTCGTACCGCCACCATGTTGGTGCACGCGGCCGGGCCGCGTCCCGGCGACCGGGTCCTGGTCGAGGCGGCGGCGGGCGGCGTCGGCACCCTGCTGACGCAGCTCGCGGCGGCGGCCGGCGCCCGGGTCCTCGCGGCCGCCGGAGGTACGCGGAAGGTGGCGCTGCTGCGCGAGCGCGGCCTCGACGCGGTGGTGGACTACCGGCAGCCGGACTGGACCGACCGGGTGCGTACGGCCACCGGCGGGGTGGACGTGGTCTTCGACGGGGTGGGCGGGCAGGTCGCCCGCGACGCGTTCGACCTGCTCGGCGCGGGTGGACGGATGCTCAGCTTCGGGCTGGCCAGCGGCACCTGGGCGGACCTTCCCGTCGAACTCGCGGCGACGCGCGGAGTCACCCTGCTCCGGCCGTCCGCCGCACCGGCGCAGCTGCGGGCGTTCGCCGAACAGGCACTCGCCGAGGCAGCTGCCGGGCGGCTCCGGCCGTTGATCGGACAACGCTTCCCGCTGGAGAAGGCCGCCGACGCGCACGCCGCCATCGAGTCCCGTGCCACGATCGGCAAGACCCTCCTCGACCTCCACTGATCCCGGCGCGGGTGGGCGCGGCCCGGCCCGTGGGCCTCAGAGGTACATGCCGGTGCGGTGGTCCGGTTGGGCCCGGGACGACTGGTCATCGCCGAAGAAGCGCTTCCCGCCGAACTCGCCGTGCAGCCGGTCGTCCAGTTCGTCGGCCAGACCGGTCATCACCTGCACGGCGAGCATCAGATGCGAGGGCTGAAAGTTGCGGCCGAAGACCGGGATCGACGCCCAGACCGTGCCGTCCGCGCAGTAAAGGCGGCCGATCGGCATCCGATTGGTCAACTCGGAGAGCTTGACGTAGAGGCGCTCGGTCGGCTCGATCTCGGTGAGCACCGGAGAGAAGACGTCGACCAGGGGCGGATTGTCCCGTACCCGGACGAAGACCATCGCCGAGCCGGCGCGGATGCTGATGTCGCCGTCCGAGTCGACCTGCAGCTGGTCCGACTTTGCCCTGAGCATGGTGGAGACGACCGTACGCACCCGTTCCGCCAACGCGAGCACGTTGTCGTCGGCGTGGCCACGCGCGGCGTCGGCCAGCGCCTCGTCCAGCTCGGCCGCCACGTCCCGGTCCGGGCCGAACTCGCTGCGGGCGGTGCCCAGCGGTTCCACCGGCAGCGGCTCCCCCTCGGCGTCCTGCGCGAGGTAGACCAGGAAGGCGGGGTGCGGGGCGCCGTAGACGTCCCGGAGGGTCCGGGACAGCACGGCCGCCAGCCGGCTCGCCTCCGCGACCGCGCAGTCCAGGCCGAACTGGTCGCCGGAACCCTCCACCACCCCGGGCGGGGACCAGCCGAGCGCGATCATGTCGGCCACCGCGGCCCGGTCCAGCCGGTAGCCCGGCGGCAGCATGGCGTTGCCGACCGCCCGCGCCGACAGTCGGCCCTCCTCGACGACGTCGACGCCGATCGAATAGACGGCGTCCCCGGTGCCGGAGGCGGTGGGGTCGAGGGTCAGCTCCAGGTGTGCGCCGGCGGGCAGTACGCGCAGGCGGTCGGCCAGCGCCTTCGCGAACTCCCGCCAGGCCTCGGTCACCTTTGCGCGGAGGTCGGCCGTGGTCGGCTCATCCAGCAGGATCGACTCGTACTGATCCGATATGGCGCCAGCCGGCTCGTCGGCCGGCATCGAGGGGTGTTCTGCCGTCATGATCGCCTCCGTCCGTCACCGCCACCCTACCCACGGGCCGTGACCGACGGATCACGCCGGACCGGGATCGGACAGCGCGCCCGGACGAGCTACGCGGCTGGCCCGGTCCCGTCCAGCTCGACCGGCCAGGAGCCGGCCAGCTCGCTGAGCCGAGCGGCCGTCGCAGCCGGGTCGGCCCCCCGCCCCACGGCCACCCCCAACAGGTACGCGGTGACCGGCGCGCCCGGACGCAGCACCTGGTGGGCCACGTCCTTCGCCAGGTCGAGCACAACCGGCACCGACACCTCGCCCGGGTCGATCCCCAGCTCGGCGCAGGCCGCCGTGACCCAGTCGTCCATCACCGTCATCGTGTCCACTCCTCGGCCCGGCGTACGTCCTCGTCAGTGTCGCAGTCGAACCAGGGCGGCGGCCCGAACCCGGACCACGTCACCTCCCTTACGTCCGCACCGGCCAGCAGCCCGCGTACCGGTGCCCCGTCGACCGTGCCGCCCCGCTCGACGGCCAACCGGTCGACGGCAGCCCGCAACGCGGCCACCCGCCACACCGCGCAGAGCTGCTGCCGGCGGCCGTCACCGTCCACGTAGCAGGCGACATCGGCGGCGAAGGGTGCAGCACCGTCGACCGGCCGATGCGGGCCGCTTCCCGGGCCGCCGCCCGGTCCTTGGAGCGCGCGCCGCAGGTCGGCCACCGCCGCCGGGCTCAGCAGCGGCAGATCCCCCGCGAGCAGGGCGACGACGGTCGTACCGGGGGCGAGCCGGGCCAGCCCGGCGGCGGTGGCGGCGACCGGGCCGCCGCCGGGCGGTGCCTCCCGGGTCATGAGTACGCCGTCGGGGAGCGGGCCGGCCGGGCCGACCACGATCCGCGGCGCGGCGTCGGCGACCGCGGCCAGCACCCGGTGCAGCATTGGCCGGCCGCCGACCGGGCGCGCCGGCTTGTCCACCCCGCCCATCCGCCGGGCCGCGCCCCCTGAGAGCACGATCGCCGCGTACGTCACCGGGCCACCGTAGCGTTCCCGGCGCCTGCCTGAGATCGTGCTCGATCCAGGAAGTGGTGGCCTCGTAGTCGCCGTGACACCACAAATTCCAGGATCGAGCACGATGTTGGCGTTGAGCGCGGGGCAGGATGGCGGGATGGGACGGGCGACTGATCGGCGTGGGGTGCTCCGGATCGACCTTGACGCGGCGGCCGACGGGCGGGCGCGGGTACGGCGGCCGGACACCCTGGCGGTGGAGGAGCCGCTGGAGATCCGGGTCGGGCCGGCGGGCCCTGGCCGGCGCGGGCCGCTTGCGGTGACCATGCGTACCCCCGGTGACGACCTCGATCTGGCGATCGGGTTCCTGCTCACCGAGGGGCTGATCCGCTCGGCTGACGACGTGCACACCGCGCAGCTCTGTGCCGGGGCGGAGACGCCGAACACCTACAACGTGGTCGACGTGGTGCTGGCCCCGGGCGTGCCGGAGCCCGTCACCGACCCGGCCCGCAACTTCTACACGACCAGCTCGTGCGGGGTGTGCGGCAAGGCCAGCATCGACGCCGTACGCACCCGGTCGCGGTTCGCCGTGCGGGACGACGCGCTCGCGGTGACCGCGGAGCTGCTGGCCGCCCTGCCGGACCGGCTGCGCGCGGCGCAGCGTGCCTTCGACCGGACCGGCGGCCTGCACGCCGCCGGCCTGTTCAGCGCCGACGGCGAGCTGGTCGTGCTGCGCGAGGACGTCGGCCGGCACAACGCGGTGGACAAGGTGGTCGGCTGGGCGGTCCGGGAACGCCGGCTGCCGCTGGTCGGGCACGTGCTGCTGGTCTCCGGCCGGGCCAGCTTCGAGCTGACCCAGAAGGCGTGGATGGCCGGCGTGCCGCTGCTGGCGGCGGTCTCGGCACCCAGCACCCTCGCGGCCGAGCTGGCCGAGGAGGCGGGGATGACCCTGGTCGGTTTCCTGCGCGGCCGGACGATGAACGTCTACGCGGGCGCGCAGCGGATCACGAACTAGGTCGACGGGCTCGGCGGGGCCGGCGGGGCCGGCGGGGCCGGCGGCGGATCACCTCGGGGGGATCTGCTGCGGGCCAGCCGTCCAGCTCGGACGGGGGCAGCCCGCGGCGGAGCATGTCGTCCAGGAGCAGCGCGAGCGAATAGTCGGGGTGCGCGGCGAGCACCCGTTCCAGGGCCACCGCGGCCAGGGCACCCTGCCCTGCCCGCCAGGCGGCGAAGGCGAGGAGACTGCCCGGAGCGGCGATCAGCTCCGGCTCGGCCCGGCGCAGCACCTCCGTCCAGAGGCTGATGTCGGTGTCCCGCCCGTCGGTCCGCTCCCAGGCGTGGTCGCGCACCGGAAGGTGGGTGAGGAGCACGGTCAGCCAGGCCACCTCGTCGTCTCCCAGTCGCTCGCCGCGCCGGTGGCGGCGTAACGCGCCGCGCACCGCCGCCACCCCGGCCGAGCGGACGGACCGGCCGCCGACCATTGCGGTCTCGGCCGCCTCCTCGGTCAGCTCGGTGAGGCGGCGCCGGGCCCGAACGGTGGCCTGGTGCATGGCGACCCGGACCGGCCCGTCGAACGGGGACACCTGCGCGGTCAGCGCGGCCCGGTCGGGCAGGGCCACCTGGCCGGCGAAGACGGCCGCCGCGCTGACCTCGCTGGACACCGGGTCGTACGGGGTGCCGTCGAGCGGACAGCACTCCGGCTCGGTGCAGAGGTAGGACCACCAGCGCCCATCAGTCACCCGCAGCGCGTCGAGCACGACGAGCCCGGAGGCGTCCAGCGCCCCGCCGACCGCGTCGACCGCTCCGGTCACCCGGGCGGCCGGGCCGTAGCCGATCACGGTGGCGGACTCGGCATCCTGGCGGGCGACGACCTGCGCGAGATGCCGGGCGGCGGGCCGTGGGTCGGCGCCCGGCTCGGGCAGGTCGCCCCGGGCGGCGAAGACGACCCGGCGGCCGCGCAACGCCACCACGACCACGCTGTCGGCGGGGTGGAAGCCGAGCAGGTACGGCACGGCGGCGATGAGGTCGGCGGGTGAGCGGACGGCGAGCCGGGGCTGGTCGATCGAAGTCATGCCGGCAGCGTGCGCCGACGGCCCTCGGCTCGACAGACCCTGTGGACGACACGCGGTTCATCCACAGATACGGAGAGTATTGATGCTGGTCAGCGTCGTACGGTCCGGTGCCGGAACGACGCACGAACCACGGATGTCGGTCGGACCGGCTACCTTGCGCTCATGGACCTGGCATACCTGCGAGCGCACCCGGAGCACCTGCCGGCCTTCCTGACCCATCAGCGGATCCGGGAGACGCCGGTCTCCGGTGGGGACAGCTGCGCCGCGTCCCGGCTCACCCTCGACGACGGGCACTCGATCTTCGCCAAGACCTGGCCCGAGCACGCGGGGCACCCGGCACCCGAGAGCTTCTTCGCCGCCGAGGCGGCCGGGCTGCGCTGGCTGCGCGAGGCGGGCACGGTCGCCGTACCGGAGGTGATCGTGGCGCTGCCGGAGCTGCTGGCGCTCGACTGGGTCGACCCCGACGAGCCGACGCCGGCGGCAGCCGAGCGGTTCGGGCGCGAGCTGGCCGGTCTACATCGGGCCGGGGCATCCGCGTTCGGCGCCGAGTGGGCCGGATTCATCGGCGCGCTGCCGCAGGACAACACGCCGGACCGGGGCCCGTGGCCGGATTGGTTCGCCCGCCGGCGGCTGCTGCCGTACCTGCGAATGTCGGTCGACAACGGCGCGCTCGCGAGTGCGGAGGCCGACCTGGTTGGCAAGCTGATCGACCGGATCGGCGAGGTCGGCGGCGACGAGCCGCCGGCCCGGCTCCACGGCGACCTCTGGCCGGGCAACCTGCTCTGGGGGGTCGACGACCGGGTGTGGCTGGTCGATCCGGCCGCGCACGGCGGGCACCGCGAGACGGACCTGGCCCAGCTCGCGCTCTTCGGCGGCGCACCGCACCTCGACCGGATTCTCGCCGCCTATCAGGAGGTGTGGCCGCTGACGGACGGCTGGCGGGAGCGGGTGCCGCTGCACCAGCTCCAGCTGCTGCTGGTGCACACCGCGCTCTTCGGCGGGGCGTACGCGGAGGCGGTGGCCGCCGCGGCCCGCGCCGCGCTGCGGGGCGCCGGACACGTTACGGTCGACAGGTGACCGCCGCCCCGACGACGACCGACGGGGTCCTCGTCGACCGCTACGGCCGCGTCGCCCGGGACCTGCGGGTTTCGTTGACCGACAAGTGCAACCTGCGCTGCACCTACTGCATGCCGGCCGAGGGGCTGCCCTGGCTGGCCGGGCCGCAGCTGCTCACGGACGACGAGATCGTCCGGCTGATCCAGGTCGCGGTGCGCCGGCTCGGCGTCACCGAGGTCCGCTTCACCGGCGGGGAGCCGCTGATCCGCCCGGGCCTGGTCGGCATCGTGTCGGCGGTGGCCGGGCTGGCGCCCCGGCCCCGGATCTCGATGACCACCAACGGCCTCGGGCTGGCCCGCCTCGCGCCCGCCCTGCGGGCCGCCGGCCTCGACCGGGTGAACGTGTCGCTGGACACCCTGGACCGGGCCCGGTTCACCGAGCTGACCCGGCGGGACAGGCTGGCTGACGTGCTCGCCGGGCTGGCCGGTGCGGCGGCGGCCGGGCTCGCCCCGGTCAAGGTCAACGCGGTGCTGATGCGCGGGGTCAACGACGACGAGGCACCCGCGCTGCTCCGGTTCGCCCTGGCTCACGGCTACGAGCTGCGCTTCATCGAGCAGATGCCGCTGGACGCCCAGCACGGCTGGGACCGCGCCGCGATGGTCACCGCCGAGCAGATCCTCGCCGCCCTACGCGCCGATTTCGACCTGCGCGAGGACCCGGGCGAGCGGGGTGCGGCGCCGGCCGAGACCTGGCTGGTGGACGGCGGCCCGGCCCGGGTCGGGGTGATCGGCAGCGTGACCCGCCCGTTCTGCGGCGACTGCGACCGGACCCGGCTCACCGCCGACGGCCAGGTCCGCGCGTGCCTCTTCGCCACCGAGGAGTCCGACCTGCGCAGCGCGCTGCGCGCCGGGGCGGACGACGCCGAGCTGGCCCGGCGTTGGCGTGGGGCGATGTGGGGCAAGCGGGCCGGGCACGGCATCGACGACCCGGCTTTCCTGCAACCCGCCCGCCCGATGTCGGCGATCGGAGGCTGATCGATGCAACTCACCGTCCGCTACTTCGCCGGTGCGCGTGCCGCCGCCGGCCGCACCGAGGAGACCGCGTCCGCCGGCCGGTCGCTCGACGCGCTTGTCGACGAGTTGGCCGCACGGCACGGCGACCGGCTGGCCACCGTGCTGAAGGCGGCAAGTTTCCTGATCGACGGCGTGGCCTGCCACGATCGTCAGGCCCCGCTGCCGGCCGGGGTGACCGTCGACGTGCTGCCGCCGTTCGCGGGCGGATAAGGGAGGCCCCCCGTGTTCGTGGCATTCATCGGCTTCGTCCTGCTCGCCCTCGTCCTGATCCACCTCTACCTGTGGAAACGCCTGGTTCTTGACACCACGGTCCCGGGGCGCCGGCGGAGGATCGGCGGCATCGCCGTGCTGCTGCTGGCGCTGCTGGTGCCGGCCACGATGGGCACGAGCCGCGCCGGCATCCACTTCCTGGCCTGGCCCGGCTTCATCTGGGTGGCCCTGATGTTCTACCTGCTGGTGCTGCTGCTGGTGTTGGAGGTGCCGAGGGCGGTGGCGAAGCTGGTGCTTCGCCGGCAGGCCCAGCGCGCCGAGCCCACCACCGCCGCGCCGGAGCCGGTCCTTGTCGCAGCGGGCGACTCCGCCAACGCCGCCGGACCGCCGGCCGAGCACCCCGCCGCCACGCGGCCGGCCGAGGATCCCGCCGCCACGCGGCCGGACCACGACCTGTCCCGGCGGCTGCTGCTCGCCCGGGGGGCAGCGATCTTCGCCGGGCTCACCGCTGCCGGGGTCACGGGGTACGGCGTCCGCACCGCGATGGGCCCGCCGCAGCTGGACCGGGTGCGAATCCCGCTGGCCAAGCTGCCCCGCAGCATGGACGGGCTACGGATCGCCACCGTCTCTGACATCCATCTCGGGCCGCTGCGCGGTCGCGCACACACCGAGCGGATCGTGGCGATGATCAATCGGCTCGACGCCGACCTGGTGGCGGTGGTCGGCGATCTGGTCGACGGCTCGGTGGCCGAGCTGGGCGAGGCGGCGGAGCCGCTGCGTGACCTGCGGTCCCGGTACGGCAGCTTCTTCGTCACCGGCAACCACGAGTACTACTCGGGGGTAGAGGAGTGGGTCCGCGAGGTGGACCGGCTCGGCCTGCGGGTGCTCCAGAACGAGCGCCAGGAGATCCACGCCCGGGGCGGCGTGCTGGACCTGGCCGGAGTAAACGACGTGAGCGCCGCCGGCACCGGCCTGGCCGCCCCCGCCGACTACGCCGCCGCCCTCGGCGACCGGGACCCGAGCCGCCCGGTGGTGCTGCTGGCCCACCAGCCGGTGGCCGCGCACGAGGCGGCGAAGTTCGGCGTGGACCTGCAGCTCTCCGGGCACACCCACGGCGGCCAGATGGCACCGTTCAACCTGCTGGTCGGGCTTCAGCAGCCGGTGGTCTCCGGCCTCGGCGAGGTGGACGGCACCAAGGTCTACGTGACCAACGGCGCCGGCTTCTGGGGTCCGCCGGTCCGGGTCGGCGCGCCACCGCAGGTGACTCTGGTCGAGCTGCGCGCCCCATAGCGCGGACGGGTCGCGTAGTCCAGCACCGAATTGCTCAGGTCACGAGTACGCGTGGCGGCGGGCGGCCGGGGGACCGAGCATGACAGGATGCGGCGTGCCTCCGTTCAGCGCAGCACCCCCCGGTGGCCTTTCGCCGTTCGTCGCGGATCTGCACATCCACTCGAAGTACTCGCGCGCGTGCAGCCGCGATCTGACCCTGCCGAACCTGGCTTGGTGGGCCCGACGCAAGGGCCTCGGCGTGCTCGGCACGGGCGACTTCACCCATCCCGCCTGGTACGACCACCTGCGCGAGACGCTGCACCCGGCCGAGCCCGGCCTGTTCCGGCTCAGCCCCGAGGCGGAGCGGGACGTCGCCCGCCAACTGCCGCCCCGGCTGGCCGACGCGGCAGAGGCGGACCCGGTCCGATTCATGCTCAGCGTGGAGATCTCCACGATCTACAAACGGGACGACCGGACCCGGAAGGTACACCACCTGATCTACCTGCCGGACCTGGACGCGGTGGCCCGGTTCAACGCCGCGCTGGGACGGATCGGCAACCTCGGTTCGGACGGCCGGCCGATCCTGGGGCTGGACTCGCGGGATCTGTTGGAGATCACCCTGGAGGCCAGCCCCGACGGCTACCTGGTGCCGGCGCACATCTGGACCCCCTGGTTCTCGGCGCTGGGTTCGAAGTCCGGCTTCGACGCGATCGCCGACTGCTACGCCGACCTCGCCGAACACGTCTTCGCGGTAGAGACCGGCCTCTCCTCCGACCCGGCGATGAACTGGCGGGTCGGCGGCCTGGACCGCTACCAGTTGGTGTCCAACTCCGACGCGCACTCGCTGCCGGCACTGGCCCGCGAGGCCACGGTGTTCAACTCGACGCGCGACTACTTCGCCATCCGTGCGGCGCTGCGGACCGGGGACGGGCTGGCCGGCACCATCGAGTTCTTCCCGGAAGAGGGCAAGTACCACGCCGACGGGCACCGGCTCTGCGGCGTCAACTGGTCGCCGGAGCGGACCCGGGCGGCCGGGGGACGGTGCCCGGAGTGCGGCAAGCCGCTGACGGTGGGCGTACTGAGCCGGGTCGAGGAGTTGGCCGACCGGCCCGAGGGGCACCGGCCGGCGCACGCCCGCGAGGTGACCCACCTGGTGCCGCTGGCCGAGATCCTCGGTGAGATCAACAAGGTGGGCGCGCGCTCGAAGAAGGTCGAGGGCAAGCTCAACGAGCTGATCGCGGCGCTCGGCCCGGAGCTGGAAATCCTCACCAGCACCCCGCTGGACGAGATCGGCCGGGTCGGCGGCGAGCTGCTCGCCGAGGGCATCGGCCGGCTGCGCCGGGGCGAGGTGCGCCGCGTCCCCGGCTACGACGGCGAGTACGGCGTGATCACCCTCTTCGACCCGGCCGAGTTGGGCGGCGGACCGTCCGGCGGGCAGGACACGCTCTTCGACGTACCGTTGCCCGCGCAGCGGAAGCCCGCAGCGCCAGCACGGAAGCCGAAGGCCGCCGGCCGGGCAGCGGCCAAGGCGGAACCGAAGCGGAAACCGGCCCCGCCGCCTCCGCCACCGATCGCGCCGGCACCCTCCCCGCACGAGCCGTTCGAGCCGATGCTCGCCGGGATGGAGGAGGTCGGCACCGGCCTGCTGGACCGGCTCGACGCGATGCAGCGGGTGGCCGCCTCCGCGCCGGGCGGCCCGCTGCTCATCGTGGCCGGTCCGGGCACCGGAAAGACCCGTACGCTGACCCACCGGATCGCGTACCTCTGCGCGGAGTTGAACGTCTTCCCCGACCAGTGTCTGGCGATCACCTTCACCCGGCGGGCGGCCGAGGAGCTGCGCCACCGCCTGGACGGGCTGCTCGGCCCGGTGGCCGAGGACGTCACGGTCGGCACGTTCCACTCGCTGGGGCTGACCATCCTGCGGGAAAACGCCGAGGCTGCCGGGCTGCCGGCGGACTTCCGGATCGCGGACGAGGTCGACCGGGCGGCCGCCCGCGCCGAGGCCGGTGACGACGCCGACCGTTACACCGCGCTGCTGCGCAAGCGGGACCTGGTCGACCTGGACGAGCTGCTCACCCTGCCGGTCGCCCTGCTGAATGGCGACCGGAAGCTGGTCCGCGAGTACCGCGAGCGCTGGAAGTGGATCTTCGTCGACGAGTACCAGGACGTCGACGCCGTCCAGTACGAGCTGCTGCGGCTGCTCAGCCCCGCCGACGGCAACCTCTGCGCGATCGGCGACCCCGACCAGGCGATCTACTCGTTCCGGGGCGCCGACGTCGGCTACTTCCTGCGCTTCTCCCAGGATTTCACCGACGCCCGGCTGGTCCGGCTGAACCGCAACTACCGCTCCTCTGCCCCGATCCTGGCCGCCGCAGTGCAGGCCATCGCGGCGTCGTCGCTGGTCCGCGGCCGGCGACTCGACCCGGCCCGGCTCGACCCGGAGGCCCCGCTGGTCGGCCGCTACGCCGCGGCTTCCGTCGCCGACGAGGCCGCCTTTGTGGTACGCACCATCGACGAACTGGTCGGCGGCCTGTCCCACCGCTCGCTCGACTCGGGCCGGATCGACGGCCGGGCCACCTCGCTGTCGTTCTCCGACATCGCGGTGCTCTACCGCACCGACTCTCAGGCCGCTCCGATCCTGGACGCCCTGGCCCGGGGCAACATCCCGGTGCAGAAGCGCTCGCACGACCGGCTGCGCGACCGGCCCGGGGTGCTGGCGATCGCCCGCGAGCTGCGGCACGCCGGGCTCGACGGCTCGTTGCCCGCCCGCGTCCGGCTGGCCGGGCAGATCCTGGCGGACCGCTTCGCCGTGCCGACGCTCGACGGCGCCAGCTCGTTACGCCCCGAGGACGTGCGTACCGCGGTGGACCTGCTCACCCCGCTGGCTCGGCGCTGCGGCGACGATCTCGGGCTCTTCCTCTCCCAGCTCGCCACCGGTGCGGAGGTGGATGCCATTGACCCGCGGGCCGAGGCGGTCACCCTGCTGACCCTGCACGCGGCCAAGGGGCTGGAGTTCCCGGTGGTCTTCCTGGTCGGCGCGGAGGACGGCCTGCTGCCGCTGCGCTGGCCGGGAGCGGAGCCGGACGACGACGCGGTCGCCGAGGAGCGGCGGCTCTTCTTCGTCGGCCTCACCCGGGCCCAGGACCGGCTGTACGTCAGCCACGCCGCCCGGCGCAGCCGGCACGGCGCGGAGCGCGATTGCCGCCCGTCCCCGTTCCTCGACGTCATCGACCCGGGCCTGTTCGAGCGCTTCGGCGAGACCGAACCCCGCCGCCCCAAGGACCGCCAACTCCGCCTGATCTGAAAGGAGGGGCCCCTTCTTAACGCCTCGTGCATAGCAGGGGCCCCTTGTTAACGCCCCGGCACCACGCCGGATGCGTCGTGGCGTGGGATGTGGTGCGGCGTGGAATGTGGTGCGATCTGATCCCGGGTGCTCAGGCGAGCAGCACCGCGAGCCAGGCGCCGACCAGCAGCGCCGGGCCGAACGGCAGGACAGTGTCCCGGCGTACCCGCCGGGCGGTCAGCAGACCGAGCACCACGACGCCGTTGAGCAGGTGGGGCAGGAGCAGCCCGAGCCACATCGCCGGCCAGCCCAACCAGCCGAGCGGCAGGCCGAGCGCGGCGGCGAGCTTGACGTCGCCGAAGCCGAGCCGCGAACCGGGCAGCAACGCCAACAGCACGTAGCCGGCGAGGTAGACGCCCGACCCGGCCAGCGCCATCAGCAGGCGACCCGGGGCACCGGCCGCCAGCGCCGCGCCGACCAGCCCGAGGCCGCCGCCCAGCGCGGCCGCGCCGACCAGCGGATCGGGCAGCCGAAGACAGGCCAGGTCCACCACCGCGAGCACCAACCCGACGGCTCCCATCAGCAGGTACGCCGGCAGCGCCGGATCGGTGCCCCGGGTGGCGGCAAGGCCACCGAACAGCACCGCGCCGATCGCCATCAGCGCCCAGCGCCGAATGCGCATCCGTCCGGGCGAGCCTGCCGCGGCGGAACCGCCGACGTGGCCCGTGAATCGGCGGGCGAGCGGAACGGCGGCCCAGCCGGCCAGCGCGCCGAGCAGCGCGGCCACGGTCACCAGTCCGGCGGACACGAGCCCGGATGTTACCGACGGGCCGCCTCCCGGGCCGCCCCGTCGACCCGGCCGGGTGCCGATCTGCCGGGCCGCTCGGTGCTCACCACCACCGCCACCCCGGCGACGATCACCGCGCCGCCGAGCAGCACCTGATGGGTGATCGGCTCCGCGGCGACCAGCGCGCCGAGCGCCACCGCAACCACCGGATTCACGTACGCGTAGGTGGCGACCAGGGAGATCGGGGCGTGGTGCAGCAGCCAGACGTACGCGGTGAAGGCGACCAGTGAGCCGGCCACCATCAGATAGGCCAGCGCTGCCCACGAACGGCCGGTCACCTCGGCGGGGGAGAAGTCGGCCAGTTCGCCCCGCGCGGCGCCGACCACGGTGAGCGCCAGCGCGCCGGCGGCCATCTCGTAGACGGTGGCCACGAACGGGTCGGCGGGCATCCGGATGCGCCCGGAGAGGAACGAGCCGACCGACCAGGCGGTGGCCCCGGCGACCACGGTGAGCGCACCGGCCACCGGCACGCTTCCCGGCCCGTCGGCGGGGAGTACGAGCAGCACGAGGCCGACGAAGCCGAGGGTCACCCCGGCGAAGGTCCACGGCCGCGGCCGGTCGCCGCCGAGCGTACGCAGCAGCACGACCAGCAGCGGGACGGTGGCCACCAGCAGCGCGGCGATGCCGGAGGGCAGTGCCACGCCGGCCGGGCCGGACTCGGCGAGCACCACGAGACCGTTGCCGCCGGCGAGCAGCAGCAAGCCGACCAGGGCGGCGGACCCGAGTTGCCGCCGGTCGACGCGGAGCGCGCCCGGCCCCCTGCGGAACCGCAGCACCAGGGCGAGGACTCCGGCGGCGGCGGCGAACCGCAACGCCGCGGAGGTGAGCGGCGGCAGCGACTCGACCGCGACCCGGATGCCCAGGTAGGTCGAGCCCCAAAGCACGTAGACGAGGAGCAGCGCGGTCCAGACCAGCGCGGGACGGGCGGTCGACGGCGCCAGGTCGCTGCGCGGCGTCAGACGCGCCGAGCTGGAGTCGTCGGTGGGGGCGTGGGCGACGGCTGGCATCGCACTCGGGGGGCGTGAACGCATCGGTCGACCACGTTACGGTGACCAGGGCGTCGGCGTCCCCCGTTGGTGGCCGGCCTCTCAGCAACGGCGTATCCAGGAGGATGTTCATGGCGAACTTCGGACCACCGGGCGGCGGCGCTCCGGAGCCCTGGGGCGGGCGACGACCGGCAGACCCTTACGCCCCCGACCCACGCCATAGCCCCGGGTACGCCGAACCGAATCCGCGCTACGCCGAACCGACCCGGCCGTACACCGAAACGAACCCGCCGAAGCGCGGCAAGGGTCCACTGGTCGCGGTGCTGGTGGTGCTGATGCTGCTCGGGCTCGGCGGCGCCGGGGCGTTCTGGTTCTTCGGTCGGGACGAGCCGGCCGCACCGGGCGGGACCGGTACGCCGGCCTCGTCGAACACCGATGCGAGCCCGCCGGCGAGCGAGCCGGCCGACGCGGCTGCCACGGAGCCGGCCTCGACGCCTTCGACTGATTCCCGTTTCGTAAAGGCGGGGCAGTGCCTACGCGACGAGGGGGCGGCCGACCAGCCGAAGCTGGTGATCAGCGAGTGTGGCGCCAAGACGTACCAGGTGCTGCGCCGGATCGACGGTGCGACCAGCGGCCGGAAGGATGCCGAGGCAAAGTGTGCCAAGGTCGACGGCTACACCGACTGGTACTTCTTCGACAGCGAGTTGGACTCGCTCGACTTCGTGCTCTGCCTCAAGAAGCGCTGACCCGATAACCGAAACTAGGGCTGTCTAGCGTCCAGGCTAGACAGCCCTAGTTTTGCCTCGACGGCCCCGACACGCCAGTAGCCGCATCTACGGATGTCTAGCCTCCCCGCTAGACGGCCCGATATTGTGCGATTCGTGGATCCGGTCCGCAACCCTTACGCCCCCGGCGCCGGCCAGCGTCCCCCCGAGCTCGCCGGGCGCGGGCGCGAGTTGGACGTGTTCGACGTGGTGCTGGAGCGGATCGCCCGGGGCCGCCCCGAACGCAGCCTGATGCTCACCGGGCTGCGCGGGGTCGGCAAGACCGTCCTGCTCAACACCCTCCGCTCGCAGGCGATCAACCACCTCTGGGGCACCGGCAAGATCGAGGCCCGGCCCGACCAGTCGCTGCGCCGGCCGATCGCCGCCGCGCTACACATGGCGGTACGCGAGTTGGCGCCCCGGCACCGCGCCCCGGACCGCATCGACGGCTTCCTGGGCGTACTCAAAGCGTTCGCCCAGCGCACCACGCCGAGCGGCCGCGGCGGGGCGGCGCCGAAGCTGCGCGACCGCTGGCAGCCCGGCATCGACGTGCCGGCCGTCAGCGGCCGCGCCGATTCCGGAGACATCGAGATCGATCTGGTCGAGCTGCTCACCGATGCCGCGGCGGTCGCCACCGACGTGGGCACCGGCATCGCCGTCTTCATCGACGAGATGCAGGACCTCGGGCCGGAGGACGTCTCCGCGCTCTGCGCCGCCTGCCATGAATTGTCCCAGCTCGGCGCGCCGCTGATCGTCGTCGGCGCCGGGCTGCCGCACCTGCCGGCCGTGCTCAGCGCCGCCAAGTCGTACTCCGAGCGGCTCTTCCGCTACCAGCGCATCGACCGGCTGGACCGGATCGCCGCCGACCAGGCGCTCTGCGCGCCGGCCGAGCGGGAGGATGTCGAGTACGAGCAGAAGGCCCTCGACCTGCTCTACGAGAAGTCCGGCGGCTACCCCTACTTCGTCCAGGCGTACGGCAAGGCCACCTGGGACCACGCGCCGCGCTCGCCGATCACTGCCGCCGACGTCCGGGTTGCCGCGCCCGAGGCGGAGGCCGAACTGGCCGTCGGATTCTTCGGCTCCCGGTTCGAACGGGCTACCCCGGCCGAGCGCGAGTACATGCGGGCCATGGCGTCCCTCTCCCTGGTCGAGGGGGAGGAGAACGGTCGGGACGACATGGACGCGGCGGTGCCCACCGCGGAGATCGCCCGCGCGCTGGGCCGGAAGCCGGCCAGCCTCTCGCCGGCTCGAGACGCGCTGATCAAGAAGGGGCTGATCTACTCAGGCGAGCGGGGCACGGTCGCCTTCACCGTCCCGCACTTCGGCCGGTACCTGCGCACCCAGCCGACCTGATAGCCGCCGGCTCCAGCGGTTAATAAGGGGCCCCTCCTAATGAGTGTTGCGGGTCGGCCTCAGGCAGACTCGTCCGGTGGTAGCCGCCGGTGGGTGAGCACTCGTCCCTCCTGGATCTT
>NZ_JBEYIX010000036.1:0-59946 GCF_040636055.1 Micromonospora sp. NPDC006766 | reverse complement strand
AAGTTATGTCCACAACGTACAGACGATCACGCGGTGGCCGCCTCGCGTCCACCCCGCTCTACCAGCGGCATCTCAAACGGCGGCTGCCGTACTAGGCAACAAGCCGACACTCCATAGAGCGGACGGCGATCTACCGTGTCTTCTGTGACGAGCCCCGTCCCTGCGTTCGCCGGTCCGGTAATCTCTCCCTGGAGACGCTCGCCCCGGATGGCACCAGAGGCCTTCCGGTCACTCATGACGCAGCGTCTACACCAGCCCCAGTCGTCGGTGTCGACATGTATCCAACGTGGAGTGTCCTGCACATTCTTGGTGCCGTGACCTCGGTGAAGAACACGGACACCGCTCTCCGGGTACGCGGCAAGGACGGCATGGGTGGTACTGGTCCCGCTTCCACCCGCCGCCGGGCGGTAGGCAGCCCCGCACAGCAGAGCGGGGGCGAGCCAGTGTGGTGGCTCGCCCCCCGCTGCTGTCGAACCCCGCAGTGGGTGTCGTGCGGTGAACGCTGGCGCGAAACTAGAGGATCCGGTCAGAGCGCGTCAACGCGGCCGACGAGGTTGACCTTGATGCCAATGCGGTCGAACATCGCGGCCTTGGTGACGAGCGCCTTGTCGGCGGTCTCGGCGTCGGGGGCGTAGACGAGCTGGGCGTGGTTTGCCTTATGGCGAGCCATGAACTGGTCGCGGCTGATGTCGTGCAGCACGACGTGCGCGATCGGCCATTCGGGGTTCGTGGCATCCTTGCGCCGCTGCGTCTCTTCGGTGGGCAGCTCGATCACGCTGCCCCGGAAGATGTCGGCCTGCAGGATCCCGTCGGCGATGAAGACACGCGAGAGCACGACCTCGCCAGGCTTCGATACGCCGTTGATGGTCGAACCGCCGGCGGGAAAGAACACCGGGCCCTGGCGCCAGCCCTCGGCCTTGTCCCATCCGCCCAGGTGCGAGCCGGGCACCGAACCGGAGATTTCGTATACCCACACGAACTGGCCGTCGTAGTCCTCGCCCCAGCGCACGTCGTGCAGCGTGTTGTCGGGGAGGAGGCCCATCGCCGTCCACACCCGGTCGGTGACGAGCGCGTCCACCGCGACGCCCTCGTCCACTTCGTTGAAGTGCGGGAACGCGCGGCCCGCGAACAGCTCACGCGAACCGTCGCGCGAGAACACCGGCGGGCGCTCTGTCGAGTTCAGGATGCCCTCGGCGAGATCGGAGGCCGGCACGAGGTCTTTGAGGCCCTGCTGGTACTGGATCCCGACGGCATCGAGACCGAAGTCGTCGGCGATACGCAGCGCCGCGATGTACATCTTCAGCTGCCACCGCACCTGCGCCTCGGTGAGCTCAGTGGCCTCGTCGGTGCCGAACCGGAAGGTCATGCCCTTGCCTGTCAGCCAGTCGCGGGCGGCGTCGGCCTCGGCGTCCGCTACCGTCAGCATCTCGGCGTACAGCGCCGACTGCGACAGGCGCTCCTTGTAGATGCCGAGCTTGTTGAGCAGCTCGTCGTCGAAGATCGCGTTGTACATGCCCATGCAGCCCTCGTCGAACACGCCGATGATGGCCTTCTCGGCGAGCAGCTGGTCGCCGAGTGCGCAGCCGAGTTCGACCTCTGGCGTGTCGGGCAGGGCGGGAAGCGGCCGTACGTGCGAGTCGTCGTGGGTGATGCGCCCGGATTCGGTCCACTCCTTGAGCCCGCGCTTGAACCAGTCATCCGTGAAGTCGACCGACCAGATCGTGGCGTATTCCTTGCCCATCTTGGTCAAGCCGGCGTTGAGCCCGAGGAGACCGACCAGGCCCGGCCATTCCCCGGCGAAGTTCGCCACCGTGAGGATGGGGCCTTCGTGGGTGCGGAGCCCCGCGAGCACGTGGTGCGAGTACTGCCACACGGCCTCGGCGACGATGAGCGGGGCATCCGTCGGGATGTTCTTGAAGACCTCCAGCCCCATGCGCTGGCTCGAAATGAACCCGTGCCCCGTCTCGGGGTCGACCTCGTTCGCGCGGACGACGCTCCACCCGAGCTCCGCGAGAGCCGCCGTCACGTCGGCCTCCATTCGCGCCTGCGTTGGCCAGCCGGCCTTGTTGGCCGACTCGCGGAGGTCGCCGCTCGCGATGAGGTAGGCGGTCTTCGGCGCGATGGCGGGCCGCTCGGCCTTCACGGGCATCGTGTAGGTGCTCATCAGATTCCTTCCGTGCGTTGCAGGGCGGCGAGGCCGTGCGCGACGTCCTTGCTGCCCCGATAGAGATCGAGGTACAGGTCGAACAGGCGGTCGTAGAGCGCGGCGCGATCCGCGTCCGGCTCGACGACGGTTTCGACGGGATTCCAGTCTTCGATGCGGGGAGGCGTACCGTCCGCCGCGACCGCTCCTGCGGCGAGGAACGCGGCACCGTAGCTGGCGCCGATCGTGATGCGGGGCACCTCCTGGACGAGGCCCGTCACATCCGACACCACCCGCAGCCACAGCGAGCCCTGGGTTCCGCCGCCCACCGCGACGATGCGACGGATGTCGGCGCCGGCGGCTCGCATCGTCTCCACGTTGTGACGCACACCCAGCGCGGTCGCCTCGAGCGCGGCCCGGTACAGGTCGCCACGACCGTGCGTGACGGTCAATCCCGCGATGACGCCTCGCGCCTCCGGGTCAAGGATCGGCGTGCGTTCACCCGCGAAATACGGGAGCATCAACAGGCCGCGGGCGCCCGGGCCCGATTCCTCGGCCTCGGCGAGGAGCGTCGGGTAGTCGGCATCCGACAGCTGCTTCAGCCAGGCCGTCAACGCACCCGACGTCGCAAGGCCTCCGGCGAGGTTGCGCGTACCCGGGAACGCGCCGACGGTCGTCCACATCGAGGGCGTACGCAAGGTCGCGGTGCCGGTGGCAACGAGGAACATCGTCGTGCCGTACATCAGCATGAGGTCGCCCGGTCGGTGCGCCCCGACGCTCACCGCCTCGGTCCAGGCGTCGATCGTGCCGGTGATCACGGGTGTGCCCTCGGGGATGCCCGTGGCGCTGGCCGCGTCGGCGGTCACCGTCCCGGCGACCTCGTTGGCCCACCTCAGCGGCGGGGCCTCGATTCCCGGCGCGTACCGCTGCCACCACGGTTCGTGCCAACGCTCGGACTCGACGTCGTACAGCGGAGAGACCTGGCTCGCCGACTGGTGGTCGAGCAGGTACGACCCGGTGAGCTGAAAGGCGAGCCAGCTCGCGGGCATGAACAGCCGCCGAGCGCGGCGGTATGTCTCGGGCTCCTCGTCGGCGATCCACGCGATCTTCGGCCCGCCGGCCTGGGTGGTCAGCGCGGATCCTCCGATGCGGGTGATCTCGTCGGCACCGAGCTCGCGGGTGATCCGTGCGATCTGGGCCGTCGCACGGGTGTCGACGCCGTAGAGGATGGCCGGTCGTACCGGCTCGCCCTGCTCGTCGACGAGCAGCACACACGGACCCATGCCGCTCACACCCACGCCCACCACGGAGACGTCGTGCGCAGACGCCTCTGCGAGGAGCCGGCGGCTGAGCTCGACGAACTCCGCCCACCAGACATGCGCGTCCATCTCGACCCATCCGCTGCGTGGACGTTCGACGTCGTGCGCGACGGTGGCCGACGCGATGATCCGCCCACGCTCGTCGACGAGGACGCCCTTGCTGCTCGATGTGCCGATGTCGACGCCGATGGTGCATCGAGTCACGAGGCCACCTCCGTCGCGTCGCGCCCGAGCCGCGCGGGCTGCAGCTCGCCGCGCAGCACCACCGTACGGGCGGGATCGGTGTTCCCCTCGATGCGTTCCAGGAGCATGCGCGCCGCCGTGACGCCCATCTGCCGCGCCGGCAGCCGAACGACGGTGACGACCTCGGGAGTGAGCGTGGTGAACGGTAGCGAACCGACGACGGCGACGCCGACGTCGGGAGGCGTCAGGCCGCGTTCGGTGAGTACCTGCAGCGCTCCGACACCGAGGAGGTTGTTCGCCGCGACGACGGCGTCGGGCCGCAGCTGCGGGCCGTCGAGCAGCTCAGCGGCAGCCTCTCGCCCACCCTCGACTCGAAAGCTGGAATGACGCAGCAGCCCGGTGAGATCGACATCGACGCGAGCGGTCATGGCGTCACGCCACCCTTTCGCGCGCTCGACTGCGGTCTCGACGTTGTCGGGACCGGTCATGCAGGCGATGCGGCGGTAGCCGGCATCGAGAAGCGCCTCCGTCGCGATGCGGCCCGCTGCCCGGTTGTCCATCACCACGCTGTCCACGTCGTAGCCCGAGCGACGGTCGACCGCAACGACCGGTCGACCATCGGCGAGAACGTCGTCGAGATCGGTGTGGTCCGATGCGGCCGCGATGATGACCCCGGCCATGCTTCCGGCTATCGCGATGCGCAGGTAGGAATTCTCCTTCTCCTGACGGGCGTCGGAGTTGCACAGCACGACCGAGTACCCGACCTCCTGCGCGACGTCCTCCACTCCGCGTGCCATCTCCGTGAAGTAGGGGTTCTCGATGTCCGGGATGATCAGCGCGATCACCTCCGTGCTCTGCTTACGCAGGGTGCGCGCGGCCCGGTTGGGTGTGAACCGAAGCTTGCGAGCCGCCTCGCGAACCGCCTGCGCCTTCTCTTCCGAGACGGCGGCTCCGTTGAAGACACGTGAGACGGTCGCCGGCGAGACGCCGGCAAGACTCGCGACCTCATAGATGGTGGCCATTGATGCCTCTCTGCCCGAAGTGCACCGGGACGGATGGTGAACGTGCACAGCTGTGTGCCGCGCTCGAGGTTCTGCTCTCGCACCCCCCGTCGAGCGATCAGATCGACGTATCCTCCGTCGACGTGCTGTGCACGTTCTCCCGCAGTCTGTCCCACACGACGTCCAGTCGGCGTCGGGCGTGGTCGTCCAGCCCCGGGAGCGGCCGTCGGCAGGTGCCCAGCGGGATCGACCGCTTGCCTGCGAGGTACTTCGCGGCCGCGAACACCCCCTCCTCGACGAGCGCCTGGACGGTGTCGTTGATCCGGGTCTGCACGGTGCGCGCCCCGTCGACGTCACCTCGAGCGTGGCGCGCCCTCAGCGACCGGAAAAGCTCGATCTGCAGTCCGATCGTCGTCCCGATCGCCCCCCTCGCGCCGATGCAGAGGGCCGGCAGGTACAGCTCGTCGAAGCCGTTGATGAGGCTCAGGTGGGGATATCGCTGAATCAGCCGTTCCGCGCCGTAGAGGTTGTGCGACGTGTGCTTGATCCCCACCACTTGGGACAGCTCCAGCACCCCTTCAAATCCACCGTCCGAGATGTCGCGGCCAGTGAACTGCGGGATGTTGTAGAGGATGAACGGCAGGTCAACCGCATCGATGACGGCGCGGAAGTGGGCGACGACCTCCGCCGTCGAATACTTGTAGTACAGCGGCGGGATCATCGAGATCGCCGCTGCGCCAGCCTCGCGTGCGGCCTCCGCGAGCGAGATCGCCTCCCGCGTCGACATCGCACCCACATGCGCGTACACCGGGACCCGTTCGCCCGCCGCCTCCACGGCCGACCGGGTGAGTGCGATCCGCTCATCGGTGCTGAGCAGGAGGCCTTCGCCGGACGAGCCGGCGACGTATATGCCCTCGACTCCTCGCGAGATATCGCCGTCCACCATCAGCGAAAACGCGTCGAGATCGAGAGTCTCGTCGACCCGGATCGGCGTCGGCGCGGCGACGATCAGACGGTCGCCGATGGTGCTGGTCACCATGCGGTCCACCCCCCGTCCACGACGAGGTTCGCCCCGGTCATGTACCGCGACGCAGCGGAGGCGAGGAAGATGAGGGCGCCGTTGTACTCGTCGGCCTCCGCCATTCTGCCGATCGGCATGCGCGCCGTGTAGTTCGCCTGGAACTTCGCGTCCTGCGTGTCGCGGCGTACACCGGATGGTGTGAGGGTGTTTACCCGGATGCCTGTCTTGCCCCAATAGGTGGCGCAGTAGCGCGTCAGGTTGTAGAGCCCCGACTTCGCGGCGGAGTAGGCCACCGGCTTGATGAACGGGATGCCGGTGTCCTCCGCCTTGTACGCGTAGATGTCCTGGACGGGGGAGACCATCCCGTAGATCGAACCGATGTTGATGATTGATCCCTCGAGCCCCGCCTCGCGCATGCGTCGGCCGGCCGCCTGCGTCACCAAGAAGGTACCGACGAGGTTGGTGTCGACGACCTCACGGAACACCTCGGCGGGGAACTGCTCGAACGGCCCGGACACCTCCGGCGGGGCGCTGGGCTGGGTGTCGAGACCAGCGTTGTTCACGAGGATCGTCGGGACACCCCACGCCTGCGTGATCCGATCGAAGCCCGCCTCCACGCTGGCCTGATCGGTGATGTCCATCGTGACCGCCATCAGCCGATCGGCGTCGACGGTAACTCCGAGCTTCGCCGCCGGGTCGACCACCTCGCTGCGCGAGGTCACCGCCACGCGGGCGCCGCGTGCGTGCAGCGCCTTGACGAACTCGGCACCGATCTGGCCGAAACCACCTGTCACGACGGCGATGTGGTCGTGCACCGAGAACAGCGGATCGAACCCTTCCGACATGGTCGGTACTCCTTCGGTTGCGGCTTGTCAGCCCTTGACGGAACCTGCTGTCAGGCCGGACACGATGCCGCGCTGGGCCCACAGGAAGAAGATGATCGCCGGGAGCGCAAACAGCAGCGCACACAGCATGACGACATTCATCGGCGTGTAGAACTGCCCGAGGAATGAGGCAAGCCCCACGGGGGCGGGCCACAAATCCGAATCCGAAATGAACGTGTTGGCGAACATGAATTCGTTCCAGCCGTCGAAGAACGCGATGACGGCAGCGGCGGCGATACTCGGGCGGATCAGCGGCAGCACGATCGTGAACAGCATGCGCAGGCGCGAGCACCCGTCGATTCGCGCCGATTCCTCGATCTCGTAGGGGATTTTGTCGATGCCGCTCTTGATGATGAACATGCTCACCGGCATCACGAATGCGGTGTCCGCGAGCACGAGCCCCCAGTGGCTGTTCAGCAGGCCGGCGCCCGCGAAGATCGCGTACAGAGGCACGATGATGAGTGCCTCTGGCAGCATCTGGGTGCTGAAGAAGATGAACCCGGCAATGCCTCGCCCGCGGAAGCGGTAGCGGCTGAGCGCGTATGCCGCCATCGTCGCGAGCACGAGACTGAGGACCGTCGTTCCCGCGGCAATCACAAAGGAGTTGCAGAGCCAGCGCAGGATCGGGACCTCCGAGAGGAAGGTGCCCCACTGGCCGATGTTCGCGAACTCCGGGACCAGAGGCTGACCGTCGCGGTAGAGGGACTGCTCGGTCCCCAGCGACGTGCCGAGCATCCAGTAGACGGGGAAGCCGGTGAAGACGACCAGTAGCGTGATGAGGATCGCTTTGCCGAGGCTGCCCATCCGGGCGAGGGCTCCACGCCGACGCAGCGGCTTCATCGAGGTGAGAGAGGTGGTCATCGCTGGCTCTCCTGACGCTCCTGGATCTGCTCGATGACGAAGTAGACGACCGTCACGAGCAGCGAGAGGACGAGACCGAGCGCGCCGATCGCGGCCGCGCGGCCGAGATTCTGGTCCTGGAAGGCGGTGCGGTAAACGTTGACGACGAGGGTGTTGGTCTTGTCGAGCGGCCCACCGCCCGTGATCAGGAAGATGATCTCGAATCGGCGGATCGACCAGATCGTCATCAGCAGCGTGATGACACGAATCGTCGGCATGATGTGCGGGAGGGTGACGGCACGGAACGACTGCAGGGGCGAGGCGCCGTCGACCCAGGTGGCCTCGCGCAGCTCGTGCGGCACGCTCTGCAGTGCGCTCAGCATGACGAGCAGGACCAGCGGTGTGAGCTTCCAGACCGTGGCGAGGGTCACCGAGAAGAGCCCGTATCGCGGGTCGACAAGCCAGCCGTGCTGGCCAAATCCGAGCGCCGTCGTGGTGCCGTTGAGGACGCCCTGCTCATTGTTGTAGATCCAGACGAAGATCAGGGCGGCCGCGACGGTGGGCACGGCCCACGGGACGGTGGCGATGGCGCGGACCAGGCCGCGCCCGCGGAACGACTTGTTCAGCAACAGCGCCGCGGCGGTGCCGATGCCGACGGCGAAGACGACCGT
Source organism: Micromonospora sp. NPDC006766 (assembly GCF_040636055.1). Lineage (NCBI taxonomy): Bacteria > Bacillati > Actinomycetota > Actinomycetes > Micromonosporales > Micromonosporaceae > Micromonospora > Micromonospora sp. NPDC006766. The sequence goes on along the minus strand of NZ_JBEYIX010000036.1, from coordinate 51,884 downwards.
GAAGAGCGTGTACAGCAGGGTCGTGCCGACCGAGGCCCAGAACTTGTCGCTGGCGAGCAGGTAGTCGTAGTTGTCCAGACCGACGGACCGGCCGCCGTCGGGATTTACCAGCTTGGTCGCGGTGAAGGACAGCAGGACTCCGCGGATCAGCGGATAGACGGTGAAGATCGCCAGGTACGCGATCGCCGGGAAGAGGAAGAGATATGCGCCGTTACGCTCGATGAAGGGTGAGAGCTTTCCTCTGCCGCGCCGCCGATTCACGGACCGCGCGCTGCGCTGCGGTGTCTGCGCCCTCTCGGCCGTGTTCGTGGCCATCGTGGTCCTTTCCGTTGAGCGGGGGTGGGCGGCGCAACCACCCACCCCCGCGCACATCAGCTGAGCTCTGCCTTGAGCGCCTTCTGCACGCCGGCAAGCTTCGCCGCAACGTCACCGCCGTTGACACGCAGGTCCTCGACAGCCGTCAGGAACTCACGCCAGATAACCTTGCTCTCGGTCTCGAAACCCTCGACGAGAGTCGAGCGAGAGGTCTTCGCGGCCTCCAGGAACTGAGTGGCCCACGGGTTCGCCTTGAGGAACTCGGGGTCAGGCTCGACATCGGTGGCCATCGCCGAGGCACCCAGACCGGCGCGGAGGGCGGTCTGTCCCTTCTCACCGAGAACCCAGCGAACGAAGTCCTTCGCAGCCTCCTTGTTCTTGCTCGCCGCGTTGACGGCGAGGATCAGCTGCGAGTTGGAGCCCGCGTTCGCCATGGGCAGTGGCGCGGCACCCAGGTTCTGACCGTTGATCACGTTCTTGGGATTGCTCGTGAGGGTGGTCGCGACGCCAGAGTTCTCGAACAGCATGCCGACCTGACCTTGACCGAACTTCGCGCGGAAGGTCGACGCGTCGTCGCCGATCGGCGCGACGCCGGACTTGAAGGTCTCCAGGAAGGCCTCGACCGCCTTGACGTTCGCGGGGGCGTCGATCGTGAGCTCCTTGCCGTCGCTCAGTTCGCCGCCGAAGCCGTAGATCCAGTTCGCCATTTCGAGCGTCCAGCCGTCGATTTCGGCGGTCTGGTGGCGTCCGGCCCAGCCGGCGATGCCGCGCTGCTCCTTGATGGTCTTCGCGGTGGCGAGGAACTCGTCGAACGTCGTGGGGACCTTCAGGCCGAGCTCGGTGAAGAGGTCCTTGTTGTAGATGACCGTGTTGTAGGTCGGTCGCTCCCAGTTGAACCCGAACTGCTTGTCTTGGAAGAAGCCCGCCTTGTTGGTGCCGTTCAGCGAGTCGCCCAACTCCTTCGCGATGTCATCGAGCGGCTCGAGCACCCCGGCGTCGGCGAGCGACGCGAACTGGCTGTCCTGCAGCACCATCACGTCCGGGCCGCCGCGGGCGCCCAGCTCGGTGCTGAGCTTGTCGGCGTAGTTCGCGAACGGGATCTCGATCTTCGTCAGCGAGACATTGCCGTCGGGGCCGGTGTAGCCCTTCACCGCGTCCCAGAGGATCGGTCCCTTGCCGTCCTCGAGGAACTGCCAGTTGGAGAAGGTCAGTTCGCCGCCGGCGCTCTTGCCGGACGAGTTACCTCCGCCCGCGGTGCTGCATGCGCTCAGCGCAAGCACGGCGGCGGCCGCGACGCTCATGACCTGCACGCCGCGTCGTGTCACGCCCGCTCGTGGTGATGCCATGCCCCTGAACAACTTCATGGTGTACTCCTTTGTCACACGCCACGCGTGGCTGGTGCTGTGGCGCAGATATCGGTTACGCGGAGTGGTCTATGAAATCGATTTCACGGCACGGTACCCAGGCTCCGTGATCTTGTCAACAGCAGGCGATGCTGCACATGCATGAGAGCGACCAGCGATAAGGCGCGAATCCGGCCAGAAGATCAGACCAGGGCAGCAAGCGGGCGCGGGTATCGACGATCCCATGAATTCCTACGCTCCGTGATCGACGTAGAGTGGTCACGTGCTGACGACCGGGGCGCCACCCGACTGGGCGTCGGTGGAGATCGCAGTCCCGCGCCCGTCAGATCGGCTGCCGGGGATCAGCATGGCCGGGTTCGCCAACGTGTCCCCGCACTCGTGGACATCACCATGGTCGCGCATCCCGCCGTCACCCTGATCGTCGACCTGAGCGAGGGCGAAGGCCTCGGCTACGACACCCAGGGCTGGCACCAACACGACATGTCGTCGTGCTTCTGCCCGGCGATCTTCGGGCAACTGGCTCAAGCCGCAGTGGATGAACGCCGGCACGAAGCTGGAATGTCGTCCCGGCCGGGCCGGCAAGTCAACTGCCAGTCAGCTTCTCGGCCCTGAAGGGCCGAGCTTGCAGATCATGGTCGGTGCTGGGTGCATCGGTCACGCCGCGTTTGGCAGGCTGACGGCTGCCCAGTCCGCGGCACCGCGTGCGGCGATGTTGCGGGCTGCGTTGACGTCGGCGTGTTCAGCGAAGCCGCACGACGTGCATCGGAAGGTGGCTTGGTTGGGGCGGTTGGCCTTGGCGATGTGTCCGCAGGCGCAGCAGCCCTGCGAGGTGTACGCCGGGTCGACGTGGACGACCGCCACCCCGGCCCGGCCCGCCTTGTAGGCGATGAACTGGCCAAGCTGGTGGAATGCCCAGGTGTGCAGGGTGACCCGCTGGGGCCGTCGGAGCGTACCCGGTCGCGGATGCCCGTGAGGTTTTCCAGGGCGATCCCGCGGCCGGTGCGTTCGGCCTCGGTCACGATCTGCTTGGCGATGCGATGGTTGGTGTCGGCCGCGAACCGGGCTTCCTTACGCCGGCGGGCCTTCAACAGCCGCTTGGCGGACTTGGTGCCGATGCGCTGGAGCTTGGCCCGCAACCGCTGGTTACGATGCCGCACCCGGTTCAAAGCCTTGCCCGAGTGTCGGGTGTCGTCGTTGGTCGTGGCGATGTTCGCGATGCCCAAGTCGACGCCGAGGAACCCGTCCGGCTCTTTCACCTCGACGTCGGGGATGTCGCAGGTGGCGTACAGGTACCACTTGCCGTCACGGCACACCAGGTCCGACTCGCCCTTGCGGTGGACGGCCAGGATGGCGTACTGCGCGTCGGAACAGCGGAACGGGATGCGTCCCGACCGTCCCCGAACAGTCCAGATCGACACCGTGCGGCCGGCGATCTGCCACGACAGGCAGCGGTCGTCGAACGGCTGCGCGGCGTCACACCGAAACAGGATCGGCTTCGACTCGACCTTACGACGGCGCGCTGATCCGGACTTGCCCAGGTTGCCGGCGCTGATGTTGGCTTTCAGGGTCGCGTACGCGCCGGCGACCTTACGGGCCACGTGGATCGCCGGCTGCGCCGACAGGCCCATCTCTTTCAGCTGCCCGTAGGTGAGCCGCTGCAACGCCTGCTTCCCGAACACGCGCAACCGGTACGCCTCGCCCGAGGCAAGGTTCGCGGCCTCGTTGCACAGGGCCAGCGTGTCCCGCAACGCCGCCTCCTGGGCGGCATCCGGGAACAGGCGCACCTGCACAACCACCTTCACGTCCACAGTCTACCATCTGGTCTATGTCACCACGATGGACCCCGGACCCCAATGTTCGCCGAGGACGCAGCGTCGTCTACAACCTTCACGCGCATCTGGTCTTTGTCACCAAATACCGCCGGGACGTACTCAACGACGCGATGCTCACCCGCTGCGAGCAGGTCATGGCCGACGTGTGCGCCGGCATGAGCGCGGAGCTGGCCGAGTTCAACGGCGAAGACGACCACGTGCACCTGCTCGTGCGCTACCCGCCGAAGCTGGCCATCTCCACGCTCGTCAGCTCACTCAAAGGCGTGTCCGCCCACTACCTGCGTAAAGAATTCACCGGGCGGATCAACCGGCACATCATGCACGGCCACCTGTGGTCACCGTCGTACTTCGCCGCCTCCTGTGGCGGGGCACCACTGGAGATCGTCAAGCAGTACATCGCCAACCAGAAACGTCCAGGCCCGTGACGCGATTCCTCCCGGCCCTAAACGGCCGGGATTCCTCGCTAAACCTTGTTGACGAGTTGGATCACGGCGACCACGACGAGACCGGCGCCGAACAGAGTGATGCCGCCAGCCGCGAGGACGGGGGCTACGCGGCTGGCCAGCCGCAGCACGGTACGCGACTGCGCGCCGCGGACGACCAGGGAGCTGCCGGCGACCGCGAGGAGGCCGACGCCGAAGAGCACGACGGCCATCCCGAGGCCGAACGTCAGGACGAGCAGTAGGGCAAATCCGGCGCGGCCGAGAAACAGCCCGGTCGCCAGCACGAGGAAGGCGGCCGGAGAGGGGGTGAGCCCGCCGGACATGCCGAGCAGGAGCAGTCCGGGACGCCTGCCGTGGTCGTGCTCGTGCTCATGGCCGTGGCCGTGGCCGTGATGGTGGCCGTGGCTGTGGCCGTGATGGTGGCTGTGGCTGTGGCCGAGCAGGTGCCGGCGCACCATCCACAGGCCGGTGGCCAGGACGATCACGCCGGCGCCGAGCTGCAGCCAACTCGTGAGTTCCTGCATCCGGACGACGTCGGACAGGGACAGGAACGTCCATGCCACGCCGATCACCAGCACGGAGACCGTGTGCATGACGGCCACCGAGCCGCCCAGCCAGGCGGCGTCGCGGATCCGGCCGCGCGAGCCGACGAGGTACGCGGCGGCCAGGCTCTTGCCGTGCCCGGGCGCCACCGCGTGTCCGGCGCCCGCGAGAAAGGCGAGGGCGAACGCCAGCGGCGGCACACCCGGCGAGTGGATGAGATCCTCTAGCCGGTCCGACAGGGACGCGAGGTAGGCGGTGACGTCGTTCATGCCACGGTCCTCCGGCGACGCGACCGCCGCCACATGATCAGCATCGCGACCAGCAGTGCACCGCCGGTGACGGCGGCGATCTGGGCGGCGGCGCTGCGGCCGAGGCTGCTGCTGCCCGCCGCCGGCGTGCCGGCGAGGACCCAGTCGTGGGAGTCCTCGCCCGAGCCGTACACCGCGCGCTGGCCGTGCGGACCGGTGGCCAGAGCACGGTACGCGGGGTGGAGATCAGTCAGCATCCGGACCGCGACCGTGACCATGCCGACCGACCCTGGGCACGTGTAGTCGACGGTCGCGCCGATCCGGGCTAGGGACTTCGGCGGCTCGACGGCGCCGAGGCACGATCGCTCGCGGTCGGTGACCGTGATCTGCTTGAGCAGGTAGGCCGCGAACTCCTCGGATGAGCCGATCACGGCGGCGTCCGTGTGCCGATAGTCGATCGCGCCGTCCGCCAGGACGCGGTCTTGCGGCAGCAGGCCGAGCGAAACCCCGAGCAGGGTCAGGTCGTCGGGGCCGCCGACGTGCCACCGCACGCGCACGACCTCGGGTCGCTGCTGGTCGCGTGCGATGGTCACGGTCTGCGGATCGCCGAACGGATGCGCCGCCGCCGGGGCGGGTGCGGCCGTGATCGAGCCGGTGACGGCGCAGGCCGCCAGCGCGACAGCTCGCGCCGCGTCGCGCCGACGCCGAAGTCCGAATGATGACAAGGAAAGGCTCCAGATCCTGCCGTGACGGGAGTCGGCCTCACCTTGTCGACTGTTGGGAAACGCGCAGGTCCGAGGCAGTGTGTGGCGCGGAACGGTGACGTGAACAGTCAGTTGATCAGTCTCGAGGGCGGCAGCGTCGGTGCCACCGGCACGAGGTCGGCGTCCGAGTGCGCCAGGATTGCCGTGGGAGTGTCCGCGACCGCGCACACCGACCGGGCCGGGAAGGTCCTGGCCGATCTTCCCGGCCCCGGTGAGGCGCCCGTTCCTCGTCAGCCGACCGACCCTGCCGGCCTTCGGTTCGGGCCGAGGTGCCGGGCGTACGCGCCGGTGGTGAAGAACGCGGGCAGGTCCTCGCCGAGCGCGGTGTCCTCGACGATCCGCGCGGCCTGCTCGGCGCGGTCACGGTGGCCGCCCACGCGGCCCGCCACCAGGGCGGCCAACTCCTCGGCGAGGATGGATCGAACCAGGTCGTCGGTGACGCAGCCGCCGCCGGCCAGGGGAGTGCGGTGGTGCAGCCACTGCCAGACCTGGCAGCGGGCGATCTCGGCGGTCGCCGCGTCCTCCATCAGGTTCGACAGGGCGACCGCGCCGACGCCGCCGAGCCAGGCGTCGATGTAGCGCAGCGCGACCGCGATGTTGGACCGCAGCCCCGTGGTGGTGACCTGGCCCGGGGTCTTGTCGACGGCGAGCAGGTCGGCGGCGGTGACGCTGACGTCGTCCCGGAGCCGGTCGAGCTGGTGTGGGTGCTCGCTCAGCACGGCGTCGAACTCCTCCCGGCAGGTTTCGACGAGACCCGGGTGGGCGACCCAGGAGCCGTCGAACCCGTCGCCGGCCTCCCGCCGCTTGTCCGCCCGCACCCGACCGAGGGCCACCTCGTTGACCTCGGGCTCCCGGCTGGGGATGAACGCGGCCATCCCGCCGATCGCGTGCGCGCCGCGCCGGTGGCAGGTCGCCACCAGCAGCTCGGTGTACGCGCGCATGAACGGCACCGACATGGTGACCTCGGACCGGTCCGGCAGGACGAAGTCCGGCCACTGCCCGAAGTTCTTGATCACGCTGAAGATGTAGTCCCACCGTCCGGCGTTCAGTCCCGCCGAGTGCTCGCGCAGCTCGTACAGGATCTCCTCCATCTCGAAGGCGGCGGTGATCGTCTCGATCAGCGTGGTGGCCCGGATGGTGCCCTGCGGCAGGCCGAGGTACCGCTGGGCGAAGACGAAGATGTCATTCCACAGCCGCGCCTCGCGGTGACTTTCGAGCTTGGCCAGATAGAAGTACGGTCCGGCGCCGGCGTCGAGCTGCCGCCGGGCGCAGTGGAACAGGTAGAGCCCGAAGTCGACCAGGCTGGCGGAGATCGGCCGACCGTCGACCGCGATGCCCTTCTCCACGAGGTGCCAGCCGCGCGGCCGGACCACGATCGTGGCCAGCTCGTCGCCGAGGGCGTACCGCTTGCCGCGTGGGTCGGTGAAGTCGATCCGCCGATCCAGCGCGTCGATCAGGTTGAGCTGACCGGCGATGACATTGTGCCAGGTGGGAGCGGTGGCGTCCTCGAAGTCGGCGAGCCACACCTTCGCCCCCGAGTTGAGGGCGTTGACCGTCATCCTGCGGTCGGTCGGTCCGGTGATCTCCACCCGCCGGTCGACCAGGCCGGGGGCCGGCGGCGCGACCCGCCAGGTGAGGTCGGCGCGGATCGCGGCGGTCTCCGGGAGGAAGTCGGGCAGTTGACCGGTGGCGTACCGGTCGCGGCGGGCCCGGCGGGTGTCCAGCAGGGCGACCCGGCGAGCGGCGAATTCGCTGTCCAGCGCGACCAGGAAGTCCAGCGCCTCGGCGGTGAGGACTTCGTCGAATCGTTCGGCCAGCGGGCCGATGACCTCGTACCTCACGCGAACTGCTCCTGCTCGGTCGAGCCGCGCAGCGCGGTGGTCTCCGCGGCCGGGTTGAGCACGGTGCTGATCAGGTCGAAGTAGCCGGTGCCCACCTCGCGCTGGTGCTTGACGGCGGTGTAGCCGTTCGCCTCGGCGGCGAACTCCCGCTCCTGCAGCGCCACGTAGGCGGACATTCCGTCGGTGGCGTACCCACGGGCCAGGTCGAACATCGAGTAGTTGAGGGCGTGGAAGCCGGCCAGCGTGATGAACTGGAACTTGTAGCCCATGTGGCCGAGCTCCCGCTGGAACTTGGCGACGGTCGCGTCGTCGAGGTGCTTACGCCAGTTGAACGACGGCGAACAGTTGTAGGCGAGCAGCTGGTCCGGGTACTGGTCCTTGATCGCCTCGGCGAACCGACGGGCGACCTCCAGGTCCGGGGTGGAGGTCTCCATCCAGAGCAGATCGGCGTGCGAGGCGTAGGCCAGGCCGCGGGCGATGCACGGCTCGATGCCGCTGCGTACCCGGTAGAAGCCCTCGGCGGTCCGCTCGCCGGTGACGAACGGACGGTCCCGCTCGTCCACGTCGGTGGTGAGCAGGGTGGCGGCCTGCGCGTCGGTGCGGGCGATGACCACCGAGGGCACGCCGGCGACGTCGGCGGCGAGCCGCGCCGCCTCGAGGGTACGGATGTGCTGGCCGGTGGGGACGAGTACCTTCCCGCCGAGGTGGCCGCACTTCTTCTCGGCGGCGAGCTGGTCCTCCCAGTGCACCCCGGCGGCGCCGGCCGCGATCATCGCGGTCATCAGCTCGTAGGCGTTGAGTGGGCCGCCGAACCCGGCCTCGGCGTCGGCGACGATCGGCGCCAGCCAGCCGATTCCCTCGGTGTCACCCTCGGCGGTGCTGATCTGGGCGGCGCGCAGCAGGGCGTTGTTGATCCGGCGCACCACCGCGGGCACCGAGTTGGCGGGGTAGAGGCTCTGGTCGGGGTAGGTGTGTCCGGCGAGGTTGGCGTCGGCGGCCACCTGCCAGCCGGAGAGGTAGATCGCCTTCAGGCCGGCGCGGACCATCTGCACGGCCTGGTTGCCGGTGAGCGCGCCCAGGGCGTGGATGTAGTCCTCGCTGTGCAGCAGCTGCCACAGCCGGTCGGCGCCGTGCCGGGCCAGCGTGTGTTCCTCCTGGATCGCCCCGCGTAGGCGCACCACGTCCTCGGCCCGGTAGCTGCGCCGCACTCCCTGCCAGCGTGGACTGGTCTCCCACTCGGTACGCAACTGCTCAGCGGCGTTCTGCATGGTCTGGTCCCCTCGAATGTCGGTGACGCCGGCATTTCGGACGTGCCCGTGGCGGCGTCGACTCGATGCCGGTCCGGCGTGCTGCCAACGGTCACACGGCGTCGGCGGCAGGTCGAGGGACGGAAAAGGCCAAGTTCTGAGAATTTCCCGCCCCTTTTTGCGAAGTTGCGAACCGCTATATTTTCTTTCTGCAAATAGTGCCGGACCAGCGAAGACCAGCAGGGAGGTGAGGGCGATCGCCAAGATCTTCGCGGGTGCCCGACTGCGCCGGATGCGCGAAGACCGCGCTCTCAGCCAGTCGCACCTGGCCCGCCTGCTGAACATCTCGCCCAGCTATCTCAACCAGATCGAACACGACTCCCGGCCGCTGACCGTCCCGGTGCTCATGCGCATCACCGAGGTGTTCGGCGTCGACTCGGCCGTCTTCGCCCCGCGGGACACCCCGAGGCTGGTCGCCGGGTTGCGCGAGGCGCTCCCCGGGCGGGCGGGCATCGCCGATCTCACCGAACTCGCCACCCGGCTGCCCGACGTCGCCGAGGCTGTCATCGACCTGCACCGCCGGTACCGGCAAACAGACGAGCAACTCGCCGAACTGCTCGGCGATCGCGAGACGATCGGCCGCAGCCCGCACGACCAGGTGACCGAGTTCTTCTACCGACGGCAGAACTACGTACCGGATCTGGACGAGGCGGCGGAGCGGCTGGCCGTGGCCATCGGATTCCGCCGAGGCGAGGTCCGCGCCGCGCTACAGGACCGGCTCGCCCATCGGCACGGCATTCTCGTCCGCCGCGACGACGCCGCCCTGCTCGGCGACGAACTGCACCGCTATCGCCCGCAGACCCGCACCCTGCACCTGTCGGCGTCGCTGCGAGCCGGGCAGGAGGCCATGCGGATGGCGGCGCAAATCGCGCTACTGGAGTTCGCCGACCTGATCGACGAGATCGTGGAGGAGGAACGGTACGACGAAACCCAGACCCAGATCCTCACCCGGGTCGGGTTGGCGAACTACTTCGCCGCCGCGCTGCTCCTGCCGTACGAGCAGTTCCTGACCGCGGCGGAGCAGCGCCGGTACGACATCGACCTGCTCACCCAGCACTTCGCGATGGGCTGGGAGACGGTGTGTCACCGGCTCAGTACGCTGCAACGCCCCCGCGCGCGTGGGGTGCCGTTCTCGTTCGTCCGGGTCGACCGGGCCGGCAACATGTCCAAACGCCAGTCCGCCACCGGCTTCCCGTTCTCCCACACCGGCGGCACCTGCCCGCTGTGGAACGTCTACGAGGCGTTCAGCTCACCCGGCCGGGTCGTCGTGCAGGTCGCCGCCATGCCCGACGGGCAACGCTACCTGTGGACCGCCCGCACCATCACCCGCCACCACGGCGGCTACAACCAGCCCGGCAAGGTTTACGCGATCGGCCTGGGCTGCGAGACCCGCCACGCCAACCGGTTGGTCTACTCCGCCGGGATGGACCTGCACGCGGCCGACGCCGCCACCCCGATCGGCCCCGGCTGCAAGACCTGCGAGCGGATGACCTGCCCGCAGCGGGCCGCCGCGCCGATCAGCCGCCAACTCGACCTGGACGAGAACCGGAGCACCTTCATCCCGTACCCGTTGAAGGGCTGAGCCGAGCCCGGCGCCGGGCGGGACGCGCCGCGATCGTGGGCGGCTCCGACGGGGTGGCGGTACGGCCGGAGACCTCGATCTCCGGCCGTCCACCCCCGACCGTCGGTCAGAAGTCGTCGTCGAAGGTGACCCTCCCGGTCACCCCGACCTGGTACGCCGACACCCGCCGCTCGAAGAAGTTCGACAGTTCCTGCACGTCCTGCAGCTCCATGAACGCGAACGGGTTCGCCGAACCGTAGCGGGGTGCGATGCCGAGGTGGACGAGCCGGCGATCGGCCACGTGCTGCAGGTATTCGCGCATGTCGGCCAGCGACAGCCCGGATACGCCCTGCTCGAGGAGGTCCTCGGCGAACTGGACCTCGCATTCGACCGCCTCGGCGAGCATCTCGGTGACCTGCCGTTCCAGTTCGGCGTCGAACAGGTCCGGCTCCTCCCGCCGGACGGTGTCCACCACATCGAACGCGAACGCCATGTGCATCGATTCGTCGCGGAACACCCAGTTGGTGCCGGAGGCGAGCCCGTTGAGCAGACCCCGCGAACGCAGGAAGTAGACGTAGGCGAAGGCGCCGTAGAAGAACAACCCCTCGATGCATGTGGCGAAGCAGATGAGGTTGAGCAGGAACGCCCGACGGTCGTCCCGGGTCCTCAGCTCGCGCAGTTCAAAGATTGAGTCGATCCAGCGGAAGCAGAACTCTGCCTTGCGCCGGATGGAGGGAATGTTCTCGATGGCGGCGAACGCGGCGAACCGTTCCTCCTCGTCGGGTACGTAGGTGTCGAGCAGGTTCAGGTAGAACTGGACGTGCACCGCCTCCTCGAACAGCTGCCGGGACAGGTAGAGCCGGCCCTCCGGGGAGTTGACGTGCTGGTAGAGGTTGAGCACCAGGTTGTTGGCGACAATGGTGTCGCCGGTGGCGAAGAAGGCGACCAGCCGGGACACCAGGTGCCGTTCGGCCGGGGTGAGCCGGGCCAGGTCGGCCAGGTCGGCGTGCAGGTCCACCTCCTCGACGGTCCAGGTGTTCTTGATGGCGTCTTTGAAGCGGTCGAAGAAGTGCGGGTAGCGCATCGGTCGCAGGGTCAGGTCCATGCCGGGGTCGAGCAGCAGGTGCCGTTCGCCGGTGCTGGCGGCGCGGGAATTGGGGATCGTGGTCACTGGCAGGCCTCGCAGCTTTCGGGGTTTTCCAGGGAGCAGGCCAATGCCTCGTCGTCGCTCACCGCGACGATCGGCGTGCTTGCCGGGGAGACGGCGACGGTGGCCTGCTGGATGCGGGTCGCGGGACGCGAGCGCAGGTAGTAGGTGGTCTTCAGCCCGGACTTCCAGGCATACAGGTACATCGACGACAGCTTGCCGATGGTCGGCGCGCTCAGGAACAGGTTCAGCGACTGCGACTGGTCGATGTACGGCGCGCGGGCGGCGGCCAGGTCAATCAATGCCCGCTGCGGTAGTTCCCACGCGGTGCGGAACAACTCGCGCACGTCGGCGGGCAGTCCGGTAATGCCCTGCACCGATCCGTCGGCGCGTTTGATCTGCTCCCGGATCGCCGGCGTCCACAGCCCGCGCGTCTTCAGCTCACGTACCAGGTAGGTGTTGATCTGGAGGAACTCGCCGGACATGGTTTCGCGCTTGAACAGGTTCGACACCTGCGGCTCGATGCACTCGTAGCAGCCGGCGATCGAGGCGATGGTGGCGGTCGGGGCGATGGCGACCAGCAGCGAGTTGCGCAGCCCGTGGGCGGCGATCCGCGTCCGCAGCGCGGTCCACCGCTGCACCTGGGTCGGTTCGGCACCCCACAGGTCCGGGTGTAGCTGGCCCTGCGCGGCCCGGGTGTCGGCGTACGCGGGATGCGGGCCGAACCGCTCGGCGAGGCCGGCGGAGGTCTCCAACGCGGTCAGGAAGACCTCCTCCTGCACCCGAGTCGACAGCTCGCGAGCCTCCACCGAGTCGAACGGCAGTCGCAGGGTGAAGAACGCGTCCTGCAGGCCCATCAGGCCGAGCCCGACCGGCCGCCAGCGGGGGTTCGACGCCGCCGCCTGCTCGGCCGGGTAGTAGTTGATGTCGATCACCCGGTCGAGGAACACCACCGCGGTACGCACGGTCGCCCGCAGCTTCTCCCAGTCGACCCCGTCGGGGGTGACGTGGGCGCCGAGGTTGACCGAGCCGAGGTTGCAGACCGCGGTCTCGGCGTCGTTGTTGACCTCGAGGATCTCGGTGCACAGGTTCGACAGGTGGATGGTGTTGCCCGGCGTCCCGGTCTGGTTGGACAGCCGGTTCGACGGATCCTTGAAGGTCATCCACCCATTGCCGGTCTGCGCCAGGGTGCGCATCATCCGCCCGTACAGGTCCCGGGCCTTGACCGTCTTGACGGCCTTCTTCTCCGCGGCCCGGTACGCCTCGTCGAACTCCTCGCCGTACAGGTCGGGGAGCTGCGGCGCGTCGGACGGGTCGATCAGCGACCAGTCGCCGTCCGCCTCGACCCGGCGCATGAACTCGTCCGGGATCCAGTTGGCCAGGTTCAGGTTGTGCGTCCGCCGGGAATCCTCGCCGGTATTGTCCCGCAGCTCCAGGAACTCCTCGATGTCCGGATGCCACGGCTCCAGGTAGACACACGCCGCGCCCTTGCGCCGGCCGCCCTGGTTGACCGCCGCCACCCCGGCGTCCAGCGTCTTCAGGAACGGGACGATGCCGTTGGACCGGCCGTTCGTGCCCCGGATCAGCGCGCCCCGGCCGCGGACCCGCGACCAGGCGATGCCGATGCCGCCGGAGAACTTCGACAGCCTCGCCACCTGGTGGTACCGCTCGTAGATCGAGTCCAGCTCGTCGCGGGGCGAGTCGACCAGGAAGCACGACGACATCTGGGTGTGCCGGGTGCCCGAGTTGAACAGCGTCGGCGAACTCGGCAGGTACGCCAGCGACGACATCAACCGGTAGAAGCCGATCACTTCGCCCGGCGTCTCGGACAACCCGCAGGCCACCCGCAGCAGCCAGTACTGCGGCGTCTCCACCACCAACCGCGAATCGGGATGCCGCAGCAGGTAACGGTCCGCGACGGTACGCAGCCCGAAGTACTCGAACCGCAGATCACCGACCGGGTCCACCGCGTCGTCGAGCTTGCGGGCGTTACGGGCCACGAACGCGGCGGTCTCGTCGCCGATCAGCCCGAGACCGTGGGCGTACCGGATGGACTGGCTGAAGCTCGCCACGCCCTGCCCGCGAACCTCCTTGTCCACGTACGCGGCCAGTAACCGCGCCGCCAGCCTGGAGTACTGCGGCTCCTCACCGATCAACTCCGCCGCTGTCTGAATCGACAGCTTGTCCAGTTCGGCGGTGGTCGCCCCGTCGTAGAGGCCACTGATCGTTTTCGTGGCGACCTGCAGCGGGTCCACCTCGTCCAGGTCGGCCACCCACCGCTCGACCGCCCTGACAATCTTGTTGACGTCCACCGGCTCGGTGTCGCCGTTGCGTTTGCGGACCCGCATCGCATGCCAGCGCTGCTCCGGCACCGTCTGATCGGCCGCAGCCTGCTCCTGCTTCGCCGTCACGTCCCCTCCTCACGCCTGTCGACGAGGTCGACGGACGCGCAGGAGAACGCCACTGTTCGCCTGGATGGCGTGCCTGCCGTGGCCGGCGGGCTGATGGCGTCAGCCGTCCCGCGCGGCCTCCGACCGCCGCACGCGGCGCGTGCGGCGCGCTGGCAGGTCTTCGGACTCGCGGGCGCGACCGGTTACGGTCGCCTACTGGCCGTCGCTTCCCAGACCTCACGGTCCAGTGCTTGGTGACGGCTGTCGTTCCCACTCACCGCTGCGGGGCAGTCCCGGACTCGCACCGGGTTCCCTCTTGCCTCGACCACCCACCCGGGCGGTCGAACCAGCTGCGTGAGACACCATATATGGCGCCACCGGCGATGGGGTAATACAAGATGTCGTGTCAGCGTGTCGACTTCGTCTCATCGTCGCGGGGCAGCCGGCCCCCGTCGTTGACCATCCGCTAGTCAGGGTGAAAGGAACCCGGTGATCGAAAAGAGGCGATCAGCGGGGTCGACGACGGCGGCCAGCACCGCGCCGGGCACGAGGGCCGGGTCGTCGGCCCGGATCGTGTCCGCCTCGAACGTGGCGAACCCGGGCCCACTGATCCGCAGGTGGAGTTCCAGCCCCGGGTCCTCTCCGTCCAGATGGTTCGCCACCGCGGGAATCTCCGCCGTCGCGGCGACACCGGCGGCGGACAGCCGACGCGCGTCACGGCGCGAGCGGGTGACCAGCCGCCAGCCGAAGACGCCGAAACCGACACCGACGATCGTCACCAGTACGTCACCGGCGAGTAGGCCCCAGAAGTCCGTGGGCGACTGCACTGGGTCTCGCGTCAGCGCGGCGGCGAGCAGGACCGGCCCGGGCAGGCAGATTGCCAGGAACGCCAGTCGGCAGAGCAGCGCGCCGATCGGACCGATGCGCGCTTCCGCCTCCCGGGGGGTTTTCAACACCTCGCACCCTACTAGTGCCAACGCCGTTCAGTTAGGCGGTTCGGTGACCTGTCAAGGCGTGTCGAGGGATGCAAAGCAGCGGAGCTCCGGTAGAGAGGGTTGTCACTCCAAGACACCCCGAAACCAGGAGCTCCGCTGTCCGGACAGATTGCCATAACGCGTACGACGATGGTGGCGGCGGGCCGGTTCGCGCCGGGCCATCTGGGCGAGTTGACCCAGCTGGTGCCGTTCGAGATGGTTGATGACGCACTCCGACGTACCGGTGCGGTGCAGTCGCGGGTTCGGTTGCTGCCCTCA
Organism: Micromonospora sp. NPDC006766; assembly: GCF_040636055.1. NCBI lineage: Bacteria > Bacillati > Actinomycetota > Actinomycetes > Micromonosporales > Micromonosporaceae > Micromonospora > Micromonospora sp. NPDC006766. The sequence continues at coordinate 36,876 of NZ_JBEYIX010000036.1, read as the reverse complement.
CGGGTGGTGGTCTACCTGCTGCTGGCCGGCTGCTTGTTCGCCGAGTTGGGCTACGGGCAGGTCTGGCATCGGCTGACCGCTGGTCTGCATGGCCTGGCCGTGGCTGCGCCGACGGCCAGCGCGCTGCGTCAGGCCCGGCAACGGCTCGGGGTGGCGCCTCTGCGGGCGTTGTTCGACCTGCTGCGTGGCCCGGCCGCGACGACTGCGGCCGGGGCGGTGTCCTGGCGCGGGCTGCTGGTCTGCGCTGTGGACGGCACGCTGATGAGCGTGGCCGACAGCGCCGCGAACCTCACCACCTTCGTCAAGCAGCGCTGCAACCACGGCGCGGGCGGTTACCCCACCGTCCGGGTCCTGGCCCTGGTGGCCTGCGGGACCCGCAGCGTCATCGACGCGGTCTTCGGCCCGGCCAGCACTGGCGAGACCGGGTACGCGGCACGGTTGGCGGGGAGTCTCCGGCCGGGGATGTTGCTGCTGGCCGACCGAAACTTCGCCGCCGCGGATCTGCTGGCCCGACTGGCTGCCGGCGGCGCGGACCTGCTGGTGCGATGCAAGTCCGGCCGGCGGCTACCGGTGCGGGCCCGCTACCGCGACGGCTCCTACCTGTCCCAACTCGGCAGCCTGCCTGTCCGCGTCGTCGAGGCCGAGATCAGCATCGTCACCAGCGCCGGCGCTCGGACCGGCACCTACCGTCTGGTCACCACCCTGCTCGACCACCGCCGCTACCCGGCCGGCGAGCTGATCACCCTCTACCACCAGCGGTGGGAGATCGAGACCGTCTACCTGGAACTGAAATCCACCATCCTCGGCGGGCGGGTGCTACGCGCCCGTACCCCGACCGGGATCGACCAGGAGATCTACGCCCTGCTGGTCACCTATCAGGTGCTCCGCACCGCCATGGTCGACGCCACCGACAGCGTCCCCGGACTCGACCCCGACCGGGCCAGCTTCACCATCGCCCTACACACCGCCCGCGACCAGGTCATCCAGGCCGCCAGCATCATCGCCGACACGATCATCGACCTCGTCGGCGCGATCGGACGAAGGATCCTGACCGCACTCATGCCCGACCGACGCGTACGCACCAAGCCCCGCATCGTCAAACGTGCCATCTCCAAGTACAACGCCCGCGGCCCGGACATCGACCGCACCACCTACAAAGCCACCATCGAGATCAACATCCTCGACACCGGCCCTTGACGACCGACCGAACCGCCTAACTGAACGGCGTTGCTACTAGTGCAGCGCACCAGCGCCGTCCGCGTAGCTTGGCGAGCAGGGTAAGGCGGCTGGAGTGCCAGGGGTAAGCCTGAGGGGCCTTGGGGGATAGCCCCCGGTTGAAGTCGGGGGATTTCCGGATCGTCTCAGCGACCCCGTCGCCCCAATAATCATCCACATGCCAGAGAGGCCCAGGTTCACCGTCGTCATCCCGTGCTTCAACGAGGCCGGCTATCTCACCGACGCTCTCCTCTCCCTGCAGAAGCAGGACTTCGACGGAGTGTGCGAGGTCATCGTCGTTGACAACAACTGCACGGACGAGACCGCGGACATCGCTCGCGACCTCGGCGCGCGAGTGGTGGCCGAGCCGACGCCCGGGGTGTGCGACGCCCGCCAGCGAGGCACAGAGGCGGCGCGCGGTGAGATCATCGTCTCCACCGACGCCGATACGGTCCACAGCCGTGATTGGCTCAGCCGCATCGACGCGCGGTTCCGCAGCGATGGCCGCGTCGTCGCGGTCGTCGGCCCTTGCCGGTACGACGACGGCCCAAGGTGGGGCCCGATCTACAGCCGGATGTTGTTCGGGGCCGTCAACGGCGTCTACCGACTGACCGGCCGCGCCGTTTACGCGAGCGCGACAAACATCGCTTTCCGCCGCGAGGCCTGGACGGGCTACGACACCAGCCTGACCCAGGGCGGCGACGAACTCGACCAACTGCGCCGGCTACGGCAGAAGGGCCGGGTCGTCTACGACCATGACAACCCGACCCGCACGTCAGGTCGGAGGCTCAGCCGCGGGATCGCGTACAACGTGTTCGTGACCCTGCCTGTGCACTACCTGCTGACCTATGCCGTGAACCGGATCGCGAAGCGGCGTGTGCTGGGATCGGCGCCGGCGTTCCGCGACCACGCGGGGTCGTTCGAGGTAGCCGTGGCGGCCGGCCGTCAGGAGGCGCGGTGACCGTCCTGATCGGGCTGTTGCTGCTGGCCATCGGTGCGGCGTACTGGCTGCTGATGTCGCCGTTCGCCCCGTCTTCGCGCGACTACCCCTACCGCGGCGCGTCCACCGAACGACGGGTGGCGTTGACGTTTGACGACGGCCCGAACGAGCCGTACACCTCACAGATCCTCGATATCCTGGCAGCACGAGGCATCCGGGCGACCTTCTTCTATGTCGGACAGTGCGTCGAGCGTCACCCCGGGGTCGCCCTACGCGCGATCGACGCCGGTCATGTCCTGGGCAACCATTCACTGAGCCATCGGTTCGGCACATACCTGCGGCCGCGAGCGTACGAGCGGGAGGTGGAGCAGACCCAGCACATCCTGGCGCGGGTCACCGGCCGCACCCCAGCGCTGGCCCGCACACCGTGGCTGTGGCGCCAGCCGGCCCTGCTGCGGATGTTGCGCCGAAGCGGCCTGCACCCGGTTGCCGGCGAGTTCGGCCATGCGCTGGAGGTGTTCCAGCCGTCCGGCGTACGGATGGCCCGTCGCGCCATCGCCAAGACGCGCCCTGGCTCGATTCTCATCTTTCACGACGGGTTCGACGGCCGGGGTGGCAACCGCGCCGAGACGGTCGTAGCGGTGCGGGAGACGATCGATGGGCTGCTGGCCCGAGGCTACCGGTTCGTGACGGTGGACGAGCTGCTCGGCGTGTCGGCGTACCAGGCGTAGACCTTCCGAGAGGCTCCTTCTGCGCATCGCCGTCACGGCGGGCGGGTCGAGATGGTCGATCGTCAAAAAGTTCCGGGGTCACGGCAACGTTTGCTGGGGTCGAGAGCGTAAGTAGTGGCCGTGAGATTGAGACCGAGGGTGCGGGTGGCTGATGCACGATCGCGAGGATAAGGAGGTGACAGCCTTTGTGCGGGCACGTTACGGATCACTGCTCCGGACGGCCTTCCTGCTGTGCGGAGACCGAGGGAAAGCAGAGGACCTGGTCCAGACGACGTTGGCCAAGACGGTTGTGGCGTGGCCTCGACTGCAACGCTCAGAAGGCGTCGATCACTACGTCCGGCGCATTCTAGTCAACACCTTCGTGTCCTGGAGGCGGCGCCGATCCTGGTGGGAACAGCCCTTGGGTCGGCTGGTGGACAGTCAGGCGCGCGACGAGTACGTGGGGGTGGAACAGCGGGACTTGCTCCGCCGGGCGTTGGACGGGCTGCCAGCACGGCAGCGTGCCGCCGTCGTACTGCGCTTCTACGAGGACCTGTCCGAGCAGGACACGGCGCACGTGATGGGCTGTTCGGTTGGCACGGTCAAGAGTCTTTCATCAAGGGGTCTGCAGACTCTGCGTAAGCAGTGGGTTGAGGCCGACGCTGTTGCCGATCAAGAGGTGCGCTATGCATAACACGACCGAGTTGCGTGACGGCCTGGCGGATCTGGCCGAGTCGGTGATACCGGCCGAGGGCTATGAAGGCAAGGTCATGCGGCGGGCAGACCGGCGTCGCGGGCGGCAGCGTATCGCCGCCGGAGCCGCGGCCGCAATGTGCTTGGCGGTGCTGGTGACGATGTTTCGGGTTGTCGGCTTCGGGTCCACACCGCAACTCGCTGCCTTGCCCCCGGATGGCCCGTTTCTGGGCTGGTCCCCGGTGGGAGACGTGGACGCTGGCCTGGTACGTGAGGCCACCAGCGTCTGGGACCGTACCAACTCGGCAGGCCCGCACACTGATGTTCGGGCCCTTGTCGCGACGCGCCATCCACGCCTGCGCTCGACGGTGGTCGTTCTACAGGGATACGACAAACAGGGCGACCCGCGGTTGGCGTTCTTCACCGGCGATTCCGGTGCGGCGGACGCCTTGCGGATGCGGGTTGATCGGCCGGCGCCCGACCCGGTGAAGACTCAGGTGATAAGTCTGGTCAGTCCTCGGTTGTCCGGAGCCGCCGGCGTGGTTAGTAATGACATCTTTGGCACCATTGCCATTGCCATCGCCATGCCGGGCGTGACAGCGGTGCGGCTGTCGAGCACCGCGATCGATCATGACATGATACAAGAACCGGACGGACCTACCAGCCGCCTTGTTGTAAAAGAATTGCCGATCGCTGCGACCGCGCAGACGACGACGATCGCGGGGTTCATCAAGCCGAAGCGACCGTTCGCCAGCGCCACGAAGGTGTTCGAGGTACCTGGTGAGGACGGTGTGGACGGCGACGCGCGGGCCGTACCCGCTGAGGTAGTCGGCAGGACCGGCCAACAGGTAATCGTGGCGTTCCCGAAGGATCAGGGAGTCCGGCAGGGGCAACTAGCCGTCGTCGCCGAAGGCTTGGTCGGACGCGTAACGGCAGTCGATGACGTCCGCGGCGAAGCCACTATCGACCTCATTACCAGCACCGGATTCGCCGGCCAGGTGTACACGAACATCAGTAATGTTCCGGGTTCCGTACGCGGCACCGGCGGAAAGCTAGTCATGGAAAGCATTCCCGCAGACGGTGACGTTTACCAGACCAACCGTGTCTTGATGCCGGATCCGTCCCAACACAGCAATGAGGTTGGCGCTGTCACGATCGGGCGAGCGTCCGCGGACAAGGCAGCAGGCGCGACCACGGTGGAGCTTACGCCAACGGCCGACCTTGCCAACCTGACTAGATTGTCGATCATGACGCCATCCGCCCCCTGACGGCGGCCCGCCGACGGCAAGGATGCGCGGAGGCGACTCGCCTCCGCGCATCCTCAACAGGTCTGCAGGTCAGTAGTGGACCGAGCCGCTGCCGGAAGCCCTTGCGACGTCAGCGGGGGCGTTATTCGTAGAGTAATAGATGAAGTGCATAGTTTTGTTCGTCGGAACGTTCGACCAGCACCAGGTACGCATTACGCCGTCAGTGGGAACGGTGATAGTCCCGCCCGCTGAAAGGTCAACCTTAAACTCATGATGCTTCCCCTGGGGGTAATCCCACGTGGCTTTGATGTCCTTGCAGAAACTCGTCCGCGCGGATTGGAAGTCTCGTCCGGGCCAGTTATGCACTCCACTAAATGTGTAGGAGTACGGAATTGTGTCCACCGCGAAAGGAGTCACTCCCGTCGTGACCGTGGGGCCGTCCTGAGTGTAGTGGTCGATCGGGCCCTGAAGCTTGGGCATCTCCCCGGTAACCGTCATGGTCACGTTCGGCGGCAGCGACGCCCACACGGCAGCATTGTTCGCCTCGATCTCGGCGGCACTAACCGTCGGTTTCACCTGCTCGCCGCCGGCCGCTTCGGTCTTAGGTGCCGCTTGAGCCGGAGCAGCCAATAGCAGCAATCCTGTAGTCACGGCACCGACGATTCCAAGAGACCGCTTCACCAACGAATGTGACACTCTGTCATCCTCCCGTGCGATTTGGGTGATGGCTCGATCTTGCAAGAATCGAGCCATCACCACAAGAGCGATGACGGTCTATCCTGGTGCGGCTTCTCACCAGCATTGGGTCAACGCGCCCGGCTGACACGTGGTATATCGCCAGGAGGCACAACAACGCCACAGCCCGTCAGGCAGTGACGTCTCTGCGCGAGCGGGCGCTTCCTGCTCTGTGGCACGTCAGACGGGCGTGAGGCGGCCGGCCTCGGCGTGGGCGCGGAGGGTGTCGAGGTGTTGCCGGCTGGGCGCTGCCGTGAGGGTGGCGATGCGGTGTCGGACGAAGGATGCCAACAGCCGCCCCGCGCGTGGATCGCCACGCATGGCATGCCAGTCGTACGCGTTCAGCGCCGCTCGCCTTCATCTCGCCTTCCCCTGAGTGTGCGGCGTACACCTTACGAAAGCAGCGTAGGTGTGCGCCGTACACCCGCCAAGGTGGTCAGGGTTCAATCGCCGCTGACAGGCGAGGACGAGTTGACATCCCTCGTCACGGGTCCTCGGTGCCGGTGCAGGAGTTGGCAGCCACCTGGCGCGGGCAGCGACCGGTCCCTGGAGGCCGTCTTGTGGCCGCTGTCCGGGCGGACGGGGCTATCGTGCTGGCGTGCACATCCGTTTTGACGTCCCAGCCGATCCCGCCTACCCAGGCCGCGTGGCCGCTGCGCTCAGCAGCGTTCGGCTACGCAAGTACGGTTATATCGGCGCGGTGCTGGCTGCGGTCGGGGTGATCGGTTTCGCCGTCTCGCGGGGGTCCGCGCGGGGCGACCAGATCTCGTCGCTGTGGCTGGCGATGGTCGTGGGTGGCCTGCTGTCGATGCTGTATCCGCCGTGGGTGCGGTGGCGCGCCCGGCGCCGCTCCAGTCGCTACGCTGTCGAGGGCGCCTACGACATCACCGACGACAACATCATGATGCGCAGCGGCTCGGAGTCCGGCGGTATCGCCTGGGACGGGGTCGCCCAGGTCAGGGACACCCCTGAATTCTGGATCGTGTACGTCGGCCGGATGCCGGCGACCGTGATCCCACGCCGCTTGATGGCCGCCGAGGACGCCGAGACGTTGCGAGCCTATATGGCCAGACGGGGGCTGCTCCAGCGCCGGTGAACCCATCTGCCGAGGTATAGTCACCGCCGGCCATGCCCCCCGGTTGGCTACCATTCGGCTGTGGTGGACTTCGATGCGTTGGCCTGCGTGTCCTCCGTGTGGCAGCGGCAGAGCGTCTGGTCGGGGGCGGCCCGGAACGCGAAGCGTCGGATCACCCTGGCCCGTGGGGCCGTGGCTGCGCTCACCGTCACCGCGGCTGTCGCCGGCACCGCAGCCGCGCGGCTGGCCGGGGCCGCGCCGCTTGCCGGCCGGGCACTGGCGCTCGTCGCAGCCGTCGCGTTGCTGCTGGTCCCGCTGGCGACCCGGCGGGCGTCCCGCGAGGCCGTGCGGATCTGGACCCGGCTGCGCTCCGTCTCCGAGGCGTTGAAGGCGGAGGTCTATCAGTACCTCGCAGGGACCGGCCCCTTCACCGGCACCGACCGGGACGCTGTTCTGCTCCGTCGGTTCAACCGTCTCATGGACGACGCCGGCGACCTGCTCGCGGTCACGCTCGACGTCGCGCCGGCTGACCGGCCGCTGCCGCTGGTCACGGACCCGGCCACCTATCTTGCGGAACGGGTACGCCGTGAGGTCGACGACTACTATCTGCCGGCGGCGCATCGGGCGGGCCGCGCTGCGGCGCGGATCGGGTACGCCGTGACCACGCTGACCGTGGTCGCCGCCCTGCTGTTGGCGGTGGTCGGGGTGTTCGGCGACGGTCTGGGCCTGACCGCCTGGGTGGGTGTGGCGGCGTCGGTGACCACGGCGCTGATCGGCTACGCCACCGCCCAGCGGTACGAGCAGCAGCAGATCGAGTACGCCCGAACCGCCGACCAGTTGACCCGGCTGCGGCTCACCCGGGAACGCGGACTCGGCTGGACCGACGACGACGCCTTCGTGGCCGAGGCCGAGCGGATCATCTCGCTGTCCAATGAGGGATGGATGGCGAAGATGATTGAGGAAGATGGCGTAGTGCGGCAGTGACATCACCCGTTGTTGCATATAGGATCGCCAATAATGACGACTATCAGTGAATGGGTATTCGTCCGTCCTCGACGCAATGGGGGAGCCGACGTGGATAGCACCGTAAGCCAGCCCGATCTGATCCCGGCGCCGCTGAGCGACATTCGGGATACGCCGCTCGGCCGGATCTCGCTCGACCGGGCCCGCACCGTGGCCCGTGTCGACGACCGCAGGGCGGAGCAGCCGGCGCGGGTCGATGTCGCATCCTTCGGCTCAGCAATCTGATCCCACCGCGCCGCACTTCGCGCCGGCGACGCCGGTCACCCCGCTGAGCCAGTTCGTTCTCAAGCTGACCAGCCGCTGTGACCTCGCGTGCGACCACTGCTACGTCTACGAGCATCCGGACCAGTCGTGGCAACGCCAGCCGCGGGTGATGGCGCCAACCACGGTGGAAGCCGCCGCACTGCGCATCGCCGAGCACGCTGCCGCGCACCGGCTGGCCCTGGTCCGGGTGATCCTGCACGGCGGCGAGCCCCTGCTCGCCGGTGCCGACCGGCTCGACGCGACCGCCGGCACCCTGCGCCGGGTCATTGGGCCGGTCACCCGGTTGGACCTGCGGATGCAGTCCAACGGCGTGCTGCTCACCCAGGCGATCTGCGACGTGTTGGTCGCCCACGACGTCAAGGTGGGGATCTCTCTCGACGGCGGTCGGGCAGCCAACGACCGGCACCGCCGCTACGCCAACGGTGCGAGCAGTCACGACCGGGTGCTGCGGGCCCTGTCGTTGCTGCGTCGCCCGGCCAACCGCGCCAGCTACGCAGGCATTCTCTGCACGGTTGACCTCGCCAACGACCCGATCCAGGTCTACGAGGCGTTGCTCGCCGAGGAGCCGCCGCGAATCGACTTCCTGCTGCCGCACGCCAACTGGGACCGGCCGCCACACCGCCCGGACGGAGCCGCCACGCCGTACGCGGACTGGCTGCTGGCCATCTATCGGCGCTGGTCCGCGGACGGGCGTCCGGTGCCGATCCGGCTGCTGGAGTCCCTGCTCGCCACCGCCGCAGGCGGCGCCACCGGTACGGAAGCGGTCGGGCTGGGCCCGGCCGACCTGGTCGTCATCGAGACCGACGGCACCTTCGAGCAGGTGGACTCCCTCAAGTCCGCCTTTCACGGGGCCGCGGCCACCGGCCTCGACATCTTTCGGCACCGGGTCGACGACGCAGCGGTCCATCCGGGCATCGCGGTACGCCAGTCCGGCCTGGCCGGTCTCTGCGCCACCTGCCAGGCCTGTCCGGTGGTCCGGCGATGCGGCGGCGGCCTCTTCCCCCACCGATACCAGTCGGGTAGCGGCTTCGACAACCCGTCGGTCTACTGCACTGACCTGGCGGAACTCGTCCGATCCACGGCGGCACCACACCGGCAGGTGCCGGCCCGGCGGGCCGACGTGCTGAGTCCGGCCGTCCTCGACGACCTCGGCGCCGGGCAGGGCAGCGCGGAGTCGCTCCGGCAGCTGGCTTCCGTCCACGCCGGCGTCGTCCGCGCTCTCGTCGTCGCGCTCAGTCCGGCGGCGGCCGGCGACCCGCTGGCGGCGGACGGGTGGGATCTCCTCGTCGAGCTCGACCTCGCCGCGCCCGGCGCGGTCCGCGCCGTGCTCGGTCACCCGTTCGTCCGTCACTGGGCGCAGCGGTGCCGAGCCGGAGCGGCCGACGAGCTGCCTCACCTCGCCTCGATCGCGGCCGCCGCCGCGGTCCACGCCGGAGCCGATGCCGAACTCGCCGTCCCTGTCCGCGACGGCGCGATCCACCTGCCCACCCTCGGTGCGATCGCCGTCAGCGCGGCCGGCGATCAGGCTCGGTTGTCCATTTCGGATGGAGCCTTCGAGGTGCAGGTGGCTGGCCGACGCGTCCGGGTCCGGCCTGACCTGCCGGAGAAGCCCGACGGGTGGCAGCCGGTGTGGCAGGCCTGCCCCGCCGGTCGGCCCGTCCTGCTGGAGGACACCGACCCCTACCGCGACTGCTACGACCTGCCGGTGGAGTCCCGGCTCGGCGCGGCCGTCGCCGCCCGATGGCGTGCCCAGGTGGAGGAGGCGGTCAGCTGGATCGACACCGAGGCCGCCGGCTATGCCGGCGGAATCCACACGCTGCTGCGCGCCGTGGTTCCGCTTCGCCCCGACCCGACCGGTCGGTCCCGCAGCGCCGCCGCCCGCTGCGCGTTCGGTGCGGTCGCCATCGCGCCGGTGGCCGACGCCGAGGCGCTCGCGGTCCTGCTCGTCCACGAGGTGCAGCACCTCAAGCTGGACGCGGTGCTCGACGTCTGTGATCTGTTCGACCGCGCGGATCCCCGTACGGTGCGGGTGCCATGGCGGGCGGACCCCCGGCCTGTGGAGGGCGCGCTGCATGGCGTGTATGCGCACCTGGCGGTCGCCGACCTGTGGCGCCGACGCTCCGCCCCGGCTGCGGCCGGGCACTTCCGTCGCTACCGTGACTGGACCGCAGGGGCAGCCGAGGAGCTGCTCGGGCTCGGCGTCCTGACCGAGGACGGGCAGCGGTTCGTCCAGCGGATCCGGGCAACGATGGACGGCTGGCCGTGATCGTTGCGGACCGGGTCACCCTCGCGGCGCAGCTACGGGCGCTTGGGCTGCCCGCCGGTGCGACCGTGCTGGCGCACTGCGCACTGTCCCGGATCCGACCGGATCCCGCCGGGCCGGCCACCCTGCTGGCGGCGCTGCGGGACACCCTGGGCGAGGCCGGCACCGTCGTCGTACCGACCTCGACCCCGGGCAACTCCATCACGTCGCGTGCCTTCCGGGCGGTGACGGCAGGGATGTCCTCGGCGCAGGTGGCCGCCGCGGAGGCGGCGATCCCAGCCTTCGATCCCGCACACAGCCCCGTCGAGGGGGTGGGTGCGTTCGCCGAACACGTGCGGCGCTGCGCGGGTGCCCGACGGAGCCGCCATCCGCACTCCTCCTTCGCGGCACTTGGCCGGGACGCGGCGGCGCTGACCGCCGTCCATGACCTGGACTGCCACCTCGGCGAACGGTCCCCGCTGGGCGCACTGTACGCCGGCGACGCACTGGTGCTGCTGCTCGGCGTCGGCTGGTCCGTCTGCACCGCGTTCCACCTCGCCGAGTACCGGCTGCACCGCCCCGCCGCACAGCGGGCGTACCGGTGCTACATCCGGGACGACGAAGGCCGGCGGGTACGGCGGGACTTTCGAGCCCCGCACCTCGAGGATGGCGACTTCGCCCTGGTCGGCCAGGCGGTCGAGGCGTCCGGGACGGCGCGCGCCGGCCGCGTGGGGGCGGCCGACTGCCGGCTGGTGCGGTTGCGGGTGGCCGTCGACATCGCCCGCGCGTGGATGGATGAGCATCGGCGGACGTGAAGGGGGGCGGCGGCAGGTTGGCAAAGGTCGATACTCTGGTCGATCTGGGTCGGCTGCGCCGGGCGGGAGCGGTAGGTGGCGGAGGAACAGTTCTGGGAGGACGAGAGCGCTCCCGTGTTCTTCCTCAGCTATGCCCGCACCCGCAACCGGATCGCCGCGCCACCCCGGGACACCAACCAGAAGGTCTTCCAGCTCTTCGTCGACCTCTCCGACCACGTCGTCGAACTGCTCGGCCTGGGTCCCGGACGGACCGCCGGGTTCATGGACCGGATGCTCGACGGGGGACAGCTGTGGACCGAGGACCTCGCGTACGCCGCAGGCCACTGCCAGGTGTTCATCCCGTTGATCTCGCCGCAGTTCCTGCGCAGCGAGTGGTGCGCCCGGGAGTGGGACACGTTCACCCGGCGGCGGACAGCGACCCGTCCCGGTGCCGAACCGTCGGCGGGGGAGACCCCGCTGATTCCGGTCAACTGGTCGGTGGTGGACCGTCGCGACGTGCCCGAGGTGGTGTCGCGGCGGCAGATGTTCATCCCCACCCGACTACCCTCGGACATCGCTCCGCAGTACCACGACGAGGGCATCTACGGTCTGCTGAGCCTCGGCCGCAACGGCAAGGACGCCTACGACGCGGTGGTCTGGCGGCTGGCGCAACGCGTCGCCCGGGCGTACCGGACACACTGGGTCGAGGCGCAGGTCCCCACCGACATGCGTCAGTTGCGCGACAGCTTCGAGGAGGGCGGTCATGAACTGGTCTGACACCCCCTCGGCGTACGTCGCCACCCGGCGGGAAACCTACTTCTTCCTCAGCTACGCCCACTCCGTGCCGCTGTCGGATGCCGCCCGGCCAGACACCGACTACTGGGTCAGCCGCTTCTTCCAGGACCTCTGCACCTCCGTCCGGGGCCGTGCCACCCGGGTCGCGGAGCTGGAGGCCGGCTTCTTCGACGGCCAGGTCAACCCGGGCACCGACCTCAAGCAGACGCTCACCGACGCGTTGAGCGTCGCCCACGTCTTTGTCCCGCTCTACTCGCCGAACTACTTCCGCAACGCCTGGGCCCTCGGCGAACGCGCCTCGTTCCTCAGCCGGCTGGCCCGGCTCGCCGCCGCGCGGGTCGAGCGGCATGTGCTGCCGGTGCTCTGGATGCCTCTGCCGTCCTGGGGTGACCATCCGGAGGCCAACCGGGCGCTGGAGCTGGTCCGCGACGCCGACGAGCGGGCCGACTACGCTGAGAACGGACTGCGGGCGCTGTGCAAGCTGAGCACCTACCGCCGGCAGTACGACAACATCCTCGCGGAGCTGGCCGAACGGATTGTCACAGTGACCGAGACCGAGCCGCTCGCCCGGTCGAGGGCGGCAACCCTGACCGGCAGCCCGATCGTCGAGAGTGGGGGACCCGCCCTGGTGGTGACCGCGCTCAGCGCGGGTTCCGCCCGCTGGCGCCCGTACGGCGACCAGCACGAGCTGGCGGTCACCGACTACGTCGCCGCCACCGCCGAGCGACTGGGCCTGCCGACCCGGGTCGTCGAGCTGGCCGAAGCCCGCAGCCGCGCGCCGGGCAGCCCGGTGATCGTGTTGGTGGACGCGGGTGTCGGCGCCCCCACCGCCCGTACCGCGCTCGACGGCCTTCCGCAGTGGGTGGTCCCGCTCGTCATCGCCGCCGACCACGCGCGCGGCGAGCCGACACCCGAGGCGATCGCCGGTACGTTGCAGGACGCCGGGTTTTCCCGGGTGCTGCCGGTGCGAACGGTCGAGGAGTTCGAGCGCAGCGCGCCGTTGCTGGTGACCGAGGCGCGCAAACAGTTTCTCCGGCACGGTCCGGTCGATCCGCCGGCCGGCCCGCACAGCCCGAGACCGCGCCTGGGGCCGGCCACGGTTTCCGACGTACGGCGAGGGAAGGAAGAACGATGACGTCTCCCCGCGACGGCCAGGTCGTCACCTTCTACTCCTACAAGGGCGGCACCGGTCGCACCATGGCACTGGCCAACACCGCGTGGATCCTCGCCGCGAACGGCCACCGGGTGCTCGTCGCCGACTGGGACCTGGAATCCCCGGGCCTGCACCGGTTCTTCGCGCCGTTCCTCGATCCGGAGCAGGTCGCCTCCACCGGCGGCGTGATGGACCTGATCCTCGAGTACGAGTGGGAGAACGCCCGCCGGCGCGGTGAGAACGGCGACAGCCGTCCCGGCGACTGGCACCGCGAGTACGCCCGGGTGCACAGGTACGCCTTCTCGGTGGGCTGGGACTTTCCCGGCGGCGGTGGCCTGGACCTGCTCCTTGCCGGCCGGCACAACCCCGACTATGCCACCAGCGTCACCGGCCTGAACTGGGACAACTTCTACAACCGCCTCGGCGGGGCGCAGTTCTTCGACGCGTTGCGCGAGGACATGAAGCGGCACTACGACTACACGCTGATCGACAGCCGTACCGGGATCAGCGATGTCGCCGAGATCTGCACCATCCACCTGCCGGACACCCTCGTCGACTGTTTCACCCTCAGCGACCAGGGCATCGAGGGCGCCGCCATGGTGGCCGCCCGGGTGCGCGGCTACGAGGGACGACGTGCCCGGCGGGTGCTGCCCGTGCCGATGCGGGTGGACGAAGGGGAGAAGAGCAAGACCGACGCCGGCCGGGCACTGGCCATGCAACGGTTCGCCGGGCTGCCCAGCGGCATGGTCGACATTGAACGGCAGGACTACTGGCTCACCGTCGAGGTGCCGTACCGGGCGTACTACGCGTACGAGGAGACCCTGGCGACCTTCGGTGACGTGCCGGGCAGTCGTGGCCTGCTGTCGGCGTACGAGGCGCTGACCCGGCACATCACGAACGGGCAGGTCACTGCCCTGCCCCGCATGGACGACGGGCTGCGGCGGCAGACCGTCCAGCGTTTCGAGCGCAAGCCCGTGATCGTCGACGAGCTGATGGTGCTCCGGTACGTGCCCGAGGACCAGGCCTGGGTGGAATGGGTCCAGGCCGTGCTCACCGCGGTCGACCTGCGGGTGATGGCCGCGCCGCTGGGCACCTCGGCGGCGGTGCCACCCGGCACGGCCTCCCGGGAACTGCACCTGGTCTCCCGGGCGTACCTGGCGGCCCGGCGGCGCGACGGAACGAGCGGGCGGCAGGGCAGCTCACCCGCGCTCGCCCTGCACCTCGACGACACCACGCCGTCGGTGGACACGCCGCCGGGCAGTTGGGCCACCGTGTACGAGCGTGGCGCGGCGGCTGCCGCCGAACAGCTGTGGGAGCTCGTCGGCCGGGTGGTGGACGGTCGGAGCCGCACGGTGCCGGTGCACCGTTACCCGGCCGCCGAGCCGATGGTGTTCTACGCGCCGGCGCGTAACGTCCGCTTCACCGGGCGAGAGCGGCTGCTGCTAACGCTGCGGGAGAAGCTGAAGACGGCGGCGCGCGAGCGGGTGCCGGTGGCCCTGCGGGGCGGTGCCGGCATTGGCAAGACCCAGCTCGCCGCCGAGTACGCGTACCGCTTCCGTGGCGCGTACGACATCGTCTGGTGGGTTGACGCCGACCCGCCGCAGTTCGTCGACGTCCGCTTCGCCGACCTTGGGCGGCGGCTCGGTCTGCCGGAGCAACCGAGCGTGCCGGAGAATACCCAGGCGGTGCGAGACTGGCTCGCGCGCGGCGGCGGGCGGGCGGAGGATGAGCCCCCGCTGCGCTGGCTGGTCGTCTTCGACAACGTGGACCAGTACGGGCCCGTCAAGGACTATCTGCCCCACGGCGACGGGCACGTGCTGGTCACCACCCGGAACCCGGACTGGGGTGACCTCGCCCGGGCTGTCGACGTGGAGGCCTTCGAGCGGGCCGAGAGCGTCTCCCACCTGCTGGAGCGGACCCGACAGCGCGGCATGACGGTCGCCGAGGCCGATCAGGTCGCCAAGGCGGTGGAGGACGTGCCGATCCTGGTCGCCCTGGCCGGCGCCTGGCTGGCCGACAGTCCGGAGTCCGTCACCAGCTACCTGGCCGGGCTGGAGCGCACCGGCCCCGAGCGCGACGTCTGGAAACAGTCTCTGCAACGGCTGCGGCAGCAGTCGCCGGGCGCGTACCGGCTGCTTCAACTGGCTTCGGTGTTCGCCCCGGACATCGCGCTCGGGCTTCTCTACGGCGACCAGGTGGCGAAGGTCATCGCGCCGTACGACCCGGTGGTGGCCGCGCAGGTCACCGACCGGGTGTCGGAGCGCGACATCGCTGCGGCGCTGGTACAGCGGATCAACCGGCTCGCGTTGGTCAAGGTGGATCTGCACGCTCAGCGGTTGCAGGTGCACCGTCTCCTCCAGGCGGCCCTGCGCGCCGGAATGTCCGAGAGCGAGCTAGCCGAGATCAAACACGACGGTCACCGGGTTCTCGCCGGCGCTCGTCCGTCCGGCGAGGTGGACGACCCGGACCCGGCCCAGCGCTTCCGGAACATCTGGCCGCACCTTGACGGTTCGGACGCTGTCTCCTGCTCCGACGACACGGTGCGTCAACTGGTCATCGACCGGGTCCGGTACATCTACCTCAGCGGCGGCTACGAGCAGGGCGAGCAGTACGCGCGGGAGGCGGACAAGATCTGGTCCTCGGTGCTCGAGGGGCTCTCCCCGGACACCGCCGTGCACCGAGCACTACTGGTGCAGCTGCTGCATCTGCGGTTCAACTGGGCGAACCTGTTGCGCGCCCTGGGCCGCTTCGAGGCGGCGCGTCGCCTCGATGAGAAGACTCTGCGCCAACAGGAGGAGCTGATCGGCG
The DNA here is from genome assembly GCF_040636055.1 of Micromonospora sp. NPDC006766. Lineage (NCBI taxonomy): Bacteria > Bacillati > Actinomycetota > Actinomycetes > Micromonosporales > Micromonosporaceae > Micromonospora > Micromonospora sp. NPDC006766. Next base: position 21,182 of record NZ_JBEYIX010000036.1, on the reverse strand, counting down.
AAAATCATCCGTACACGTTGATGACCGCCGGAGGGTACGCGGCGGATCTGCGCGCGCTCGGCCGCTACCGTGAGGCGCTGGAGCGGGACCTGCGGACGTACGCGGCGTCCGTGGAGGTGTTCGGCGAGGACGACCGGCGGACCCTGACCGCCGCCAACAACCTGGCCGCCTCGTACCGCTTGATGGGTCAGTTTGACAAGGCGCTCGACGGCGACGAGGCCACCTACCAGCGGTTGCGCGTCGTCCTCGGTCCCCACCACCTACGCACCCTCCTGACGGCCAACAATCTCGCCCGGGACCTGCGCGAGACCGGTGACTACGCCGGCTCGGTCGCGCTGCTGGAGGACGTTGTCGAGGGGTACCGCCGCCTCTTCGGCAAGCAGTCCCGCAGCGTCCTCCCCGTGCAGGCCAACCTCGCGGTGTCGCTGCGCAGCCTCGGGCGGATCGCCGAGGCGGCCCGGCTGCTCGACGAGGCCCACGAACGGCTACGGGCCACGGTCGGTCCGACCAACCCGGAGACCCTGTTCAGCTGGCTGAGCCGTACCGCGAATCTGATGTTGCAGGGGCGAGGGGACGAGGCCCGGGTCGAACTGGCCGCAGCCGAGCGAATGTTCGTCCAGGTGTTCGGTCCCGAACACCCGTACACGCTGGTCTGCCGGATCAACATGGGTGTGGCGTGGTGGGACGGCGGTGAGACCGACGCGGCTCGACAGCTCACCACGGCCAGCGTCGCCGTCCTGCGCTCGGCCGTCGGAGACCGGCACCCGTTCACTTTGGGCGCCGCGAACAACGCCGCGGTCTTCACCGCCCTCGGCGGGGACCCCACCGAGGGGCGGGAGCAGCTACGGGCGGTCGTCGACCAGCTCGCCGCGGTGTTCGGCACGGACCACCCGGACACGCTGCGCAGCATGGGCAACCTGGAGATCGCCACCCACGCGGCATCCGGGGGGAGAGTCAGCATCGGCCGGATGCGCATCGCCGACCGGCTGGCCGACCGGATCGGGCAGGAGCACCCGAGCGTGGTCCTGCTACGGGACGGACGCTACGTGCGCCGCGTCCTTGACCCGCACCCCTACTGACCGGGTCGGGCGCCGATGAGCACATCCCCGCTCACCGGCGCCTCCTCCTCGGTGAGCCAACGCAGGATGCGGGGCAACTGCTGCATGGCGTCAAAGTGCGCGGCGCCGGGCTGCACCTCGATTTCTGCGCCGAGGATCCGCGTGGCGAGCCACTGGCCGTGGCTTGCTGGGGCGAAGGTGTCCTCGGCGCCGTGCCAGAGGCGAACTGGCGTCATCCGGGTGTCAATCGCGCCCAGGTCGAACTTCCAGCTGCGGCGCAGCGCCAGCACATCGTCGATCCATCCGTACGGTCCGGCGCGCAGCGCCTCCTGATAGGTGTCGAAGATGATCTGCCGCAACGCCGCGTCGTTGATCGCCCGGCGGTCGGGGGGACCCATCTGCGCCATGAGATCGCGGAGCAGGAACCGGGGGTCCTCGGTGGTCCGGGCCGCCCGTCGGCGGATCTCCTCGACGAGGGCTTCCGTGTCGGGGCGGCCGCCGCCGAACCCCCGTACGTTGTCGCTGTTCATGCCGTCGAACCAGTCCCGCTCCATGGCGTCGGACGGGGCGAGGCTGACCAGCACGGCCACCCGGGTCACCCGACTGCGGAGCCGTTCGTCGGCCGCGCAGGCGAGGGCGTGCGGGCCTCCGCCGGAGCGGCCGACCACGGCGAACCGCTCCAGCTCCAGTTGATCCGCGATCGCCTCGACATCCCGGGCGGCGTCGGCCACATCCCGGCCTTCGAACCGGTCGGAGTCACCGTATCCCGGGCGGTCGTAGGCGATGAGTCGGATACCCATCCGGTAGAGCACGATGCCCCGAGGTTTCGGCCCCCGGCGGCTACCGGGTGTGCCATGCATGAGAACGACGGGGAACCCGTCGGGAGCACCGGTCACCTCGTACGCCACCCGCTTGTTGTCCGCACGGTGGGCGAATCGGACCCCTGGCTCGCCGTCTCGGGTCACTCCATCCCGCCTTCCAACGCTCTAACCAGCCAATACGCGTAATCCGTATCGAGTGAAGGCTATTCATTCGGTGACTCCACTCAGCTTTCGAGCCTAACTGTCCGGGCTCCGGCGACGCTATGGAGAGTCCACACAACCGCCCGGATCTGTCGGAAACGACACCTCCGGGTCGGCAGAGGTGGAACTTCCGGCGAGGCGAGTTGACCGCGAGGCCCGGGAACGGTTGACGGCGACCCGGCACTGCAAACCACAGGTGACGCCGGCCTGGCTGTCGAACCGCCGCGTCGTCAGAGAGGCGAACCAGGCCCGCCGGACGACGCGTTGACTGCACGGGCCAGCCGCGCTCCAGCGGGTTGGTCGGCCCCGCCAGGCGATCGCCAACGGTGCACCCCCGCATGATCAGTGCCCGGTCATTGGCCGAGGAAGGCGGCCAGACCGTCGAGGACGCGCGCGATGTCGGTGTCGTCGCTGTAGGGGGCCAGGCCGAGCCGAAGCGCGTGCTCGTCGTCCAGGCCGAGCCGGCGGAACGGCTCGTATGCGTAGAAGGATCCGGCGGGGGCGAGCACGTCACGGCTCAGGAGGAACTGGTACGCGTCCCAGGTCTTCCGGCCGGGCAGGGTGGCCAGCAGGGTAGGGGTGCGGTCGGCGGCACGGGAGTGGACCACGACATCGGCGCCCAGTGCCGCGAGTCCGTCTTCGAGTACACGGCGAAGGCGCATCTCGTGCTCGTCGATGGCATGCAGGGAGGCCCGCAGCCGCTCCCGCCGCGAGGAATTGCCGTCCGTGGTTTCGGCGGCCGAGGGGGTGATCCCGGCGAGGAAGTCGACGGCGGCGGTGGCACCGGCGAGGATCTCGTAGGGCAGGGTGCCGAGTTCGAAGCGTTCGGGGACGGCGTTGGTGGAGGGGAGCAGCTTGTCCGGATGCAGGGTCTCGAGTAGCTCGGGGGAGGCGGCCAGGACGCCGCAGTGCGGGCCGAGGAACTTGTACGGGGAGCAGACGAACAGGTCCGCGCCGAGGGCGGGGACGTCGACGAACTGGTGCGCGGTGTAGTGCACGCCGTCGACGTACACCAGCGCGCCGACGGTGTGTGCCGCGTCGGCGATCGCCCGTACGGCGGGCTTGGTGCCGAGCAGGTTCGACGCCGCGGTGACGGCGACCAGCCGCGTCCGCTCGGTGATGGCGGCCTCGACGGAGGCGGGTTCGATGTCGGCGGTGGTGGGATCGATGTCGATCCACCGCACGACCGCGCCGGCGTTCTCGGCGGCGATCACCCAGGGCCGGACGTTGGCGTCGTGGTCGAGTCGGGTCACGACGACTTCGTCACCCGGGCGCCACTGTTTGGCGATCATCCGGGAGAAGTCGAAGGTCAATTGCGTGGCGCTGCGACCGTGGACGATCCCGCGGGCGGGAACGCCGAGCAGGTCGGCGTAGGCCTGCCGGAACGCGGTGACCGCGGCGTCGGCGTTGGCCTCCGACACCGCGCCCGTGCCGCGGTTGGACAGCGGGCTGGTGATCGTGGCGGCGATCGCGTCAGCGACCGGCTGCGGCGTCTGCGTGCCGCCCGGACCGTCGAAGTGCGCGATGCCCGAGGCCAGGGACGGAAACTGTGCCCTCAGCGCAGCGACGTCGAAGTCGGTCATTGTCGGTCTCCTGAGGGTCGGGCCGCATCGTGGCGGTCGGGCTAGCGCCGAAAGCCTGAAGGGTGATCGGCTGCTGCACCCCGTCCGCTGCACCCCTTCTCGTCGGTGCATGCAATATAATGCAGATCATCATCGTGGGCAATGCGCGGCATGCCGCAGCCGGCCTCCGATGCACGAGTCACGCCCGCCAGACTGAGTGCGGAGGTGTCGATGGAGGCCAAGGCCGGCTGGAGCGACCCGTTCATCGAACGGGTCGGCCAGGAGGTGCGCCGGCGCCGCCAGGAGGCCGGCATGACGATGCAGCAGCTGGCCGACGCCTCCGGGGTGAGCGTGCGAATGCTCAGCCACATCGAGCACGGCGAGGCCAACCCCAGCCTGGTCACCGTCGCCAAGATCGCCCACGCCCTCGGCACCGATTTCGCGTCCCTGGCCCGCGAGACCCGGCCCGGTTCACTGGTCGTCAACGCCCCTGGCACCGCGACCGGCATCTGGTCCTCGGCGGCCGGAAGTCACGCGGTGCTGTCCACCGCGAGCACAGTGCGCCCCTCGGCGGCCTTATGGCACTGGACTCTCGTCTCCGGGGACTCTTACCAGGCCGAGCCGGATCCGCCGGGCAGCGAGGAGCTGTTTTTGGTCATCAGCGGAGTCCTCACCCTGGTCGTCGACGGCCACGACGACACGGTTCTCGACCCGGGCGCGTCAGCGCGGCTCGCCACCGACCGGGGATACGGCTACCGGAACGACGGCAGCGAACCTGTCAGCTTCGTCCGCGTCACCCACGTCACCGCTCACTAACGTCACGGCGTTCTGCTTCAGGTGGGGATGGCGGTGAGGGTGACCAGACCACCGAGGTGGTCCATCCGTTCCTGGAATCCGCGCGGCGGGATCCACGGCGAGCATCAGGTGCCCGGAAAATTGGGATGTGATGGCTGCGGGGCGGCACGTAAGATCTTCCCCGCGGTGGGCGGCTCCCCGCGGTGCTTCCTTCTCACTTCCTTGACAACTAGCGTCGCGACTCTCCGCCCACCGCTTCGCACAGGAGGTCGCGAGCATGGATCCGCTGGCCGTGGTGCTTTTGCGTCGTACCGGCCGGGTCGCGGTGATGGGCGTGGGCGCCGCGCCTTCGGACGGCGCCGCATGGGTGGCCGCGATCGAGGCCGATCTGGCCGATCGTGGCTGGCTGCTGCGGGACGACCTGAGAAGGGCGGCGGCCCGGCTGCCGGTGGCGGTGCGGGTCCGGTGGGCCGACTGGCTGCTGGCGACCATTGACGAGCTGGTTGGCGCGGACCGTCCCATGCTTCCGCTCTACCGTTCGTTTCCCGACACCCCGCGCGATGTCGAGGCGGTCTACGTGCGGCGGCTGCTCACCCATCTGTTCGCCGTGCCCGGGGCGCCCTGCGTGCTGTGTGGCCGCGAGGACGGTGGTGCTCCGCTCGACCCGTGCGGTCACCCCGTCTGCTCGGCCTGTTTTCCGCCGGAGCAGGTCACCGGATGCCCCGTCTGCGGCCGCCGCCTGGCGGCGGACAACACGTACCTCACCATCGTCGAGCCCCCGTCTCCGATACGCCGCCCGCCGGCGCGAGCCGGCGCGCCGATCGAAGACGCCGACGAGCGGCCCGTTCGTGATGCGCCGCCGCTGCCGATGCGGCTTGCCGGGCTTGAGGCGGACCCGGTCGGCGCTGCGGTCCGGGTCAGGGACCAGCTTGTCGCCCGGCCCGCCGCGCTGAACGAGGCCGACCGGGCCGACCTCAAGGTGCTCGTTGAGGCCACCGCGCCGGGCCGGCTCGACTGGCTGCCCGAGGTGGTGCCCGCGCGGGAGACCCTCGCACTGGTCATCGCCGGGGCGTTGCACGCCGCGGCGCTCACCCCCGGCTACCGTGACCTGGTCGGCACCGCCCGGCAGCGGTGGTCGACGGCGACCGACGCGGCGCGGACCCTGTGGGCGTACTCCGGTGGGGATCCGGGGCTGGTCCTGCCGCGGCGGGACGACGAGTCCGCAGCTCCAGGCGCGACCTGGCGTCCGATCGACGAACCTGCCGTGACCGTGCCGGTCACCCGCGTGCGGGCCCTGCCCCGGCCGCTGCGGCGCGCGGTGCTCGCGCACCTGGACGCGTGCGGCGCCGCGATCGCGGCGGAGGATCTGCAGCGGCACCCGACCGTCTGGAAGCGCCTCGGCGAGCGGCTGCACCCGTACGAGAAGGTCACCGCGCACCCGGCGGCGGCCGTCGCCTTTGCCGCGCTGCGCGGCACCCGCACGGCCCGTGCCAGTGCCCTCGGCGCGGCCATGACGGCGGCCTGTGCCCGCGAGCCTCGACACCTCATGCTCACCGAACACTCCGACGGCACGGTCACGGTCCGCCTACGGACACACGCGTCCCTGGTGGAGGAGGCCCTGACCGGCGACGACGTGGCCGGGGCCGCCCGCCTGCTCACCGAACGGCCGGGCGAGCTGTGGCGCCGGCTCGACCACCTGCTACGAGCGGCCGGCGATGACCTGGCGGCACACGCGGCGATCGAGACGGCCGCGCGCCGGACTGCGGCCCGGGTGGCGCCCGGCGTGCTCGCCGCGGCGGCGGCCCAGCTGGCCGGTCGCGCCGACACGGTACGGGCGACGGCCGCCCAGCTGGCGGCGACCGCACGAGCGCGGGCGGCGGCACAGGCCCGCAAGTCCAAGCACACCCCCGCCATCTCGGCGCTCGCCGGCGGGCTGGGCGACGCTCTCCGTGCCGCCGCGCGGCGCCTGCGTGGCGACAGCTCGGCCTCCCTGCGGGAGGTGCTCCGCCCGGCGGGCGAGGTGACCGTACCCGATGAACCACCCGTAGTAGACAGTGTCGTCGAGGAGCCGGGGATCGTCGGTGGCCGGCCCGGCCCCGGGATGCCCCGGCGGGTCTTCTATCCCCGCGGCAGTGTCGTGACCACCTGGACCGAGCCGGAACGGCGCCCGCCGGTGCCAGCGGCCGCGATCACCACGGTACGCGAGCTGGTCGATACGGAGCTGACCGTCCGCGCTGCCCGGCTCGGCCGGTTCGACGTGGCCGTGCTCGACGCAGCCCTGGCCGAGGTGCCCGCGCCGATGCGGGAGCGGGCCGCCTCGGCGCAACTCGCCGGGTGGCCACGGGGCAGCGTGCGGGCCCTGCCCGACGCCGAGGTGCTGCGGCTTTTCCTGCACTGGGAGGAACCGAACGCCACACGGGTCGACCTTGACCTGTCCTGCGTGTTCTTCGACCAGGATTGGCAGCGGGTCGGGCACTGCGACTTCACCCAGCTGCGTTTCGCCGACGACGGCGCGATCCACTCCGGTGACCTCACCTCCGCCCCGGCCCCGCTCGGGGCCACCGAGTTCCTCGACCTGCACCTGGCCCGTCTCGTCGAGTGCGGCGTCCACTACGCCGCGCCGATCGTCCTCAGCTTCAACGCCGTGCCGTTCGAGGCCCTCACCGAGGCGATCGCCGGCATCATGCTGCCCCTCAGACGAGGGGAGCGATTCGACGGGGCACGGGTGGCGCAGCGGTTCGACCTGCACGGCAACGCCCGGATGCTGCTACCGATGGTCGTGGACCTGCACGCCCGGCGGCTGCTCTGGACCGACCTGACCCTCACCGGCCGCAGCTACGGCCACAGCGTCGGCCGGCACGGTGACCAGCTCGCCCGGGCAGCCGCCGACCAGTGGGAGCACTTCCTCGGCGGCCACCGCGCCACGGTCCTCGACCTGCTGGCCTGGCACGCGGCCGGACGCGCCGACCGGATCCTGGTCGGCCACGCGGACCGCACCTACACCGAAGTGCCCGCCGACGTGGCCGCCATCCGCGTCGCGGCGTCGGCGAACACCGGAGAGATCCGGGAACTACCCGACCTGACCGGCCGTCTGGTCCTGGCCGGCGCCATCGACCCCGAGGCCCTCGATCGGCTGGTTCCGTCACCCGGTCCGATCGCGCCGGGTTCGACGGTGGTGCCGGTGACCGGCACGTCCGGTGACCCGTGGACAGTGCTGCGCGCCGACGACCTGCTGGCCTGGTTGGGTGCCGGGTGAGGTGTAAGTACACGGCCATGGGCCGCCCGCTCGGCGTTCCGGCGCGTCTGGTTGGGCCAGGTGGCGAACGTCTTCGGCGCCGAGCACCAGCACCCCACCCGCCGGGTACATGCCGCACCGACAGCGTCGTCAGCCGCCCGCTGATCGGCTGAGCCCGCGCCGCCGGTTGCGGCGCGTGCCCTCGTCGGTGATCCCGGCCCGGGGCACCTACCCGAGGGCTGAAGGTGCTGACCAGCTACCGGGTACGCGGCCCGGGCACCGCCGAAGACGCGGAAGTCGCCGAGGTCTCGGTGCTCGGCTCCATGGGGTAGGGGTCAGCGCCCAGCGCGGCGAGCGCCCGGTCGGGCCCGGGAGGAGAAGGCCGCCGCACCGGATCGCGCCGGTGCGGACCGCGTCGAGGTGGTCGGCGTCGGCTTGCCGCCGCCGCGTCGGCCCCGGCCGCCGTGAGCGGGCTGCGCCTCGTGCCGCGGGCCGGCGGGCTGCGGCGCGGGCTGGGGGACCAGCATCCGTTCCCCCGGGGCGAGCTCGCGTAGCAGCGCGTCACCCGGGCGCAGCCGGGTCGTGGTCGCCGTGATACCCGCCTTACGGGTGAGTTCCCGCACCTCGGGCACCTGCCCGTCGGTCATCAGCGTGACGACGGTCCCGGCCGCGCCGGCCCGGGCGGTACGGCCCGAACGGTGCAGGTAGGCCTTGTGTTCCACCGGCGGGTCGGCGTGCACGACAAGAGCCACGTCGTCAACGTGGATGCCCCGGGCGGCGATGTCGGTGGCGACCAGCGTGCGCGCCTCCCCGTCGGAGAACGCCCGCAGGTTTCTGGTGCGCGCAGCCTGGGCCAGATTGCCGTGCAGCTCGACGGCGGTCACACCTGCCGCGACCAGCCGGCGAGTGAGGGTTTTCGCGCCCCGCTTGGTACGCGTGAACACCACGGTGCGGCCCGGCGCGGCGGTCAGCTCGACCAGCACGGCGAACCGGTCCTCGGCGTGGACGTGCAGGACGTGGTGCGCCATCGCGGCGACCGGCGACAGCGTCGAGTCGACGCTGTGCACGACCGGATCGGTGAGGAACCGCCGTACCAGGACGTCGACGCCGGCGTCCAGGGTGGCGGAGAACAGCAGACGCTGCCCGCCGCGCGGGGTCTGGTCCAGCAGCCGCCGTACGGTGGGCAGGAACCCGAGGTCGGCCATGTGGTCGGCCTCATCGAGCACGGTGATCTCGACGGCGTCCAAGTGCGCGTTGCCAGCCTCGATGTGGTCGGCGAGCCGGCCCGGGCAGGCCACCAGGACGTCAACTCCGGCGCGCAGCCCAGCGATCTGGGGTCGGGCGGCGACGCCACCGAAGATGGTCATCGCGCGCAGCGACAGGGCCTGCGCCAGTGGCGCCATCACGCTGTCGATCTGGGTGGCCAGCTCACGAGTGGGTACGAGGATCAGCGCCCGGGGGCGCCCGGCTCGCCGAGGCGTGGCGGTGGCGGCCAGACGGGTCAGCACCGCGAGTACGAAGGCATAGGTTTTACCCGAACCAGTGCGGCCCCGGCCGAGCACGTCCCGCCCGGCGAGCGCGTCGGGCAGCGTCGCGGCCTGAATGGGGAACGGCCGCTCTACCCCGCTTGCGGCCAGGACGCGGTTCAGCGCGTCGGGCACGCCGAGGTCGGCGAAGGTCAGGGAGTCGGACGAGGTGGTGTGGCGCGGGCGGCTTGCCGCCATGGATGCTCCGAACGTCGAAGGGACGTCCCGCCCGGCGCTGACCGTTTCGGCCGCGGCGCGTGGCGTGGGACATCGAACCCGGCCGCCGTGCTGGGCGGGCCGTGCTGTCAGTCTACTCGAACCCGCTGCCGGACCCTGCTGCCCGCTGACACGCGGTGACCGAGCATCGGATCCGGCCGGTCGGGCACTATGAGATCCGGCTGGTCAGGGCACGATGACCTGCCACCGGCTCTGGCCGTCCATCCATGCCCGGGCCAGGATCTCCGCTGACTGTCGGCCCGGGCACTCGTGGATCTTCGACCGGCCAGCGTCGCCGCCGGCTCGGGCCTCGACCTCCCATGACTCGCCGTCAGTGCGGATGTACACATCGCGACGCCCGCGCGCGGTGCGGTTGCCGTTCCACCAGTGGCGCTCAGTTTTCACCCTCCGACCGTATAGCACCAGATCCGAGGGGGGAACCTTGGCGATCTTGGTAAGCTGCGACCTCGACCAGATGACCGAGCATCTGCGGCGTGGTGACGGCTGGGGCGGTGACCGGGCTGGCGCGGTTCACGGGTCGGCCAGTTGGTCCCGGCGACGAATGAGGTACGCCGTCTCGGCGGTGTTACCGGCCAACTCGATGGCCCGGTCGTACGCCGCCCGTGACTGCGCGCTCCGGCCGAGACGGCGCAGCAGGTCGGCGCGGGTGGCGTGGTAGGCGTGGTAGCTCTCCAGCGGCAGGCCGTCCACCTCCGCCAGCGCGACCTGCGGGCCGTCGAGCTCGGCGACCGCGATCGCCCGGTTGAGCCGCACGATCGGGGAGGGGTCGAGGCGGGCCAACTGGTCGTAGAGCGCGACGATCTGCGACCAGTCGGTGTCACGGACGTCACGGGCGTCGGTGTGCACGGCGTTGATCGCGGCGAGGATCTGGTAGCGCCCGGGCGCACGGCCTGCGGCGAGGCGCGCGCGGACCAGGGCGTGGCCCTCGGCGATCAGCTCGCGGTCCCAGGCGCCGCGGTCCTGCTCGCCGAGGGTGACGAGTTCACCGTTGGCCGACACCCGCGCGGCCCGGCGGGCCTCTGTCAGCAGCATCAGCGCCAGCAGTCCGGCGGCCTCGCCGTCCGCTGGCAGAAGGGCACGGACCAGCCGGGTCAGCCGGATCGCCTCTGCGGTCAGGTCGCTGCGAACCGCGTCCTTCTGGGGGTTCGAGGACAGGTAGCCCTCGTTGAAGATCAGGTAGAGGACGGCGAGAACTCCGGTGACCCGCGCCGGAAGGTCCTCACGAAACGGCACGCCATAGGGAATTCTCGCCGCCTTGATCTTCGCCTTCGCGCGGGTGATCCGCCGGCCCATGGCGGTCTCCTCGACCAGGAACGCACGGGCGATCTCGGGCACGGTGAGCCCGCCGACCATCCGCAGGGTCAGCGCGACCCGCGCCTCCATGGCCAGAGCGGGGTGGCAGCAGGTGAAGACGAGGCGGAGCCGATCGTCGTCGATGGCGCCGAGCGGCTCGGGGGTGTCGAACAGCATCAGCGCCTCCCGGTGTTTCTCCTCGCGCCTCGCCTCGCGCCGGATCCGGTCGATGGCCTTGCGGTAGGCGGTGGTGGTCAGCCACGCGCCGGGACTCGGCGGGACGCCGTCGACCGGCCAGCGTTCGACGGCGGTCGCGAACGCCTCGGCGGCCATCTCCTCGGCGATGTCCAGGTCACCGAGGCGCCGGGCCAGGGTCGCGACCACCCGGGCCCACTCCGCGCGGTGAACCCGGGTGATCACCTCAGCGACGTCGGTCATTCGCCGAGGATGGGTCGAAGCTCGACCCTCCGGTTGCAGCTTTTCGACCCCAGGGCGGCGAGCCGCAGCGCCACGTCGAGGTGGGGAGCGTCGATGATCCAGAAACCGGCGACGAACTCCTTCGACTCCAGGTAGGGCCCGTCGGTGAACACCGGCTCCCCGTCCCGGCCGTCGACGACGGTGGCCGTGCTGGGTGACGCGAGGCCGCCGGCGAAGACCCAGTGGCCGTCGGCCCTGAGCTTGTCGTTGAAGACGTCGATCGCGGCCATCTCCTCCTCAGTGGCGAGGTCGGCCGCATCGAAAAGCACGGACATCAGGTACTGCGCCATCGGGATCATCTCCTGTTGTATGGCCGCCCCCTCGGGCCGCCTTTCACCTCTGCTACGAGCGCCGCCGCCCCGATCCGACACGCTCCGCCGAGACTCTTCGAGAATTTTCGTCGTCAGCTGCCCGTGATCGGGCGGCCTGGTCGCTCGGAAGGCCGAGTATCGACGGCGCGCATCGTGACACAATGCCCGGCATGTCTGGTCGCGCGCTGAGCTTCGGAGCGGTGGCGGAAGCGTACGAACGGTTTCGGCCGGGGTATCCCGTGGCGCTTCTCGACACGGTGATGACCTATGCGGGTCAGCCGGTTCGGACGGCCCTCGAGATTGGCGCCGGGACCGGCAAAGCGACCCGCGTGTTCGCCCAACGGGGGTTCACGGTCACCGCGAGCGAGCCTGACGCGGCCATGCTCGACGAGCTGCGTAAGCACGTGCCAGCAGACGTCATGACTGTGCAAGCCGCGTTCGAGGACCTGCGACCGGGTGAGGGCTACGGGCTGGTCTATGCGGCCGCGGCGTTGCACTGGACGGACCCGCACGGGCGCTGGTCGCGCATGGCCGCGCTCGTGGAGCCGGGTGGGGTGTTCGCCTCGTTCGGCGGGCCACTCCAGCTGGCTGACCCGGATGTTGAGGAAGCTGTGCGGGTGGCTCGGGCACCGTTCTTGGCCAGCGATGACGTTCCGTCTCCAGACGGGACGCCTCCCGGGCATGAGATGCAGTGGCCGGGTACGGAGCTCCAACGGTCTGAGTGGTTCGCCGATGTCCGGCAGTCCGTGATCGAGCGGCGCCTGATGGTGAGCGCCCGCGACTACGTCGGCCTTCTGTCGACCATCTCGGCCTATCTGGAATTGCCGGCCTCCGATCGAGAGCAGGTATACCGTCGGATCCTGCGGGTCCTGCCCGGGACCGTCGAGGTTGCCGCCGACATCACCGTCCATCTCGCGCGTCGACGCCGCGAGCTGTAGTGCGTGGATGACGCAGCCGCCCGGCGAAACCGAGATCACCTGCGGTTGGCGTACGCCTGCTCCCGGGCTTCCGCTGCGATGTGGTGGCCGCCGAGGCGCCTCGGGGAGAGGTGTCCTCGGCGGCCACGACGCCGGTCCGGTGTGGCCGGATCGGTTACGCGGGCTTGGTGAGCAGGCAGCCGCTGACGGTCAGGGTGATCTGGTTGCTGGCGTTGAGGCAGGTGGTGAACCAGTAGACCTCCTGCCCGTAGCTCTGTCCCTTGTAGGCGTGCTTGGTGCCGTTGGCGTCGACCTCACACGGGTTGTTGAGGGTGCACAACGCGCCGTTGTCGTTGCCGGTGTTGTTGATCCCGATGACCTGGCCGGTGGACACCTCCACGATGGGCGAGCCGGAGGTCCCATGGGTGGTGTTGCAGCCGGTGTTGTAGCGGATGGAGTCGCGCCAGGTCCACTGGTCTTCCTTCAGGGTGGCCACGAATCCGTTGATGCTGCAGCTCCAGGTCCGCTTCCAGTAGCCGGACGGGATGAACATGCTGCTGCCGTTGGCCGGGTGGGTGGTGGCGATGGTCAGCGCGGTGACGCCGTAGGTGCTCTTCAGGCTGGCGAAGGTCGTGGTGAGGCGGTAGAGCGAGACGTCGGTACCGGTCATCGTGGCGTAGAGCAGCATGTCGGCGCGGACGGTGCCGAGGGCGCTGCCGCTGGAGCTGAGCAGGGTGCCGGACCGCGTGCTGGTCTTGTTCTGCAGGACGACGCCGTTGGCGGGCATGCCGCCTTCGTAGCAGTGGCCGTTGGTCAGCATCATGGCCCGGTCGGTGTCGAGCGAGGTGGGGTAGCGGACCAGGGCGGCGGAGCAGTTGTTGAGGGCGATGGTGGCGGTGAGGCTGGGGGTGACCGCCGCAGCCGCGGGGGTGGCGGGGCCGCTGATGACGGCTGCGCCGAGGACGGTAGCGCCGAGGATGCTGGCGATACGCCTGAGCATGAGATCTCCTGGGGGTTGGTGAGTGTCTCGAGGTCGTGCAACGCCGGTGCGGGCGGGCCCCGTCCCGGCGGTCGGAGTGGTGGTGCTGGATACGACGGTGGCATCAGGAGACGGGCAGTCGTCGCCACTGAACGGGTCGACGCTGATCCCAGCGTGCCAACAATCGAAAGATTGATACCAAGCGATTAGTCGGGCGGTCAAGCTGGGGCACGCTGATGAGCCCGCCAAGTCGGCGTCAAGTGTGCGCCAGGCGCGGTGCCCGAGAGTCGAGAGACACGAGAACGAGCCGGCCGGAGGAGACCATGGCCACCACGACCCCCCAGCCCGAGCCGAACCTCATCGGCTTTCGGATCAACCACCGCACGATGCGGGCCGACACCCGGCGGCTGGCCGAGCTGCTCAGCCGCGTGGCCGCCGGCCAGATCGCGTACGACCGCCGCCGGGCGACGGCGTTGCGGACCTACCTGCGGCTGCTCTGTGACGGCATCCATCACCACCACAAGATGGAGGACGAGGTTCTCTGGCCGGTGCTGGAACGTTCGGCGGGCGCGGAGATCGACCTGCGGGAACTCAGCGACGACCACGCCGCGCTCGATCCGGTCCTGGACGAGGTGCGGGTAACGGCGGACGGTCTGGTCGCCGCGTTCGCCTCGGGCTCTTCAGGAGCGGGCCGGGTGCACACCGTCGCAGGGCAGCTCGCCGCGGCCCTGACTCAGCTGCGCGATGTCCTGGACGAACACATCGAGGAGGAGGAACGGCTGATCTTCCCGGTGATCCGGCGGTACGTCAGCGTGGCCGACTGGAACACCGTGGAGCGGGCGGTCCGCAAGGGCGGCGCGCTGCGCTTCGAACTGCCCAGGATCGAGCGGTACGCCCGCCCGGAGGAGCTGGACGAGCTGAGGAAGGTCGCCGGACCAGTGCTGCGGCTGATGCTCGTGGCGCTGCGACCGGGGTTCCGACGCCGGGAGGCGACGGTCTTCGGCGGGTGAGGGTCTTCGGTACAGGACGCCATCCGAGCGGCGGCGACCCGGCTCAGCGCACCGCCGCCGGCACGTACGCCGACTCGTCGCTCCACGGCACGGCGCCGACCCTGCGGGCCAGCCGGAGCCCGGCGTCGCGGTGCGCGGCGACGGCCGGGTCGCCCAGCGCGGCGGCGAGCTCGGCGAGGGTCTGGTCCACCGGGCCGAGCGAGATCGATCCGCACTCCAGCCCGGCGAAACGCCCGGCCCACGGCAGCAGCTCGCGGTAGCAGCGCCGCGCGGCCGAACGGTCGCCGAGCCGTGCCGCGACCTGCCCGCGCAGCGTCATCCAGTACAGCCACAGGTAGTCGGGGCGGATGGGGGTCTGGGGCCGCCAGAGCGCCCGGGCCGCATCACGGTCACCGGCGGAAAGCAGCGCGTGGGCCAGCACGTCGTGCGTGTCGTCCGGCACCCGGGCGTGCACCTGCCGGATCTCCTCGATCACCTCGTGCCCGCGCCCCACCGTGCTCAGCACGGTGAACCGGCCCATCAGCCCCATCGCCGCCGCGTTGGGACCGCCGACGCGGCTCATCCGATCGCTGACCTCCGCGTACCGGCGCGACGCCTCGTCCAGATCGCCGGCGAAGAGCGCCCGCAGGCCGGTGAACCACCCCATGACCGCGAGGATCAGGCCGAGCTGACCCGTGGTGGCCTCCTCGATCGCCCGGTCGACGTGGTGGCGTGCCCGATCGAAGTCGGCCTCGGCGAGCGCGGCCTGGTAGAGGATGTGGTGGGCCTCGCACTGGTACGCGGTCAGCCCCGCCGTCTCGGCGACCGCCAGCAGCTCCCGCCCGACGTCGGGCAGCTCGGCTCGGTACGCGGGAGCGACGGTGACGAAGTAACGGGCGTTGAGCGCGCGGCAGAGCACCGCCGGATCGTCCTGTCGGCGGGCCAGCGCGAGGGATTCCCGGGTGACCTCGTCGGCGCGCTGCAGATCGGCGCCCTCGATCTCGAACGCGAGAGTGCTCAGCAGCCGGGACCGCAGCGCCGGCCCGTCGTCGCCCACCCGGGACAGCTCCTGCTCCAGCAGCCGGACCAGTGGCTCGTCGACGGCGCGGTCCGGCCGGATGGTCCAGGTCACCGGGGCGTCGAAGCAGGTCAGCGCGGAGTGGACCGCCTGCGGGTCGCTGATCCCGGCGGCCAGCCGCACCGCTTCGGCGCGCGCGGCGCGGGCGGCCAGCACGTCACCGGCGAGTGCGCTCGCGGTGGCCAGGTGGCAGAGCAGGTCGAGACGGGTCCGGGCCGGGACGGCGGGGGCGAGGTCGGCCGCGCGCAGCGCGCCGGCCCAGTGCGCGGCAGCTTCCCGAGGCGCGCCGAGATCATCGGCCCGGCGGGCGGCGGCGGCCAGGTGGCCGACCGCGTCCTGCGCGGTGGCCGGGGTGAGGGCGGCGAGTGCGTGCCGCCCCAGCGCCGCCACGTCGTCGACGCGCTGCTCCCGCAGCACGGTGAGGATTCGGTGGTGCATCCGGGTGCGGCGCAGCAGTGGGACACTGTGATAGAGCGCGTCCCGCATCAGGGCGTGCGCGAAGCGGATCCGCCCCGGCTCGGGTTCGACGAGCAGACCCGCGGTCACCCCGGCCTCCAGGCCGTCGAGGACCGGCTCCTCGGGGCCGCCGTCGACGGCGATCAGGATGTCGACCTCGGCGTCCGACCCCAGGACGGCGGCGTGCCGCAGCACCGTCTGCGTGGCGGCCGGCAGCCGTGCCAGCCGCCGGGTCAGCACGTGACCCAGCGCGGCGGGGATGCCGTCGAGCGCCGACCCGGGACCTTCGGCCGCGATCAGCTTGGCCAGCTCGATCGTGAACAGTGGGTTGCCCGCCGAGCGTTCCCGGACGGTGCGCAGCAGCTCGGTGTCGGCGGTGTCGACGCCGTGGCGACGCAGCAGCTCGGTGACGGCCGCGTCGTCGAGGCCGCCGAGGTCCAGTTCCACCGCCGGCACGCCGGTGAGCGCGGCCCGGGCCACCACGACGTCGTCGGTCACCTCGTCGGGACGGAATGTCGCCACCACCAGGACGGGCGCCTCAGCGAGGGCAGCCGCGAGGTGACGCAGGATGCGCAGGGTCTCACCATCAGCCCGGTGGATGTCCTCGATCACGACGAGCAGCGGGCCGTGCCCGGCCAGCCGGGACAGGTAGGCGGCCAGCGCCTGGCGGAGGTGGAACTCGTCGTACTGCCCGCGGGTGCCGGCAGGCGTGGCGGCGCCGCTGTCCAGCAGCAGCCGCAGGCCGCGGGCCTCCGACTCGTCGAGCGGAAACCGTCCACGGGCGGCGGTGACCACCTCGTGCCACACCCAGGCCGGTGGTGCGCCCTCCACCTGCGGGCAGGTGCCGGTCGCGGTGGTCCAGCCGTCGGCGGTGAGGGACCCGGCGAGGTGGCGGGCCAGCGTCGACTTTCCGCCGCCCGCTTCGGCGCCGACCCAGCAGATGCCGAGGCCGGCTCCGGTGACGCGGTCGGCCGCCGCGCGCATCCGGGCCAGCTCGCCCGCGCGACCCAGCGGTGGCTGCGCCGCAGGCGGCCGATCGGGTACGGCAGCTGGCGGCTCGGCCTGCCCGACCACGGCCGCCGGCCGGGCGACCCGGGAGACGGGCGGCCCTAGGCGCGGGTCCTGTCGAAGCAGATCCGTCTCCAGGCTCCGCAGCTCGGGGCCGGGGTCGATGCCCACCTGTTCGATCAGCGCGGCGCGCACCGAGCGCAGCACGTCGAGGGCGTCGGCCTGCCGTCCGAGGCGGTACAGCGCTACCGCGAGCAGCATCGCGGCCTGCTCCCGCAGCGGATTGTCCCGGACGTGCGGATCGAGGTCGAGGATCACCTCATCGGCGCGGCCCAGGTCGAGCAGCAGCTTGGCGCGCTGTTCGACGGCGGTCAGCCGTAGCCGGCTTAGCCGTTCACTCTCCCGGTCCGCCCACAACTCTCCGACGAACTCGGCGTACGGCGTGACCCCGCCCCAACCGGCGAGGGCCTCGTCCAGACCGGCCACCGCCGCCTGCGGCTGCGTCTCGACGGCTCGCGTCGCCGTCCGCAGCGCCGCTTCGAACCGCCAGGCATCCACCTCCGGCGTCGGTAGCCGCAGGGCGTACCCCGGGGCCGCGGTGACGAGGATCCGGGCGGGACGGCGGGGAGGGCGATCCGGCTCCAACGCCCGGCGCAGGTTCGACACGTACACCTGCAGCGCGGCCTGGGCCCGCGGCGGCGGGTCTCCCGACCAGAGGTCCTCGATGAGCCGGTCGACCGACACCACATGACCGCCGGCGGCGACGAGCCGGGCCAGCACCGCGCGCTGTCGCGGCGCCCCGAGCTCGATCGGGGTGCCGTTCCGCGTTGCCCACACGGGGCCGAGCACACCGATCGTCGTCACGCCGCAACCGTAGTGAGCCAAGGCCGTCTTGGAGATCCGTTATCCGACAGCCGGCGACTCCCACCCCCACCACCAGCCCGCCAAGACGACGTTAAGGGCCCGCCAACTCCACCGCGGCCTCATGGAAACCGCACCTCGTCCCGTATCCGAGGGACGCCGAAGGAAGGACATCCATGAGACCCACGAAGGGCCTGAGCCACCCACGCCGGTGGCTCGCGGCCGTGACCGGCGCGAGCCTGGTCGTCGCGTTGGCCGGGCCGGCGGTCGCCGCCGACCCCGTCCCGTACGACGAGCAGGCCGTGCACCACACCCTGTTCGCGGCGGTCGTCCAAGTTCGTGACGGCGGCACCCGCGGCCTGCTGGACGCCGTGCTCGCCGCCGAGCTGAGCGACTGGCGCGGCGCGCACCCGGCGGCCGACAGCGCGGCGCTCAACGCCCACCTGAACACCGTCACCGCCCTCGTCGGGCAGGCCGTCCCGGCATCCGACGAGTCACCCCGGAAGCTGCACCTGCTGGGCGCGGCGATGGAGAAGCTCGCCGGCAGCGGCGAAGCAGTCGTCGGCGGCCCGGCGGTCAAGGGGTTGCTCCGCAGCACCACCGGCGAGGAGTTGGCCGGCATCGTGCCGCCGATCGAACAGGTCCGCAGCGGCACCCAGGAGTACCTGTGGGAGATGGTGTCCCGGGGCGCGCTCACCGAGGTGTGGGGCACGCTGCACGCCCGGGCCGCCACCGATCCGGCCCTCGTCGAGGTGTGGAACACGGCGGTCGGCACCCGGCTCGGCATACGCCTCGACACCCCGGCGGACGAACTCGCGCAGCTGCCCGACCTGAGCGGGAACCTCAACCTGTCGGCGATCACCGCGAAGCGCTACGACCGGGACGCCTATCGGGCGGAGATCCAGTCGCAGCTCGACGTGGCGCTCGCCGCGCTACGCGAGCGGACCGCGACCGCGGTGACCGACGTGGTCGCTCAGTCCGACCGGTTCCCGATCGACGGGCCGAACAAGCCGACCAGCGCGGACGAGGCGGCGGCCAAGGCGAAGGCGGAGGCCGACCGCACGCTCAACGAGAAGCTCGGCCAGGCCGTCACCGTCCTCGGCAAGCTCGCCGGGATGGTGGACAAGCAGTTCGGCAAGCAGATCGAGACAATCGCGAAGGCCGTGGTCGGGGTCATCTCGGCGATCACCACGTACACCACGGCGATCTCGGCGGCCGGCATCACCACGGCGGCACTGGCCATGTCGACCTTCACCCTGGTCGGCGGCCTGGTGGGCGCGGCGATGATCCTGCTTCCGCTGTTCACCTCCGGCGGCGGCGCTGACGAGACCACCAGCGCTGAGATCGCGGCCCTGCGCGTGCAGGTCAACCGGCTGGCCGTGGGAATGGACAGGCGGTTCGACCGGATCGAGAAGATGCTGGGCGCGATGTTCGACGCGTTGACCGCCCAACTGGACGCGCTGGCCCGGGACCTCGCCGAGGTACGCGCCCAGCTCACCGTGATCGCCGGCCAGTTGCTCGTGCTCGATCAGCGGGTGGACACCCTCGCGCTGGCCAGCCAGGCGGCCTTCGAGCAGATCGCCCAGCAGCCGCTGAAGGCCAGCGTCGACCGGTACGTGCACCGGGAGGCGCGCACCGGCACGAAGATCGACTCGTTTGCCACCTACTTCGACCAGGCCGACTCGCCGACGCGTACCTTCGCGGCCGACAGCGCCCGGCAGGCGCCGTACGTCGTCCCGACCGGCACGTCGCTCTCCGATCCGGTGGGCACGGTCGGCCTCTACCTGCCGGCCGGGTCGATCGACTACCTCGCCCAGTGGGCCGGCGCCCGGGGCATCGCGCTCACCCCCGCCCCCGGCGACCAGCCGGCCTCCGGGGTGGCCAACCCGTCGGCGTGGCTGCTCGGCGCTCGGGCGAACCTGATCCTGCAACTGCAGAACCCGCAGTACGCCGCCCAGGTCGCCGCGACCGAGACGGAGAGCACGATCGCCGCGGGCGACGCGGTCAACCGTCGGGTGCGGCAGTTCAGCGCGCCGGCCGCGAACGGTGCCACCAACGCCCTGTTCCAGCGGTTGATCGCCGACTACCAGGCGGCGATGGGCCAGTGGAAGTTCGCCCTCGACGAGGTCGGCCGGGCGGTGCGCTGGGCGGAGGGCGAACGCGACTACAACATGTGGGGGAGCGTCGACCAGGACATCCCGGCCGCCGGCCGGATCGCGGACAAACCCAACATCACGCTCTGCGAGGGGCCGACGAGCGCGACCCTCACCACCCCGAACCGGGTCAACCGCTCGGCGCTGCCGAACGTCTACCACCTGGCCAACTACGCGATGGCGCCGGCCTATCGGCCGCAGCTGCGCTCCTGCCTCGACGCGGAGTTCGTCAACGTCGAGGTGAACGACGGCCCGCGCCAGCAGCGGACCAACGGCGACCTGCGGCTGGTCGCCCGGCAGCAGGCGAAGTGGTTCGGCGGCGACTGGCAGGACGTGCGGACGGTGACCTGGAAGACGCACCTGACCGACATCTGCCTGTGGGACCAGCGAGCCAACCCGCCGAGCGGCTACTGCCGGGAACCCGACTACTACATCAACAGCAAGTGGAACTCGACGTACCGGGCGGCGCTGGACAGCAACGGCGTCGTGGTGGACAACGCTGCCGCGCTGGCGCTGGCGCGTACCAAGGCCCAGGCCATGCTGACCGGCAAGCAGCGCTACTTCTACCGGGCGGCGGCGCTCGGCACCGGCGTGGACCGGCCGCCGGCGGGCACCTGGTCGAGCTCGCAGCAGCTCTGGGACGCCGGCAAGAAGGTCTCCGACGCGGTACGGATGCTGCAGATCTTCTCGGACCTGGGCTGGTCGTCGGCGCTGGAGCGGGACGACGTGCTGCACGGCCAGCTCTTCGGCGTCCGGTCGTTGCCGGCGGACTACCGCCTGCCGCGCAGCCAGGACAGCTACAACACCGGCTCGCTGCACCTGTTCAACGCCTACCAGCGGGCGTTGGCGAACTATTCCAGCTGCAAGCAGCAGGTGGAGTGGGACCCGTGCCAGGGTGACGTTTCCGGGCTGAGCCCGCTGGTGCAACAGGAACGGTTCGGTGTCGGTTGCGCCGCGGCCCCGGCCGCGCAGGCGCCGGACGACCCGCTCGGCTCGTGCGTCATCCAGGCCGGGTCGACCGGCGTCGGCATCCTCGCCGACCGGTACGGCTACTGGTCGGGGCGGATCAAGGCCGGCGCCCACCAGGAGGGCCTGGCGGCAGTGAAGGGCGTCGTCGGGCTGCTACGGGCGACGAACATCGCCGTGCACGCGAGCTGACCGCGGCCGGGTCGGGGCCGCCTCCAGCCGCTGGCGCACCGCCGGGTCGGTGCCGGGGAACTCGAAC
>NZ_JBEYIX010000035.1:0-60223 GCF_040636055.1 Micromonospora sp. NPDC006766 | reverse complement strand
CGTCTGCAACCGCGCATCAGCCACCCACACACCCAACTGCCGATGCAGAACACCGACCAGAATGAGCACCACACACAACACCTCAACCGAACCGAACGCCCGACGACGCTTGGGCGACGTGGGCTCGGTGGCCATCCCTGACGGCGGGCGCTGCTTGCCGGGTGGCGCGGCAGGGGGTGCAGAATCAGTCGTGCTCAGAGCGATCACCTTCTCGGTATCCGACGCAAGCTTCCTAGAGCGATCGGGATGCGGCGGGTCCGGGTGCGTGAGGTCCGCCTGCTTGCGGGGGGGGCAACAGAGGAGCATCATCCGGCTATTGGAATCCGATGTCACTACGCTCTCGCGGGTCGTGATCAGTCTGTGACAAAACACCAGGTGGCTGCAGGGTTACTGCGGTGTCGCCAGCCGCAGTGCGCGCACGGGCGGGCCACTAAAGAAAACGGTTGCCGATCGACAGCCGCGCGGCCCCGGCATCCGTCCCTGACTCGGATCGGAGTCGCCTCGTCTCGCTCTGCGCGAAGCTGGGACCGCGGGGGCCCGGTCAGTCCCGGCACAGGGGCACGTCGGGCTCCACGACGGTCCGGTTGACGATGTCCTTCTTGATGAAGTCGGCCTCCGTGGGGATGCCGACCCCCAGCACCTGCTCGATCGCCTTGACCAGCGGCTGCGACACGCTGATGCCCTCGCCGGCGCGGACGGTCAGCACGAGGGTGGATCCCCGGCATTTCACTCCCGGCCCCACGGGCAGTGGCATACCGATCCGGCCCGCCGCCGATCCGTTGGTCACGCCGACCGACGCCACGATGCCGACGAACGGCCCGGCACCGGCGACCGGCAGGCCGATCATGAAGCCGAAGCGGAACTCCGCGGCCACGACGAGGCCCTCGACGCCGATCGAGACGCCGCGGATGGACTTCACGATGCTGTCCCGCACGGAGAAGGTCGGTGTCAGGACGTTCGACTGGACATACCCGATCGGGCCGTCGAGCCCCCATCTGCCGGTGGCCTTGATGTTGCCGTTCTTCGCCGAGAACCCCGTGGTGACGAGGAATTTGAACGTCTGCGTGAGGGTCGCCGGGAATCCTCCGATGAGGATCGGCTGCTTCACCTCGATGGGCAGCTCGATCTTGATCTTCTTGTTGTCCGCCAACCCGCCCTCGACGCCGGCGGCGATGGTGATGGCGAGCCCCTCGACCCCGTCGATGCGGAACTGCGGGTGGGGAATCACGCCGTTGGTCACCCGGACGTCCCCCCACACCCGCAGGTCCCGCAGGAGCAACTGGATATCGAAGTCGACCTTGAGACGCTGCGCCGCCGTCGAGTGTGAGGCGGTCAGCCCCAACTTCGACCGGTCCTTGTACGCCTCAACGTCCCACTCGCCGACCTTCTGCTTGCTGCTCCTGGCTCCCCGCGCCCCCGGCTCGCGCCTCGGAGCGAGGACGATCGGCGGCGCGGCCAGCCGGAACCCGCCCGAACCGAAGGCGTTCACCCCCAGCCCGGTCGCCTGCCCGGCATCCGGGACGACCGGCGCCGACCCGGCCGGGCCCCCGTCGACGACCTCGCCGAGCAGGTCAGGGAGCGGGACGAACCGCTGTGCCTCCACATCGAGCGGTTGATCGAACGTGAAGTGGCCATCCCGCACCACATCGGTCAGCCGCACCGGGGCCAGGGTGACGGCCTTGTCGCCGCCCGACCGTTCGACCTTCACCACCCGGCCGACCGCCTCGCTCGTGGCGAACATGATCTTCCCGGGCACGATGTCCTTGACACCCCGGGCCTTGCCGTCGATCACGTAGGTGAACCCGTCCTTGCTCACCGACCGGATCACTCGGCTGCCGCCCTCCACGAGCACGACGTCCGGCTGGTAGACCACCGACCTGTCCGGCTTCGGGCCGTACCCGTACCGGTCGTCGGTGACGGCGTCGCCACCGCGATCGGCCGCACCGCACCCGGCGGTCAGCAGGATCACGACCAGTCCGAACGCCGCCCACCTGCGCCTGCGCATGTTCGCCTCTGCCCCGCTCACAGCCGGTCGGCCACCACCCGGATCAACTCCTTCAGCGGCTTGTGGTTCTCCTTCGGGTCGTTCAGCAGCACCAGGCGGATCTCGACCCACGTGTCCGCCTTGCGGACGAAGACCTCATTCGCCTGCGTGTCCAGGTACGCCTCGTCGCCGACGCCGGACAGCGGCTCCAGTTCGTGGCTCAGCTGACGCTCGATGTCGAGCGTCTTCTTCGCACCGTCGCCGACATAGACCTCCACCTGGCCGGTCGGGCCGGTGACCGGCGCCGTCCACGTGCAGCTCTGTTCGCCGACCCGCTTCGGGTCGAGCTTGAGCCGGGCCAGCGCGGCCGCCTCCTGATCGGTCACCAGATCGCACGCCTTCGGGGCCGGCTTGTCGGCCGCGGCGGACGATGCGTCATCCTCACCCGGAGCCGTCGAGGTGGTCGTCGACGGCTCACGGTCGGCGCTCGCCGCCCGGGATGGTTCCTCCGATCGCCCGCACCCTGACGCCGCAAGCAGCAGTACGGTGGCCGGCGCCACGAGCAGCCACCGGCCGACAGCCGCCCGTCCGGTCACGACACGCCCACCTGTTCCAGCCTCTTTTCGAGCCCCGGACAGTGCTTCGCCGTGTACTCCGACACCGGCGGCATCCCCGTGTCGAGCTTTTCCTTGACCCCCGCCCAGCGTGCAAAAGCCATGGGATCATCGGCCGGGCTCTTGCCGGCGGTGTCGATGACCACGGCGAAGAACTCGCTGACCGCCGCCACCTGCGTCTTGATCTCGGCCGGCGCCGCCGCCTTCAGGTCCTTCAGTCGGGCACGTGCCCGGTCCTGGTCGGCCTTCTCGACCTTGCCCGTCCCGATCAACGCCAGGGTTGCGTCACTCCACGCCTCAACCGCCTCACACCAGCGACCGCCGCCACCCGAGTTGCCCTGGCTTGTGCCGTCCCCGCCGCCGGCCTGGGCTGTCGCCTTCCCGCCGTCGGGCTGAGTGGTCGCGCCGGCCGAGCCGGCGCCGCTCGTCGCTGGTGCCGAGTCATCCGGCCCGCAGCCCGCCAACAGGAGCCCGACCGCCAGTGCGGCAACACTCCCCCGAATTCGTGTCATCGATCCCCCTCTGACGAGCGCGAACCGACCGCCGCGCATACGTCCGACCGCCATGACGATCCGCGGCCCCTGCCGGCAATGACCGGCAACGCGGCCCGCGTCCGTCCACTTGATCAGTCTGATCGGCCGGTTTCGGGAGCCGTTCAGGAATTGTTCAGGCGGACGGGCGCGCCCCGCTCGGGGAGGGAAACGGGGCGGGCTCAACGTCCATCTCGCGCATCCGCGCGACGTACTCGTGGTAGCGGCGGCTGGCCTCGCCGTGCCGCCCAGCAGCCGACAACGCGCCGATCAGCCCCAGGTGGGCCGGTTCGTCGTAGCCGTCCTCGGCGGTGAGTCGCAGATACCACCCGATCGCCGCCTCGGTGCGGCCCAGTTGCCGACACCGCCTCGCCAGCCGGTGGATCGCTTCCCGGTGCAGGTCGACCAGGACGGCACGGGGCCGCCGCACCCAGTCCGCGGCGGCCTCGCCGTCGTCGCAGAAATCGCCGGCGTACATGGTCACCACCGCCTCCAGGCGGCTCAGCAGCCGGACATCGCCGTCGTCGAGGGCGGCCCCGCCACCGGGCGCGGCACCTGCCGGGGTCGGGCTGCCGCTCGGCCGGACCCTCGTCGGGCTCGCGCCGTCTGCCGCGATGGCCGCGCGGGCCGCCTCGTAGAAACGCAGCGCGTCCACCGCGACGTGCGCCGGGTTGATCCGCACGGTGGCCGGGTCGGTCGCGAGGTAGCGGTCCGCCGGATGCCGCCGATCCGGATCGAGTACGCCCCGAACCGTCGAGATCAGCACCGACAGGCGGCGCAGCGCCACCTCGGTGCGCGCCTCCGGCCACAGCGCGGTGGCCAGGGACTCGCGAGCGACCGGCTTTCCGAGCTGCCCGACCACCATCTTGAGCAGGTCCCGCGCCTTGCGGGACTGCCAGCTGGCCACCGGCACGGGCACCCCGGCCAGCCGTACGGTGAACTGACCCAAGGTCTGCACCTCGACCTCGGGGACGGGCGTCGGCCCGATCGCCGCCAACGGACCGGCGACCTGCCAGGCTCCTTCCTGCACGCCGATCTGGCTGAGCCGTTCGTATGCCAGTTCCTCCGCCACCTGGTCGCCGCCCAGGCGCGCCTGCAGGAGGGCGTTGGTGGCGAGGGCGAACTCGTTGCCGAGTTCAGCCCAGATGGCCGCTGCCTCGACCAGGCTGGCGAGGAGACGACGCACCGCCCGGGTGGCGGCCTCCTCAGGGCCGGCCCGGTGGGAGGCGAGCACGGCGAGTTCCATGGCCTCGGCCAGCCCGGCGGCGTCCCGGCGGCGGCCGGCCTCCGCCCGGACCCGTTCGGCGTACCGCAGGGCGGTCTGTGGGTCACCGGAGCAGAGGGCGACCCAGCCCGCGGCCAGTTCGGCAACGGTGGGCCCGCCGGCGCTGGGCATGGCCAGGGCCCGCTCCGCGTACTGCGCCGCCGCCACCGGGTTGTCGGTGTAGCTGATCCGCGCGAGCCCCGCGCACGCCTCGACCAACACCTGGGCGTTGCCGTCCGGCTCTCCCATCGCCAGCGCCGCCTGGTAGGCGGCCATCGCCTGGCGAGCCGCGCCGCGCACCCGGTGCACCCGGGCGGTCAGCGTCAGCCCGAAGGCCGCCAGCGGCGATCCGACCCGCTGCCACCGGGCCAGGGCCTCGTCCGCGTCGCTACGCGCGCGGCGCAACTCGCCCAACCCCAACCAGGCCTCCGCCCGGTTGTGCAGCGCCAGCGCCAGCAGCGTCTGATGGCCGAGCAACTCGCCGAGGCGGACCGCCTCTTGGAGTTCCTCGACCGCCGGCCGGTAACGCCCCTCCTCCACCAGCCGTGAGCCGATGTTGCACCGGATGCGGAGCTGCTGGCCGAAGTCACCGGCTCGCTCGGCCGCCGCCAGCGCCCGGGCGTACGCGTACTCGTTGTCGGCCCGGTCGCCGTCGCCGAACGCGGCCAACGCCTGGGCCACGTACGCCGCCGCCACCGCGGCGTCGTCCCCGCTCTGCTCCGCGACGCGGACGGCCTCCTCGGCGAGTTGCCGGGCCGGCGCCTGGTCGCCTCTCGCCCAGCGGGTCGCCGCCCACCCGGCGAGCACCTGGGCCCGGTCCGCCAGCGCGGACGCCTGCTGGGCTGCCCCGTCGAGGGCCGCGCGTCGGTAGCAGGCGTCGGCCGCGTCGAACCGCCCCCGTTGATGCAGCAGCACGCCGAGACGCCAGGCCAGTGCCGCCGGCAGCGGCGCGTCCGCCGGCACCGCCGCGAGGTGGCGCAGGGCCTCGTCGTAACGCCCGTCCCGTACGGCCGCCTCAACCGGCCCGAGAACCCCGAGCATGTCAGGTCCACCCGTGTCGGTGGGCCTGGCACCGACGCCGCTCACCTGTCACTGGTCCTCGTCATCCGATCCGGGGTGAGGGTCTGACGCCCGCAGGGCGTCGCAAGCGATCGCAGGTCCCAGATGTCCGCGTGAATTCAAGCACGAAGTCGACATCCTTTCGCACCGACGGCGGAGCCATCGACCGCACCGACGCCATCTTCCGAACGTACTCCGCTTCGTCAAGCTGTCCGCGGGCACCGGTGACGGACACAAGGTGCGCGTATGCGGCATCGAGTTATATATCAGCTGTCCGTCGTGGATCGTGATCGACACGCTAGCCTCTCGACTGAAGCCGGGGGCCCGCGCGCTCCGTCACACCGGGGGAGAGAGATCAGGATGCGCGATGCCGCGACGACTCAGGTGAGTGAGCCGGTCCCGCCGCGACGCCGGGGCCGACATCGCGCACGCGGCCCGTGGAGGCTGATCAGTAGCCTGCTGACGCTGCTGCTGGCCGCCGCCGTGCTGGTGGCGGTCGCGCCGCTGCGCCATTCGCTGCCCGCTCCGACGGTCACGCGGACCGTGCCCGCGTCGATGGTCATTCCCGGCACGGCCCCGGCGATACCGTGGCCGAAGGACGGGCAGGCCGCCCTCATGGTCGAGGGGGTCGGCTCGCTGGGCACGTCGGGTGGACGCAAGCCGGTGCCGATCGCGAGCGTGACCAAGGTGATGACGGCGTACGTCATCCTGACCGGGCATCCCCTCCACCGGGGTGAGCAGGGGCCGAAGCTCACCGTCAGCGCGCAGCAGGCCGCCGCGTACCCGGCGGAGCTGGCCCGCGAGGAGTCGCTCGTGCCGGTCGTCGCGGGCGCGGTCTTCACCGAACGCCAGGCGCTCCAGGCGGTGCTGCTGCCGTCGGCGAACAACATGGCGCGGATCCTCGCCGCCTGGGATGCCGGCAGCATCGAGGCATTCGTCGCCAAGATGAACGACACCGCCGCCGCGCTCGGCATGACCAACACCCACTACACCGATCCGTCCGGGTACGACCCGGGCACCGTGAGCACCGCCGTCGACCAGGTGACCCTGGCCCGCGAGGCGATGAAACTGCCGGCGTTCGCGGAGATCGTGGCACAGAAGGAGGCGACCCTGCCGGTCGCCGGCACCGTGCGGAACTACAACTCGCTGGTCGGCCACGACGGTGTCGTGGGGATCAAGACCGGGTCCACCGACGAGGCCGGTGGCTGTCTCGTCTTCGCCGCCGTTGTCAAGGTGGCCGGTCGGAAGCTCACCGTCGTGGGCGCCGTCCTGGGACAGCCCGGTGCCGACACCCCCGTACAGCTGGACCGGGTGTTCCGGGCGACGCGGCCGCTGGTCCGCACCGCCGCCACCGCGATCGGGGTGCATCCGGTCGTCCGGGCCGGCGATCAGGTCGCCACGGTGCGGGGGCCACTCGGCGCCGGCACGACGCTCAACGCCGCGCAGGACCTGACGGTGGTGGGCTGGCCTGGCATGCGGGTACGGCTGGACCTCGACATTCCCACCGTGCCGCCGCGGCTGCCGGCCGAGGCCGAACACGGTCGGGTCACCGCGGTCGCCGGCGGCAGCGCCCCGGTCGCCACCGCGCTACGCACCGATGTAGGGCTGGAGCCGCCGCGCACCTGGGAGCGCATCCGGCGGCACCGGTGAACCGGCGGCACCGGCCGTGAGCTGGAGGAACGCGGCACGGGCGAAGGTTACGACTGGCTCCGCGCCGGCTTGCGGACAATGTTCCAGCGCACCAGGCTGCCGCCCTCTGGCGGGTCGTTGGGCGTGACGATGCCCCGAACATTTCCGAGCAACTGCCAGGAGGGCATGTCGTAACCGCAGCTGAGCCCGTCACGGCCGTAGATCAACGGGGTCGGTGCCACCGACCAGTTCACGGCGTCGGCGCTACGGGCGATGCCGACCACCGTCTGGGTGTCCGTACGGCCGCACGCGCCGCTGGCGCCCGAGAAGGCCTCGAAGGCGATGTACCAGTCGCCGTCGGGCTCGCGGGTCATGTCCGCCTTGCCCACCCCGAAATTGGCCCAGTCCGGGGTTGGCGACAGGTTGATCTTCTGGCGGGCGCCGGTGTACTCGCCGTTCAGCGCGTCGAGCCGAATCACCCCGCGCGTCTGCTTCATACGCCCCGTCGCGTCGTGGCCGTGGAACGTCAGAATGTAGCCGGTCCCGTCCTTTTCGATATCGGGTGTCCCGACCTCGTCGTCCCAATCGCCGACCGCGCCAGGTGCGAGCAGAAGCGTGCTGTTCGACCAGTTACGCCCGTCCGGGCTGGTGACATACCGAATGGAGTGCAGGCTGCGGCCCTGCCCGGGCGCGACGTAGTTCGGGTCGTGGTCACGCTGCTCGAACACCATGACGAGGCGGGATCCGTCGGCGATGACGTCCGGCGAGTAGACCCAGGTGCCTTCGACGCTGTCGTCGAAGCGGCAACTCTGCCCCCGCTGGACCGTCTGCAGGCCGGGCAACGGACGTCCGCCGTTGTCCGGTGTCCAGGTGGCGCCGCCGTCGCTCGATGTCGCCAACGCCACGCCCTGCGGAATGGAACAGGTTTCTCCCGTGAGGCTGATGAAGGTCCGGTAGTACATCAGGTATTGCCCGTTCCAGCTCACCGAGGTGCTCTCGGCGTGGCTCCCGATCGCGTCGGGAAACGGGGATCCGGCCGCCAGGGCCAGGGTCGCCGTCCCGTCGAAAAGATCAGCCGGCGTGGCCGGGGGCCCGTCGTGGTACGCGAAATCCGGGTCGGACACAGATTCGATTCTGGGCCACGCTGCCGCCATATTGATGCCGAACGGACGCGCACCCGTGATTCGGCCCACGATCGTCGTCGCGAGAAGCGCAACGAGCAGGAGAGCGACCGCGCCTCGCAACTTCCTGATCATGTGATTTCACACCGGGTCGGCCTTCGGGACATGGCGTGAAGGGTAGTGCGCGTACCCCTGGACCTGCGAGCGGGCGATTTCACCTGCGGGGGCCGTCACTCGACGATGGGTAGGGTGATGGTGAAGGTGGTTCCGACGTCGATCTGGCTGGCGACCTCGATGGTCCCACCGTGGTCGGTGACGATCTGCCGAGCGATCGCGAGCCCGAGCCCGCCACCACCGGTGTGCCGGCCACGAGCCGGGTCGGCCCGCCAGAACCGGTCGAATATGCGCGGCAACGCCGAAGGCTCGATACCGCTGCCGGTGTCGGCCACTCGGATCACGGCCGCCCCGCCGGTCCGGGTGACGTGCAGCGAGATGCTGCCGCCGGGCGCTGTTGCCCGCACCGCGTTCGTGATCAGGTTGCCGAGGACCTGCCGCAGCCGGTCCGGGTCGGCGCTCACCAACGGCGGCTCGGCAGGCGCGTCCGGAGCGGCCGGCGACTCGACGTGGACGGCCAGGGTCACTCCGACAGCCTCCGCCCGCGCCCGGTGCGCGGTCCGGCAGGTCTCCAGGAGTTCGGCCACGTCGACCGTCACCCGGTGGTAGGCGAGTGTCCCCGCTTCGGCCAGCGCCAAGACCTGAAGATCGTCGACTATCCGCTGCTGGAGCACGGCTTCCTCGTGCAGAGAGGCGAAAAGCTCAGGGTCGGGGGCGATCACACCGTCGGCGAGTGCTTCGAGGTAGCCGCGCAGATTGGCCAAGGGGGTACGTAGCTCGTGCGCCACGTCGGCGATCAGCCGCCGCTGTCGTTCCTCGCCGCGTTGCAGAGAGTCGGCCATCCGGTTGAACGAGCGGCCGAGGTTGGCCAGTTCGTCGTTGCCGTGCACCGGGACCCGGCTGTCCAGGTCGCCTCGGCCGAGATGCTGGGCCACGGTGGTCAGGGTCCGGATCGGGCGCAGCACCCGATGGCTCAACAGGGTGGTGACCAGGATGACCACGAGGGCCACGCCGGCGGTGGCGGCGAGCAGCGGACCGGTCGCCAGGGGGCGAGCCGTCTCGCCGCGGTTGCCGAAGTAGACCCGGATCGGCTCGGGCGACACGTCACGGATCCCCTCGGTGAACGCGCCGGCCAGGCAGCGTCGCTGATCCCCCATGATCGTTGGATCGACAAACGGTGCCCGCGGATGGAGCGGTAGGGGCGCTGCGACACCGTCCCCGGCATCCTGGGCCGGGAGGCAGGATCGCACCCGCTGGATCGCCTCGGCTTCGTCGCCGGGGACGGTGGCGTCCTGCTCGCAGCTGATCAGGGCTTGTTTGAGGTCCGGTGACGTCTGTGGCTCGGCGGTGAACTTCGGCAGGCCCAACTGGTCGGTCGAGCGGTCCAGCCGGATTTTCCAGGTGGTCAGGCAGGCCGCGTACCGTGCGGTGTGGCGGTAGTCGGCGATCGCTTGGGCGGTGACCTTCGGAGCGTCCCATCCCACGTCGATGAGCGGCAAGGTCGGCCGGGGATCGACGATGGCCCTGCTGCTTCCGACGGGGCGGGCCGTGCGGCCTTCCTCAGTGTCGGTATCGACCAACACCACACCGGACTCGGTCACCACGTGGATCCGTTGGCCGGTCTTGGTTCGCAGATCCCGTACCAGGTCGACCACCCCCGCCCACGTCCCGTGCTCCTGGCCGTAGCGGGACAACTGGTCGGTGACCAGGTCGACCTGCGTCTGATCGGCCGCCGCCGAGTCGAGGACCTGTTGGGACGCTTGGCGCAGGGTCAGCCAGGCGGTCGCTACGGTCGCGGTCACCGCGACGAGGACGACCAGCAGCAGTAGTCGCAGCCGGAAACTCACGACCGACGATCCGACCGCGGCCGAACCGACGGGCCACCGAGGTCGGCCGACGACAACTGCGGGTCGGGGCGCGGCGTCAGACCCGCCGAGCCGGAGTGGTCGGACCCCGACCGGGCAGCGACGAGCCGGTAGCCACGGCCGAAGACGGTCTGCACGTAGCGCGGCGACGAGGGGTCGGTCTCGATCTTGCGGCGAAGGTTCACCACGTGGGCGTCGACCGTGCGTTCCAGCACGAAATGGTCGAAGCCGAATGCTCGATCGATGATCTGGGCCCGGGTGAACGCCCGCCCCGGCTCCGTGGCGAGCACCTCAAGGATCCCGAACTCCTTGGCGGTCAGCGTGACCGGTCGGCCCGCCACCCGTACCTCGAAGCGGCCCGGGTCGACCTCCAGGTCACCCACTCGCAGCACCGCCTGGTTCCCTGCGGTGACGACACCGGCCCGGCGCAGCAGGGCACGCACCCGGGCGGTGAGCTCGCGCGGGCTGTACGGCTTGGCGATGTAGTCGTCGGCGCCGATGTCGAGGCCGAGCAGGACGTCGTCCTCCGTGCTGCGGGCGGTCAGCAGCAGGATGGCCACGTCCGATTCGGCGCGTAGGATCCGGCACACGTCGAGTCCGTCGACGATCGGCATCATCACATCGAGGATCACCAGGTCGGGACGGCGGGTCCGGGCGTGGTCGAGGGCGGTTCGCCCATCGTTGACCAGCAACACGGTATGTCCCTCGCGCTCCAGGTAGAGGCGAATCAGGTTGGCCTGCTTGGGGTCATCCTCGGCGACCAGAATCCGTCCGCCCATGTGTCACTCCTCCCGTCGGCCCCCTGAGATGGCCGGCTCGCCCGGGCGAGCCGGCCACCTGATCGTCACCGATGTGGCGCCGCTGCTGGTGTTCCGCGAGGCCGTCGCGCGGCCCTCGCGGCAGAGGGTAACCGTGCCTGCGACGTCAGCGGAGCCAGGGAATCTCCCGGTCGAGCAGCTGCCGTTGCTTGAGTTCGTGGCGCAGGGGAATCCCGTCGTCCACCTGGCCGTCCCAGTTGATGCCCCAGTAGTTGGCCGTGTGCTTCCCTTCGCCCAGCAACTGGCGCTGTACGGGCGTACGGGCCGCCCACCACGACCCCTCCCGGTCGACGTGCAGGTCGTCGAGAGGGCGGATCCAGCGGTACGTGTAGCCGACGAAGAGCATCTTGCGGGTGACGGCGGAGCGGTTGGTCGATCGGGAGTGCCACAGCCGGCGGTCGAAAACGAACGCGTCGCCGGGTTCGGCGGTGATCTCGACCGTGCCATCAGGGTCCGGATGGTGCACCGACACGTCGTCCGGCCGAGGCAGGGTGTTCCGCACGTGACTGCCGGGAAGAATCTTCGTGGCGCCGCGACCCGTCTCGGTGAGGTCGGACAGAACGTACGCCACCTTGAGCGAGAACATCGGCCGTGGCAGCTCCGGATCCAGCGTTTCCGGGTCGGAATTCTGCCGATAGCCGTCCTGATGCCATCCCCAGTACGGGCGCTCCGGCTCCCGCGCCGGTGGGGTCACGTCCAGATGATTGTGATGCGTGTAGATGTTCCAGCCGAGCAGCCCCCACACATAGGGAAACGTGATGGGATGGGTGAGCAGGTCACCGAAGAGGTCGTCACGCTCCAGAAACCCGAGCAGGTGCAGGGCCCCGTCCGCGCTGGTGCTGCCGGCGGCGGTCGCCCGCACGTGAATCCGGTCCACCGCCTCCTCCAGCGCCGCTCGATGTTCCTCGGTCAGCACGCGACGCAGCAGCAGGAAGCCCTGCTCGTGGAACTCCTTGCGGTCGACGTCGCTGATCGGCTCGTACCCCGTACGGCCGTCGTAGTCAAACATCCGGCTATCCCCATCGGCGTGGTTCCTGACTTGATGATCAGGAGCTAACCGGTTGGGTGTGAAGAAGTTGTGTGATTCGGATGGGTAAGCCGTGCCACCGCGACTTTGCGGACCCTGACCGGGTGACCGCAGGCGCGGGCGGACTGCCTCCGGTCACCGGGTGGGCGAGGTGAGCCGGTAGGCGCCGCAGGGATCCCAGCCGGCCTGCCACCCGGAGGCGAGCGCCTCCCGCAGCACGCCGCCGACGGCGTGCTGCCAGGCGCTGGCCGTGGCCGGGTCGTCCCGACGCAGCGTGGAGATGTCGGCCGGCAAGGCGACCAGCGCGGCGGGAGCGAGGGCCCAGGCAGGGTCGAGCACCGGCAGCCCATCGGCGGAGGCGACCGCCCACACCGGCTCGGCGTCGCCGTCGACGGGTACGGCGGAAGTGCCGGCGAGGTGCCAGGCGACGAGCAACCGGTCGTAGGGCAACGGGGTGGGGCTGGTGGCGTCGCGGAGGCCTTCGTAGCCGGGTAGGAACGCCTCCACGGTCGCACCGAGCCGGCGCAGGTTGAGGTTGGCGTTGACCGGGGCCATCGCGTCGAACGTCCAGCGGATCTCGGTCACGCCCCGCTCAAGCGCCCAGGCCCGCTGGGCGAGCTTCAACGCGATCGACACGCCGCGGCCGCGAGCGGTGGGCAGCACCGCCATCGGACCGGACTGCACCATCGGCCGACCGTTGGCGGTCCACCCCACCAACCCGAGCACCACGCCAACGGGCGTCTCGCCGTCCCAGGCCAGCAGCACCGGCGCGCCGGCCGCGAGCAGGTGACGCAGCAAGCTCGGCGGATAGAAGTGGTGTCCCGCCCCCGGGGCGAAGACCCCGTCGAGGACGCTGACGGCGGCGGCGACGTCGAGGTGCGTGTCGACCGGACGGATGTCGACGCCGGCGCGGGCGACGGCCGCGGCGGCCGGATCAGCCGGCTGCGGTGCGGGCGCCGGGCAGGTGAGGGCCGCGACCGGATCGGCCAGCGGGTCCGGTGCGAACACCTGCCGGGTCGCCGCCTCGACCAACTCGGTGATGACGGCTTCCGGCGCGTACGTGGGAAGGACGTCGGCGACGATCTCGGCGAGCGTGCCGGTGACGGGCTCGGACACGGCGGCCTGCCTTTGGCGTGCGACGGGACGATGTGGCGACGCCGGTGTCCGTGGGCCGGGCGTCGGACGGTCACTGTCCCGGTGCCAGACGCCGAGACCGTAACCGGCCGATGACGCCGCGATGAAGCTTTCGCCACCGGACGAACGTGGTACCGCGCTACGGCCGACTGCCGACAAACGTGCCGTTGGCTGCCTCCGTGGGGCAGCGGAGCCGAAACCGGCGTCCGGGCCCGGACTCCGCGCCAGCGGCCGGGTATACGTCGACACGATCCGGGGATATCAGGCGAAACTACGGACAAGGCTGGTTGGTGCAGGCAGTGGCGCACAGGGCGATACGAAGGGTGCTCGTCGTTGGTGCGCCCTTCGGCGACGGCCACATGCGGGCGGCCGAGGCCGTCGGCCGGCTGCTCCGTCAGTGCAATTCCGACCTCGACGTGGCGGTCGAGGACATCTGCGTCCACCTCTTCCGACCGTTACGCCTCGACCGGGCTCTTCGTGCCGCCTATCGATGGTCCACGAGCCGCTTGCGCGGTCATCCGCACCGCGGGCTCTACCGGGTGGCGAGCAGGTGGCCCGGCATCGTCTGCCGGCTGTCGGACCTCGCGGTCGGCAGATCGGCGGCACGCTGGCTACGGCGGATGTCGCCGGATCTCGTGATCGCCACCCATCCGGTGGCGGGTTACCTGTGCGTACGGCGACGAGCCGCCACCGACGTGCCGGTTGTTCAGCTGGTAACGGACAGCGGGCCGGTCAACACGATCTGGTTCCACGGCCGCTACGACCGACTGCTGCTGACCGATCCGGGCACCCGGGAGCACGCCGTCCGGCTGCTCGGGCCCGCGTCCCACGTCCGGGTCGTCGGCGCACCCGTCCTGCCTGCGCTACGGGCGCGTCGCCAGCAGGCCGAATGCCGGGACATGCTCGGCCTCGGCCAGCGGTTCACGGTGTTGCTCACGGCAGGCGGCGCGGGATTGGGACAAGGGGTGCTCGCGGCGGCCCGGCAGCTGGCCGGCAGTGACCTGGACGTGCAGTTGATCCTCAACGCGGGAGACAACAAGGCACTGCTGGCCCGGTTCCACGACCTCGCCGCCCATCGGCAATGGTTGGTGCGGGGGGCGTCCGACGACTTCGAGGTGCTGTTGGCGGCCTGCGACCTGGTCATCGGCAAGGCCGGGTGGTTCACCCTCAACGAGGCGGCCTTCAGCGGCCGGCCGACCCTCATCGTCGATGTGGTTCCTGGTCAGGAGGAATGGAACGCCGGCGCGGCCGAAGCGTTGGGGGTGGCCCGGCGCGTGCGGCCGTCCGAGGTCGTCTCGTGGGTACGCAAATACGCGGAGACACCTGCCCTGTTGCGCACCGACTTCGCCGTGGACGAGCCCGCCGAGTTCGTCGCCGGTTGGCCGCTGCGTCTGGCGCACGCACTCGGCGACCTGGTGTCGATCGCCGGTCCTACCACCGGCCTGGGCAGCAGTGCCGGGTAGTGAGGACGGCGTGCTGCAGAACCCGGCCGGCCGTCAGGAACCGACGGACTCGGGCTCGCGAGTCAGGCCGCGCCCCTTCATCACGTGCTGAAGCAGAGCGATGAGGACTTCCTTGCTGGACTCGCGTTTCCGGGCATCGCACAGCATGACGGGCACCTCCGGGTCGAGGTTCAACGCCATCTTCACCTCGTCGAGGCTGTATTTCCGAGAGCCGTCGAAGCAGTTCACGGCGACGATGAACGGCAGACCTTGGCCCTCGAAGTAGTCGATGGACGGAAAGCAGTCGGCCAGGCGACGCGTGTCGGCAAGCACCACGGCACCGAGAGCGCCCAGCGCCAGCTCGTCCCAGATGAACCAGAAACGGTCCTGCCCCGGGGTGCCGAAGAGATAGAGGACCAGGTCGTCGCCGAAGCTGATGCGCCCGAAGTCCATGGCCACCGTGGTGGTGGCCTTCGTCTCCACGCCGGAGATGTCGTCGACGCCGATGCCTTGCTCGGAGAGGACCTCTTCGGTGCGCAGCGGCTGGGTTTCGCTGACCGATCCGACGAGGGTGGTCTTGCCTACGCCGAAGCCACCCGCAATAAGGATCTTGACTGCGGTGGGCAGGATCGTCTGATCCCCCCGGTCAGAGTTCTCGTAGTCCATGGATGAGCGCCTCGAATACGCTGTCGTCGGGAAGAGTGGCAGGCGGACGGGGTTCGGAGATCTGCACCAGTTGGCGCGCGACCAGGTCGTCAAGCAGAACACGAACCGTGTTCAGCGGCAGTCGGAGATAGGCGGCGACCTCTGCCAACGCCAGCGGCTGCTGGCACATCTCGATGATCCGAGCGTGCTCGGGCACCAGCCCGACGTCGATGGGCAGCGCCGCCCGGGTTGCGGTCACGAGTGAGATCACGTTGAAGCCGTTCCTCGGTCTGGCCCGCCCGCGGGTCATGGCGTAGGGCCGCACCACCGGTCCGGCCTCGTCATCGACCCACAGCGGTTCTGCTTCAGGCCTCGTCATGGACGGCTTCTACCTCCTGGTGAGCTGGACGTCGCCCCGAGCTGGGGAAGCCAGGTACTTGCCCGCCCTCGTGACGACCATGGCCATCTCGTAGGCGACCAGACCGACGTCGGCGTCCTCGGCCGCGAGGACGGCCAGGCAGGCACCATGGCCAGCCGCCGTGACGAACAGGAACGACGACTGCAATTCGATCACGGTCTGTCGTACGGGCCCGCCGCCGAAGTGGCGTCCGGCGCCCTTGGCGAGGCTCTGGATGCCCGAGGCGATCGCGGCCAGTTGCTCGGCGTCCTCGCGGCCGAGCTGGGCGGAGGACGCCATCAGCAGGCCGTCCACCGAGAGCACTACGGCGTGTTGGGTCTGCTTGACACGGCTGACCAGGTCATCGAGCAGCCAGGCCAGATCGGACCTCGAAGAGTTCTGCTGCTGCACGTGCGTTCCTCTTTCTACCGATCGGTCCCACTCGCCGGCGAATCATCGGCGACCAGGGACTCTGCGTCTTCGTCGGTGAGCAGACGCGCGTCGTCGCGTCCACGGCGCGTGCCGGTCTGGTAGCGGCTCATGAGCTTGCGAATCTGTTCCGGCGACCTAGCCGTGGCGGTCTCCTCGGACGCCTCGGACGCTGGGTCGGCGTCGGCCCGCAGTTGTGGCGCGAGGCTCGCCTGCCGGACCCGCACGGGCAGCCCTTGTGGGGTGCGATCGGCGTTGGGCTGTGCGCGCTGTCTCACCTGGGTGGCGGCGCCAGT
Source organism: Micromonospora sp. NPDC006766 (assembly GCF_040636055.1). NCBI lineage: Bacteria > Bacillati > Actinomycetota > Actinomycetes > Micromonosporales > Micromonosporaceae > Micromonospora > Micromonospora sp. NPDC006766. The sequence continues at coordinate 43,855 of NZ_JBEYIX010000035.1, read as the reverse complement.
CGGCTCCGGCATCCCGGTGGCGGGGTCATCGGCGGCCCTGCGCTGCGGCTCTCGCGAGCCGACCGCCGGCAGTTCCATCGTGGGCTGGTGGCCGGGGAGCGGCTCCGTCAGCACGACCGACCCCTGTCGTTCCTCGGTGGCGGGCAGCCCGCCGCCGCGGCCGACACTGGGCCGGCCGGCCGACAGGCCGCCGACCTCGGGACTCGTCCCGACGGGGGCGTCGTGCTTGGTCACCAACTCCGACGGAATGAGCACCACCGCGGTGGTCCCGCCGTAGGGCGAGGCCTTCAGCTTGACGCTGATGTCATGCCGCTGGGCGAGGTGGCTGACCACGAACAGGCCCAGTTGCTTGGCGTTGGCCAGGTTGAACTCGGTGGGGCTGGCGATGCGGTCGTTGGCTTCGGCGAGTTCTTCCTCGCTCATGCCGAGACCGCGGTCCTCGACCTCGATGGCGAAGCCGCGCGCCACTTCCTGCCCCCGCACCTCGACCTCGGTGTTCGGGGGTGAGAAAGACAGGGCGTTCTCGACAAGTTCCGCCAACAGGTGGATGACGTCACCAGCGGCGCGGCCGGCCAGGCCAACCGAGCCGAACGGCAACACCGTCACCCGGGTGTAGTCCTCCACCTCCTGAGTCGCCGCGCGCGCCACGTCGATCATGGGCACGTCTCGGCGCCAGGCGCGCCCGGGCGCCGCACCGGACAGGACGATGAGGTTTTCGGCATTGCGCCTCATCCGGGTGGCGAGGTGGTCGACGCGGAACAGGTCCTCCAGCTCGTCGGCGTCGTGCTCCCGGCGCTCCATCGCGTCGAGGAGAGTCACCTGGCGGTGGACGAGGCCTTGCGTGCGCCGGGCGAGGCTGAGGAAGACATCACGTACGTTCCGCCGCAGCTCCGCCTGCTCCACAGCGGTGCGGACGGCCGTCTCCTGGACGCGGTTGAAGGCCTGGCCGACCTGCCCGATCTCGTCGGCGCCGAAGTCCAGCGGCGGCGCTTCGACGGCGATGTCGACTTTCTCGCCCCGGCCGAGGCGCTCGACCACGCTGGGCAACCGCTCGTCGGCGAGCTGGTGGGCGGCGTCGCGGAGCCGCTGCAGCTGGGCCACGAGTGCGCGCGCGGTGGTGATGGAGACGATGATCGAGGCGATGACAGCCAGCAGGCCCAGACCGGCGGCCAGGACCAAACGGACGATCACCCAGATGGCGACTGGCGCTGCCCGGTCCGCGAGAGCGTGGCCACTGTCGAGCACCATTTCCTGCAGTTCCGTCAACGCGGCATGGGAAACGCGGTCCCACTCCGCCACGGTGATGGCGGGCCTGCTCTGCTTGCGGTCGGCCGAGATGATCTGTTGTTCGAGACGACGCAGGTCAGCGAACGACTCACCCGTGATCACCTGGCGGAACAGCGTTTGTTCAGGTTGTCGCAGCTTGGCTTCGATCTGACTGGCGAGGTACCGCTGCACGGAGGCGAGCTGGGTGAATTGAAGGTATTCGTCGGTGGTGATCCCTCCGGCGACCAGAGCGCCCGAGAGGAGCGCGTCTTCCTGCGAGATCAGTTCGCGGACGCGGTACAGCTCGATCAGGTGTTGGCCGTCTTCTTTGAGATCCGGGTCATCGATGCTGCTCACGACGTCGTAAAGCTGAAACAGCGAAACTATGACCGCGCTGTAGGAGCTTGCGGCGGCTCCCCGGTCAATGGATCGGTCGTCAATGGACTTGCGGATGTTCGACAGGCCGTCCAGCGCAGCGACCGTCGCCTCCACGTGTTGTTCTGTCTCGGCGTCGCCGGCCAACCTGGCCCGCCAACTACGCGCTGCGGCCTTGAAGGAGTCGGCATCCTTGTCAACGGTGCTGCGGACCGCGTCGAATGCCTCGCGCCGGGCTGTCGTGGGCCCCGCGAGGTATGCCACGGCGAGGCGTCGCTCAACCTGCAACTTGAGGAGCAGGGGCTCGCTCGGCGACACGATCTGACTGTTGACCGCCTGCACCCCGAGCAGGTTCACCCCTTCCCGCAGAGTCACCCATGCGGCGAACGCCCAGAGGGCAACGAGTGATGCAAGAAGCGCAAAGACCTTGGTGCGCAAATTCGTACTGCGAGGCCGCATTTAACCGTCCCATGCCGGGCATGAAGAACTTGCCGGCGGTGCATGCCGAACAAGCCGTCGTGCAGACCGACGCACGCTAGCAGCTGTCGGACTATCGACTCAAGACCGCACATCTCCGGGCGGAAGGCGGCCGCAGGCCGTGGCCCAGCGGACGCTCACATCAGCGCAGGCCGGCCGCCAACGCGTCAGGCCGGGCGTCAGGCGAGGTGAACTCGGACACGGCGAGAGACAGCAGACGGCGACTCACCGGGCGCAGGGGTGCGGCGAGTTCGAGCTGCTGCGCGTCGCACCCAGGACGTTGATCGCCATGGCCGCGGCGAATCCGTCGCCAGGCCGGGTGGGGGTGCGAAAGCACGTTCCTAGCGTGTGGCGGATCGGTCGAGGGGCTTCAAAACCATTTCCACCCGGCGTGCGGGACGCAAGGACCCCGCAACCCTGATGTTCGGAATGCGGGAGTCGGTGAGGCTGAACCGGAACCGGTGCAGCAGCGTGGCCACGATAATGATCGCCTCCACGTTGAACAGGTGCTCGCCAAGACAGCGGTGCATGCCTACGCCGAAGGGATAGTGAGCGTAGCGGTGGCGTCCCTCGGCAGCCGCGCGGCCGGGGGCGAACCGTTCGGGGTCGAACGCATCCGCAGTGGGTCCCCACCAGACAGCCATGCGCTGGGTGGTGTACGGGGAGAGGATCACGGTGGCACCCTTGTCGATCCGGACCCCGCCGAGGACGTCGTCGGCTGCGGCGCGGCGCGGCACGATCCAGCCCGCAGGGTACAGGCGCAGAAGTTCCTCAAGGACCATCTTGGTGTAGGTCAGCTCGGGCAGGTGGTCGGCGCGGACGGGTCCGGCGCCTACCACGCGCTCGATTTCGTCATAGAGCTTGCTCGCCACATCGGGATGGTTGGCGAGGACCGGCCACAGCCAGGTGAGCGCCACATAGCTGGTTTCGGTGGCCACCGCGACCATCGACACCAGGTCATCGCGCATCTGCTTCTCGCTCAGAGGCTGGCCGTCCTCCCGTGTCCGGGCCAGCATGGACAGGAGGTCGTCCCCGTCGCCTGGCTCACGCAACGCGTCGCGCAGCACCGGTAGCAGTATGTCGTCGATGGCCTGCACGGCGCCGTGGAAGCGGCGGTCGCCGGGCATAGGGACCCACCACGGTACGAATGGCGCCAGGATCCGAGGTGCCATGGCGGTAACGATCGTGTCCTGCGCCGCCATGATCCGCAGCGCCTGCTCGACCGTGATCCGACCGGCGAAGAACATCCGCGTGATCGCGCTGCAGACAATCCTAGACAGCTCGTGGCCGACGTCGATCGGGGTTCCGGTGGCGGCCGAGGCGTCGAGCTCGTCGACCGCGGTGGCGACCGCGTCAATCATGGTGTCGACCATGGCGTTGATCCGGGCCGGCCGGAACAGGGGTGCCAGGGTTCGCCGGCTGGCCGCCCACGTCTCCCCTTCAGCAAGGATGCCGTCGCCGACGAGCTTGCGCACGGAGCGCCACATGGCGGTGTCGTCGCCTCGCGGGTAGATGGCAGCCTTCTGCTGCAGCACTTCCTGCACGTCAACGGGGTTGGTCACCAGGTACGGCCTTGAGACGCCGAGATCGATGCGTACGACGTCGCCGTCGGACCAGGCTCCGAGGTCGACGAAGGCTCGGTGGGTATCGCGAACCACGGCCGGTAGCGCCCGCCAAACGGGCATGGTTCTGGCTCGGACGCCTGTCACCGCTTCAGCCATCGAGACCCTCCACAGAGCTCTCCCCGCCCCTCGACGCACGGAGCGTCGTCGATCCGCGACCCTTACCTAAGCACCGCTCAGTGTCCTCTTCGCAACCGATAGGCCGCAATGTGTGATCAGCATCATTTCGGCGGCGGGGTTTGCGCTCCTCCAAGACGCTCGTCGCCGTTCTGGTCCCTCAAGCGCCGCTGATCATCGACTTATCGCCAGCCTGCCGCTGTTTCGGCACAGCGGTGGTGACCTCCGCTCTGGTCAGGTCCGGCCGCTGCCGCGCGAGGTGCAAGGCGGCGAGCAGCCCGGCGCGGACGATCGCCGCCGGGTGGTAGAGCTCCTTGCCGTACCACAGGGGAGGCGCAGGCCTCTGACCCTCCGCGCCGCCCAGATATGCGTAGCCGCGCCGCGCCGCCGCGCCAACCCCTGCAGCCCCCGGACGCGCCGTCAGGAGCACCTGCAGCGCGTACGCGGTCTCCTCGGCGGTGCCGCCCCACCGTCCCCACGACCCGTCGGACCGCTGCGTGGACAGGATCCAGTCGACGGCTTTCGTCACCGCCTCGATCGCGATGGACCCGTGCCCGAAGTCGTTGAGAGCCAGGGCGCAGCACATGGTGGCGTAGTACGGCGAGGCATGCCATCGGTCGCGCCACTGTCCGTCGGGCAACTGGTGCTCTCGTAGGGTCGCCGTCAACCGATTGATTGCGGCCACATTCCGTGACTCGGGATCGACGCTGTTGTGCACGTACTGGCCGACGGCGTCAAGGACGTGCGCGTTGGTGGTGACCGAGAAGCCATCCTCACCCGGCCAGGTGCAGAACCCGTCCTCGGTCTCGTACGTCCACAAACCTCGGAGGTTCACCGGCTGGCCGATCTGCCCGAGCGCATACAGCGCCACCGACGTGGTGTCCGCGTCGGCGGGAAGCCCCGGCCCGGTGGCCGTGCCCGTCGGGTCCATCGCCGCGCCCAGGTTTGCCACGATGCTCGGCGGCACCGCGAACCGCATGCCGACCCGGGCCAGCCCGCTCACCACCCACGCCTGTTCGAAAACGGTGATGGGAAACGGACACGGCACTGGTCCGTCGCGTCCGACGCTTGCCAGATAAGCCAGGGCGGGTTCGCTGGAGGTGGCCGAATCAGGGCTGCCGATCCAGGCGGCGGTTGCCGCCGGCGAGGCGCCGACCGTGCCGGGCCCCACCGGGTGGACAATCGCGGCGCGCCGGGCTGCAGAGCCCAGGACCTCCAGGAAATGCAGCAGCTTGCCGGGTAACTCAGCTCCGGCCGCCATCGCCTGTCGGACCTTCACGAGGCGAACGTCGTCGACGCCAACCGGCAGACCCAACCGCACGCCCTGCCACGGTTCGAGGCAGGGCACAGCCACTCGGTCGAGGTGCTGATTGATCTCTGCCACCAGGGACGGCACGATGAGGTCCGCTCCCGGCGTGTCCGGCACCTGCAGATCTGCGCGTAGCCAGTTGGTGAGCACCCGCAGGCCCCGGGCGGCCGCCGTGGCGAGGTGATCCCGCTGCGCCCCTGGCCCCATCGATCGGATCGTCCCGAGCAGCGCCTCGGTGGCGCTGAGAGTGGGAACCAGCGCATACCCCTGCGGCGGGCCCCACCCCCCGTCCGCCCGCTGGCTCTGCAATAGGTAGGTGATGCGCTCGGTATGCCCGCCGAGCCACGGTGACAGCGTCACGAGCCGCGCGGTCTCGTACACCGACGAGGCGACCCGGCCCCACGGCTCGGCCGCCAAACTGGCGATCAGGTCACGTACGTCGGCGTCGAGGTTGCCGTTCACGGCGCCGGTGTGCATGGTGCCCTCGCTGGTCACAGGCTGCCCCAGAAGTCCGACACCTGGTAGAAGCCGCTGGTGAAGGCGATCTGACGTCTCAGGAATGCGGCCTGTCGAGGGCAGGTTGTTTCCAGTGGCCGGATCAGATCGCGGCAGCTTGCGATGATCGTGGTGAGCCTGGCGGTCACGTCGGTGGAGTCGCTCACGAGCATGAGCGCGTTGAGATCTCCCCACTGAAGGTCGCGCTGATACGTCGCCAGGTCGTTGATCAGCCGGATTGCACGCTGCACCTCGCGGCTGGCGACTCTCAGGTCGTCAAGGTGGTCGAGGCTGTCCTGCGCACCAAGGTGGGCCCAGTGCGTCACACTGACCAGCACGCCCGCGACATTGTCCGCGTTGGCGAGGTACTCGTCGAGGGTCGGAGCAACACGTCGTGGGTCCGACGCTGCCTCGTACGTGGTCTTCCACCTCCACTCCTGCGCCATCGCTTCGAACATCCGCCCGAGTTCGTCTCGCCAGATCGGCTGCAGGGCCGCGAAGGCCGACGCCACAGTCAACTCGTCGCGAATCTCGGACAGCAGCCGCGCCAAGGGGTGCCCGTCGTCGGGTGGACCGCCGTCGGCGACTGCGAGGCAGCCGGCGATGACCTCCCGCACGTCGTCTTCCGTCTTTGCCAGATAATCGATCTGCCAGTCCGCCGCGAACACCCACAACACAGTGCGAGCCGTTGTCCGCAGTTGCTCGGCTGTGTACTCGGGCGCCGTGAAGGCCACTGACATCGCGACACTGCTGACGAGGGCCGGGTCGAAGGACCGGCCGACAAACAGGTCCTGGTGACGGGATACGACCTCGTGCAGGTCCCGTTCGAGCCTGACGGCCAACGCGCAGGCCCGTCCCTGCTCCACCGCGGTGAGCAGGTCGACGTCGGCGAGCGGTGCGTGCGGCGTTGGAGTCACCAGACCGAGGTGCTTCCGTGTGGCAGCAGCGATGCACCGAGCCGCAGCGTGAGGTCGGCTGGCCGCCCGAGCCGGAAACGGGCCCGGCTCAGCAGGGGGGCCAACGGTTGTGCGTGGTGTAGGGAAGCTGATCTAACCCGGCCGGCGATGGCCTTCGCCGCAGACATTGAGCTCCTCCACGATTTGTCGTTCACCCCGAGAGTCAGGGCGGCCGCACGGCCAGCTGGTTCCCGTGCGGCCAAGGACGCCGATGATCATCCCACGCCGATCCCCGTAACTCCACAGAATGGGCTGGCGGCCTCATCGGACCTTTGCGCAACATGGCGGGTCACCGTGGAATGCCACCTACCGGCGCGCGGCGCCGTCGAACGTCACAGTCGGGCGGGTGGGCCGCGTTCATTGGCGCGATCGGCCCTGCGCCGCTGGCGTGGCTCGGGGCCGCCGCCTGCTCGGGCGTTCCTCACGGCCGGCCCAGCTGCCGCGCACGTGGCCAATGTGCGCCTTGATCAGCCGTTCGAGGCCACGCCGGTCGTTCGCGGCGATGAGATCGAGCATCCGGAGGTGCTCCGCTGCCGAGGACACCAGCTCACCGTCGGCAGCGAGCCGGGTGAGGCCGTACAGCCTCGTCCGGGACCGCAACTCGCCGACGAGCGAGACCAGGTCCGCGTTACCCGCCAGCGCGAGCAGTTCCAGGTGGAACACGCGGTCCTGCTCGATGTACGCGATCAGATCCTTCTCCTGCGCCGCCTCGACGATCCGTTGCGCCATCGGCCGTAGTCGGGCCAGGTCATCGGCGGTCGCGACGCCCGCCGCCCGGACGGTCATCGGCACCTCGAGCAGCTGCCGGATCTCGGTGATGTTGTCCAGTTCCTCGTCGGTGGGCTCGGTGGCCCGGAAGCCCTTGTTGGGCACCGTCTCGACCAAGCCTTCTTTGACCAGATCCAGCATCGCCTCCCGCACCGGCGTGGGGGAAACACCGAACTGCGCGGCAAGGGTGGGCGCGGAGTAGATCTCCCCGGGGCGCATCTGACCGGCGACGAGAGCCGCGCGCAGGGCATGCGCGACCTGGCTACGCACGCTCCGCCGGGCCTCGAGCATCGGCAGATGCAACGATCGCGCCACTAGCGCACCCCCTCCGCTCGTAGGACAGTCGGACCGAATCCAACCGCTCGGCAACATCCGGATCGTCCCATGCTCATGCCCGGGGCGACCGCCGCGGTGACCGCGTGCAGGGCCCGGCGTACGGCCCGGCGTACGGCCCGGCCGAGGTCGGACTCGGTGGTCTCGGCCACGGTGGTGACCGGATCAGTGGGGTTCTGCGGAGATGCGGACTGGACGACAGACAACGTGGGCTCCAGGCGTGTCGCCACCGGCGGTCTGGTCAGAGCAGGAATCCGGCGGGAAACGGGTCGGTAGGGTCACGGAAGTACTGCGCGGTGCCGGTGATCCAGGCGCGGCCGGTGACCGCCGGTACCACCGCCGGCCGGTCGGCGACGGTGGTGGGTTCGAGCAACCGGCCGACGAACCGGCTGCCGATGATCGACTCGTTGACGAAGTCAGTGTTCAACGGCAGTTCACCTCGGGCGTGCAGTTGGGCCATCCGGGCTGACGTGCCGGTGCCGCACGGTGACCGGTCGAACCAGCCCGGGTGGATGGCCATCGCGTGCCGGGAGTGCCGGGCGTCCGACCCGGGTGCCGCGAGGTAGGCGTGATGACAGCCGACGATGCTCGGATTCTCCGGATGAACCGGGTTGAGCTGCTCGGTCACGGCGTCCATGATGGCCAGTCCGGCGTCCAGCATCCGCTGCCGGAGCCGGGCGTCCGCCGGCGTGAACGCGATACCGAGCTGGTCGAGCCCGATGATGGCGTAGAAGTTGCCGCCGAAGGCGACGTCGAGGGTGAGCGTACCGAGCCCGGGGACCTCGACCGTCGCGTCCAGCTCGTGCACGTACGCCGCGACGTTTCGCAAGGTGACCGACTCGGCGCGCCCGTCGCGGACCGCCACCTCGGCGACCACCAGGCCGGCGGGCGTGTCGAGCCGGATCCGGGTCACCGGCTCGGTGACCGGCACCATGCCGGTCTCCACCAGCACCGTGGCCACCCCGATGGTGCCGTGCCCGCACATCGGCAGACACCCGCTCACCTCGATGTACAGCACACCCCAGTCGGCGTCCGGTCGGGTGGGCGGTTGCAGGATGGCCCCACTCATCGCCGAGTGTCCACGGGGCTCGTACATCAGCAGCGTACGGATGTGGTCGAGATGGTCGAGGAAGTGTTGGCGGCGTTCGGCCATCGAACTGCCGGGGATGACCCCGACACCACCGGTGATCACCCGGGTCGGCATGCCTTCGGTGTGCGAGTCGATCGCGTGGAACACCCGGTTGGTACGCACGTGTGGCTACCGCCCTTCCGCTATCGGCATCCGGCCGCGATCGCCTTCTCGGTGGCCTCCTGGACGGCACGCCGCTGCTCGGCGGTGAGCGGCACCCGGGGCGGACGACAGTGGCCGCCGTACCGGCCGACGATGTCCATCGACAGCTTGATCGCCTGGACGAACTCCGTCTTCGAATCCCACCGCAGCAACGGATGCAGCGTGCGGTACAGCGGCCGAGCGGTGGCCAGATCGCCGCTGGTGGCGGCGTTGAACAGCTGCACGCTCGCGCGCGGCAGCGCGTTGCCGTAGCCCGCCACCCAGCCCCGCGCCCCGGCGAGGGCCACCTCCAGCGCGACGTCATCGGCGCCGATCAGCACGTCGAGGTCCGGGGCCAACTCGGCGATCTCGTAGGTGCGGCGGACGTCACCGGAGAACTCCTTGACGCCGACGATCAGACCTTCGCCGCTCAGCCGGGCGAGCAGGGCGGGCGTGAGGTTGACCTTGGTGTCGATCGGGTTGTTGTACGCCACCACGGGGATGCCGACCTTCGCGACCTCGCGGTAGTGCTCGACAACGGCCCGCTCGTCGGCGCGGTAGGCGTTCGGGGGCAGCAGCATGACGGCGGCGCAGCCGGTCTCAGCCGCGTCCTCGGCCCAGCGCCGCGCCTGCAACGCCCCGTAGGCAGCGATGCCGGGCATCACGGTGAAGCCGTCCGGAGCGGCGTCGACGGCCGTACGCACCACGGCGCTGCGCTCCTTGTCGGTCAGCGTCTGGTATTCACCCAGCGACCCGTTCGGGGTCACTCCGTCGCAGCCCTCGGCGGCCAACCAGCGGACGTGCTCCGCGAAACGATCGAGATCGACCGCCAACCGGTCATCGAACGGCAGCGCCGTGGCGACCAACACCCCGTGCCATGGTTTCAACCGCGCGTGCATCCGGTGCTCCTTGTCTCTGGTCGCATCCGTTCAGCCGAACCCGAACCCTCTGGAACCCGTCGCGTCGCTGCCGACAACACCCTGGCGAGGCGGCGTGTGCAATGTCACACTACAGCAGCGTAAGCGCAGGACTCCAGCCGCAACGCTGCCCCGAGGTGCACATGCCCGACACCCCAGACCTTGTCGTCATCGGAGCGGGAATCGTCGGCGCCGCCTGCGCCTACCACGCCACCCGAGCGGGCCTGTCGGTCACCGTCGTCGATAGAGGACCGATCGTCGGCGGAACGACCGGGGCCGGCGAAGGGAACATCCTGGTCTCCGACAAGGAGCTCGGCCCCGAACTCGATCTCGCGCTGTTGTCGAATCGGCAGTGGCGCGCCCTGGCCGACCTGCCGCTCGACGGCACGACGTTCGGCCGTACGGTGGAGCTCGAACCCAAGGGCGGCCTTGTCGTGGCAACCGGCCAGGCGCCTCTGGACGTCATGCGGCGGCTCGCCGGAAAGCAACAGGCGCGCGGCATCGAGGCGCTCGCCGTGCCGGCACACGACCTGAACGAGCACGAACCGCACCTGGCCGCCGACCTGGCCGGCGGTTACCTGTATCCGCAGGACATGCAGGTGCACCCGATGCTCGCCGCGGCGCACCTGCTGCGGCTCGCCCGGCAGCGCGGCGCGACCGTGCTGACGCACCAGCCGGTGACCGGCTACCTCCGCGACGGCGACCGGGTTGTGGGAGCCCGCACACCACACCGTGACATCGCCGCCGGGGCCGTGCTCAACGCCGCCGGACCCTGGGCCGGGGAGGTCGCCGCCCTCGCTGCCGTACACCTGCCCGTCGCGCCTCGCCGCGGATTCATCCTGGTCACCGAACCGCTCCCGCCGATCATCCGGCACAAGGTGTACCTCGCCGACTACATCGCCGACGTCGCCAGCGATTCCGCCGCGCTGCAGACCTCCGCCGTCGTCGAGGGCACCCGCGCCGGCACCGTGCTCATCGGAGCCAGCCGCGAGCGCGCGGGTTTCGACCACACGTTCTCGCTACCCGCGCTCCGCGCGCTCGCCCGCGGAGCCGTACGGCTGTTCCCCGGGCTCGAACGGGTCTCGACGATCCGCGCCTACCACGGTTTCCGCCCGTACTGCCCCGACCACCTCCCGGTGATCGGGCCGGACCCGCGCGCCCCTGGTCTCTTCCACGCCTGCGGTCACGAGGGTGCCGGCATCGGGTTGTCCATGGGCACCGGCCTGCTCATCGCCCAGGTGCTGGCCGGCGAACACCCCGACATCGACCTGCAACCGTTCCGGCCCGACCGATTCACGGAGTCCTCGACATGACAATCCCCGCCCTATTCGACATCACGCTCGACGGCGAACCGATCGCGTGCCGCGACGGCTGGACGATCGGTGCCGCCCTCACCGCGGCGGGTGTGGGGTCCTGGCGGACGACCCGGTATGGACAGCGCCCGCGGGGCCTTTTCTGCGGCATCGGCATCTGCTTCGACTGCCTGGTCACCGTCAACGGGCAACCCTCGGTGCGGGCCTGCCTGGCGCCCGCCCGGCCCGGCGACGACGTACGAACCGGCCGATGAGCGCCCGCAGCGTCGACGTCGCCGTTGTCGGAGCCGGGCCGGCCGGCCTCGCGGCGGCGCTGGCCGCGGCCGAGTCCGGCGCGAGCGTGGCCCTCGTCGATGCCGGGGTCCGCCCCGGTGGGCAGTACTGGCGGTTCCCGGCCCCCGGCGCCGGCCGCTTCACACCGGACACGCTGCACCATTCATGGCGCCTCTTCGTCGACACCAACGCCCGGCTGGACCACCTCGCCGGTCAGCAGAGAGTCCACCGCCTCGCCGAACACCACGTCTGGTCCGTCGAACGCGCCGACGGCGGGTGGGCGATCCACTGCCTGGTGGGCGCGGAGCCCCGGCAGCAGGCCGCACGGCCGCCGATCACCATCCAGGCCCGCCGCCTGATCCTCGCGACCGGCGCCTACGACCGGCAGCTGCCGTTCCCCGGCTGGGACCTGCCCGGCGTCATGACCGCCGGCGGGGCGCAGGCCCTGCTGAAGGGTCACCTGGTCGTCGCCGGGGAGACCGCCGTGGTCGCGGGCACCGGCCCCTTCCTGCTGCCGGTGGCCGTGGGCCTCGCCCGCCACGGCGCCCGGGTCCACGGCGTGATCGAGGCCAACACCCCGATCGGCTTCGCCCGGTCGCCCCGCGCGCTGCTCGGCGACCTGACCAAGGTGGGTGAGGCGTCAGCGTACGGGGCCCGGCTCGCCCTGCATCGGGTCGCGGTACGGCACCGACACATCGTCACGCGGGCGGTGGGGACCGACCGGTTGACCGGGGTGGTGGTCGCCCGACTCGGCCGGGACGGACGCCCCGAGACGCACACCGAACGGACGGTCGCCTGCGACCTGCTCGCCGTCGGGTGGGGCTTCACCCCACAGCTCGACCTGCCCCTGCAGGTCGGCTGCGCCACCCGGATGGACGTGGACTCGAGCCTGGTGGTGACAATCGACGACCACCAACAGACCACCGTCGACGGGGTCTGGGCCGCCGGCGAGTCCACCGGCATCGGCGGTGCCGACCTCGCGTCGGTCGAAGGCGAGATCGCGGGCCGCTCGGCAGCCGCCTCGCTCGGCGTCGCACCCGGACCGGCGGGACTCTCCCGGCTGCTACGACGGCGGGCCGCCCTGCGCCGCTTCGCCGCGGTGATGCACCGCGTCTATTCCGTACCACCCGGAGCGCTCGACAACCTACCCGACGACACCCTGGTGTGCCGCTGCGAGGAGGTGACCGCCGGGGCGATCCGCCACACCATCGACGACCTCGGCGCCAGCGACCCACGTACCGTCAAACTGCTGGCCCGCCTCGGCATGGGCTGGTGCCAGGGTCGGGTGTGCGGCTTCGCAACGGTCTGTCTGACCGCCCGCCACCTCCGGCGCCCCACGAGGGCGGAGGATCTGCGCGCCTTTGCGCAACGACCGATCGCCACGCCCACTCCCCTGGGCCAACTGGCGATGCCGCCGGCCGACGGCACCCCGGATGTCGCCGGCGGATAGCCCTCGTCACGGGTGGTGGGCCGGCGACTGCCGACCCAGTCCAACTCCCCTCTCTCGTGCCACTTCGTCACTTGCCGACGCGCGACCTGGCAGCCGCCGACACGATGGCCCCGCGCTGGTTTGACCGGATCACTCCCGCCCCGACGAGCTGGTCCACGACCTCGTTGACGTGCGTCACGAACTCGCCGTGGTTCGACCACCGCTCCCCGTCCAGGATGTGGTCGTTGATCGTGCAGTTGCCGGCCAGCGACTGGTTGGGCACGCCGCTGTCGACGCCGCCGATCACCACGGTCGCCCGGGTGTCGGTGGTCGCGCAGGTCGGCATCGCCAGCGGCCCGCCGACCACGGGCAGCCGCAGGGACGTCGCGGCCAGGTCGACGTTGAGCACGGTGCCCGGGGCGGGGTGCAGGGTGAACTCGTGGTCGGTGGAGAAGACCATCAGGCCGATCCGATAACCCGCCGGAATGACCTGGTCGTCCGGCTGCAGCGGCACGGTCACGTCGACGAACTTCCCGGGCACCAGCGGCTCGCTGTGGGTGAGCGAGTGGCGGTTCTGCGGGTCGGCCCAGCCACGGGTGATGATGCTCGTCGTGGTGCCCCGGGTGCTCGACTCGCACCCCGATCCGCCGGTCCACGGCAGCCGCACCAGGGCCACCGACAGGTTGGCCGCCGGCTTGCTAGCGCTCATCCGCAGCGTCACCGACGCCGTACCGGAGATGTGCACCGGCGCGGTGAGTTCCGGCGTCACGTAGAGCAGCCGCTGGTCGGACGTGGTGGTGGCCAGGGTGCCGGCGTTGCAGGCGGTGTTGCCGGCATCGACCAGTGACTCGACGCCCTTGCCGGGCCGCGCCAACGAGGTCAGCTCGCCGGTGGTGTTACCGCCGGGCTTCAGCACCATCGTGACGGGCGACGCGGCCGGGTTGGGGTAGTCCGCGTACGGGGTGAGCTGGCTGCCGCCGGTCTCGTTACGCACGATCCAGGCCCGCGCGTCGTTCTCGACACCGTTCTGGACGCCGTACAGGTAGCGGGTGAACCACCGGTTGCGCATGTCCAGCGGCGGGGCGCCCCCGTGCCCAGCCTGGTGGTAGTAGGCCTGCACCGGCGTGCCCTGCTTCTTCAACGCCTCAAGGATCCGCACGCTGTGCTCCGGCACCACGTTCCAGTCGTTGAACCCGTGTGCCATCAGGGTGGCGGCCTTGACGTTCTGGACGACGTTGAGATAGTCGCGGCTGGCCCAGAAGTCGTTGTAGTCGCCGGTCACCCGGTCCTGGAACCGGTTCAGCTCGCCGACCCGGACCTTCTCGATGCAGTACGCCCGACGGTCCGGGTAACCGCTGTTGATGTAGTCGAACAGGTAGTCGACGTCCTCGCCGGCATAGCCGCCGGGGTTCCGGACCAGGCCGTTGGAGCGGTAGTAGTGGTAGTACGAGGTGTTCGGCGCGATCGGGATGATCGCCTCAAGACCGTCGACGCCGGTGGTCGCGGCGGCGAGCGGCAGGGTGCCGTTGTACGACGTGCCGGTCATGCCGACCTTGCCGGTCGCCCAGCTGGTCGCCGACACCTCCTGATCCCCGTTGACGCTGGTGTAGCCCTTCGCTCGACCGTTCAGCCAGTCGATCACCGCCTTTGGCGCCAGCGACTCGTTGGACCCCCCGACCGTCGGGCAGCCCTGCGACAGCCCGGTACCCGGAGAGTCGGAGTGGACCACGGCGAAGCCGCGGGGCACCCAGGTGCTGACCTCGCTTGTGGACACCGAGGTCCGGTTCGGCTGGTGCGCGATCGCCGGCGGCGAGATCCGCGCCGGCGGCTGCTCGCCGAGTTCGTGTCGTACGTTCCAGAAGTACTGCGACTGGGTGGACGCCGTGCCGGCGTAGTACGGGCTGGTCTCGTAGACGACCGGCACCTTCAGGCCCTGCGCGGTCTGCCCCGGCCTGGTGACGTCCACGTGCATGCGATCGGGCTTGCCGTCGCCGTCGGAGTCGAACTCGGTCTCCACCCACAACTGCTGCCGGATCCAGCCGCTCGAGTTCGCGAACTCGGGGACGATCTGCGCCTGCCCGTCCACGAAAATCGGCCCGACGCCGTCGGGGCTGGCAGCAGCCGGTGTCGCGGTGCCCAGGGAAGCGGCCAACGCCGCCACACAGGACGCGGCCGTCAGGCCGGTGGCGCGTAAGCGCATCCATCGTCGCATCATTGCGAGTTCCTCTCCGTCGTCAGCTGGTGGCCCTCAGGCGGCGGTGTCGTTCGCGGTCATCGGTGCGGTACCGGACTCTGCCGAGCCGCGCAGGGAGGGTCGTCGGCAGGCGAGCGTCGCCTTCATTTACTGATGCCTTTCCGGCCACCCGACCGTAGTGGCCGCCTCGACGCGGAGGCACCAGACACCTGACGAAACTTCAATGGGGCTACGGCCATCCAACGTCGTAACCGCACCGCCCGGGCGCGGAGGCGGGAACATTCCCGCCTCCGCATTCGGTCACTCGGTCAGCTCGGCGACCTGCTCGGCCGTCAACCGGGGTGCCTCGGCAGCAGGTCCCAGCGTCCTGGCCGCAGCGGGCGGGTCGGCGGGCCGCCGCAGATGCCAATCCGTCGACGCCTGGTAGGCGGCCACCACCGACAACAGCCGGTCCTCGGCGTACGGCAGGCCGCCGAGGATGGTGCCGATCGGCACGCCGGCGGCGGTGGACCCGATCGGGAAGGCGATCTCCGGCAGACCCAGGATGTCGAAGGGCACCGGGTCGGTCTGCGCCACGACGTCGCACGCGTCGAACAGGTCGTTGAGCACCCGTTCCATCAGCAGCAGCTTGGCCCGCTGACCGGTGAGGAACTCGTTGCCGCCCAGCAACGCCCCCTGCAGCCAGCTGGTCAGCGTCACGCCGAAGCCACGCAGGTCGGTACGCAGGTACGGCATGAACGGCTCGCTGCGCTCGGCCAGCCGAATGTTGTTGAACGTGGTGCCGGTGAGCTGGCTCCACTCATCGGGCAGGGACACGTCCACCAGCGTGACGCCGGGGATCGCGGCAAGCTGGGCCAGGTACGCCTGGCGGGCCAGCGCGGTCGCCGAGGTGCCGTTGGTGAAGCCCGGCAGGACCCCGATCCTGGTGTTCCAGCGCAGCTTAACCCGGTTCTTCTGGTACACCGGGGTGGCCGCGTCGATGAGATCGGGCATGTCGGGCAGCCCCTGGCTGCGCGGATCCGCCGGGTCCTCCCCTGCCATCGCCGTCAGCATGATGGCGGCGTCCTTGGCATCCCGGGCCAGCGGGCCCGGGTGGTCGCGCGTGTAGGTGAGCGGGATGATGCCGGCCGCCGAGACGCGACCCATGGTCGGCTTGAGCCCGGTCAGGTTCTGGGCGTTCGACGGGGCGGTGATCGAGCCACCGGTCTGGGTGCCGATGCCGGAGGCTGCCATGCGGCCGGCCACCGCGGTAGCGGTCCCGGTGGAGGACCCGCCCGGGTCGGTGTTGCGGTTGGTCGGTGTCCAGGCGTTCACCGTGGTGATCACACCGGCCGGGGTGGTCGCCCGGGTGGTGGCCAACGGGCCCATCTGCGTCTTGCCCAGCACGACCGCGCCGCCGGCCTTGAGCCGGGCCACGGCGGTCGCGTCGTACGGCGGCACGAATTCCTTGAACAGGAAGGAGTTCGCGGTGGTGAGGACGCCCTCGGTGTAGTAGTTGTCCTTGACCACCACGGGAATGCCATGCAGCGCGCCGCGCCGGGGCCCACGGGCGGCATCGCGCGCCGCCGCCACGGCCGCGTCGGCGAGCACCAGGTTGAAGGCCTGATAAATGCCGTCGTACGCGGAAATGCGGGCCAGATACGCCTCGACCAACTGCTCCGGGGTGAGCTTGTTGGCGCGAATGAGCCAGGCCGCTTCGGCGATGGTCAGCTCGGTCGGATCGGCGACCGCCTCCGGCCGGGGCTTGACGTAGGCGTTCGGATGGTCCAACGCCCGGTTCTTGTTCCCCGCTGCGGGGCTCGCGAGCAGGGGGCCGCTCGCGACCGCCATCGTGGGCGCGGCGACGGCTGCGCCCGCGGCGGAGGCGACGGCCAGCGCGGCGGCGCGGGCCAGGAATGCCCGGCGATCGACCGAACGGTCCAGTGGTTCGACGCTCATGCCTTCCGCCATTCCGTGCTGTTCGCCGGGTACAGGATCGGAACGCGTTGCTGCGACAACGCCTTCTTCGCCTCGGGATCGGCGGCGCCGGCGGCGGGCAACTGGTACGCGGCCAGCGCCGTCACGGTGCCGCGCAGGAATGAGCGCAGCGAGGCGAGGACCGAGTCCCGTCCGGGCGCGCCCGTCAGCGGGTCGGCGGCGGTGCCGGGCGGAAGTTGGTCAAGGTCGATACCGAGAACGGCCAGCCGAGCCCGGATCATGACATTCAGATCAGCGTCGGTAGGCGGAGTGGGTGCCATGGGTGCTCCTCTCGCGGAGGCATGTCGCCGGGTTCCGTCAAAGTGAGCTGAACCTAGGTCGACCGCCGTGCCGCGCGAGGAGATCACTTATGGAAATTGAGGGATACTTGAGCCGGCTCCACGCGCGCCCCCGCGCTCGCTCACGACCAGAGCATCGACCCTCGACCGTGTGGTGGACGCGCTCAAGCTGGCCGCTCACTGGTTTCGCTTCGCAGCACGGGCAGAGCAAAGGCCGCCCAACCGGCATGATGAGTGAAAGCCGCCACGGTAAGGGAGGGACGGCCAATGAAGCTTGGCCTGCATTACTGGAACTTCACGACCCCCGCCGACCCACCGCAGATGGCCCCGGCCCTGGCGGAGACCGCCACGATCGCGGAGCAGGCCGGCGTGTCCGCGTTCACGGTCATGGACCACTACTTTCAGATGGAATTCACCACGTCGGCGGAGGAGCCGATGCTGGAGGCGTACACGACGCTTGGCTACGTGGCCGCGAAGACGGAACGGATGACGCTCGGTGTGCTCGTCACCGGGGTGATGTACCGCTATCCGGGCCTGCTCGCCAAGATCGTCACCACTCTCGACGTGCTCTCCGGCGGCCGGGCCCGGCTCGGCATCGGCGCGTCATGGTACGACCGCGAGCAGCGCGGCCTCGGCGTACCGGTCGTCCCGGTCGGTGAGCGCTTAGAACGGCTCGAGGAGGCGTTGCGGATCTGCCTGCAGATGTGGAGCGACGACAACGGCCGGTTCGACGGCAAGCACTACCAGTTGGCCGAGACGCTGAACGTGCCGGCACCGATCAGCCGACCGCACCCGCCGATCATGATCGGTGGCGGCGGCGAGCAGAAGACCCTGCGGCTCGTGGCCCGCTACGCCGATGCGTGCAACGTGTTCGGCAACAGCCCGGCCGAGGTCGCGCACAAGCTCGACGTGCTGCGGAAGCACTGCGCCGCCGAAGGGCGGGACTACGACAGCATCGAGAAAACCGTGATGGTCATGCGGTCGCCCCTGGCCGACGTCGACGCGTTCGTCGCCGAGGTGGCCGAGTACGCGGCGCTCGGCGTGACGGAGGTCCAGACGATGCCCGACCGGCACCCGGTCGAGTTCGCGCAGCAACTCGCCGAGCAGCGGATTCCGGCCCGGCTGGCCGAACTCGCCTGACTGCGGGCCGGCCAGCGGGTCACCCTACGGGGCGTGGATCGTCAGGGCAGTCCACGCTCCCAGGTAGATCGTGTCGCCGTCGTTGACCGGCACCGGCACGTTCGGGTCGATCGGGTTCGACGACGGGTCGTTGAGGTAGGTGCCGTTGGCCGACTCCAGGTCGACCACCGCCCACCCGTCCTCCTGGGCGACCAGGAGCGCGTGCACATGAGACACGCCGGGATCTTCGGGCGGCCCGGCCAGGTCGATGTCCGGATTGATGCCGCGCGACCGGCTGCGCCGCCCGATGACCATCTGCTGGCCGGTCAGCTCGAAGCGCCGCTCGGGCGCGAACTGCGGGAACGCCATCGCGCTGGCGTCTTCGCCGCCCATCGCCCTGACGACCTCGAAGTACGCCGAGTCCGGATGCACGGTGACGGTCCACCGTGGCGGCGTCGACCCGGACGGCGCCGGTTCGGAAGGCGCCGGTTCGGAAGGCGCGGTCTCGGACGGCGTCGGCTCGGTGGTGGACGGTGTCGAGGCGGCGGAGGATGCCCTGGCCGGGTCCGCCACAGGCGGCGAGAGGAGGAAGTCGTATCCGTCTTCCTCACAGAAGCGCCCGGTCTGGGTCGTACCGCACACGGGGCACACCCTCGCGTCGGGTGCGGCGGCCGACGGTGCCACCGCGGCCGGGGTGGCGGGCAGCGGCGGGGGCACGGCGGACGCCGCCGCCGGTGACGCGGTGCCGTCGCCCATCCGGGCGCCGCAGACGTCGCAGTAGTCCAGGGTGCCGGACTCGTGTCCCTTGGGGCAGCTGGCCATGTCAGCCCTCCTGCTTCTTCTTCACCCGTACCGTCTTGACGGACCGCACGTTGGTGAGCTCCGCGTCGACGCCGGCGACCTGCTTCTTGAGTCGCACGGTGCCGGTGGGCGCGTCGACCACGTCCACCACGCGGGCGAGCAGCTTCGCGGTGCCTTCGTGGCCGGACGCCGCGGCGAGTTGAACGGCCCGGCCGAGCTTCGCGGTGGCGGTCTCCACATCGCCGGCGTCGCGCGCCTTGAGTCCTTCCTGGATCACCGCGGCCAGCTCGGCCTGGCCGGTGTAGTGCGCGACCTGCGGGTTGATCTTCGTGGAGAGCGCGGTGTCGTCGGTCCACCGGGCCAGAACCAGCTTCTCGGTGAGCAGTTGCCCGCCGCTGACGAGGCTGACCCGCGCGGCGAGCATCTCCTCGCCGACCGCGTCCGGCTCGACCTCGATCGAGACGTGGTAGTCGCGGCTCTCCGCGCCCCACGCGCCGGTCGGATAGTCGCCGATCCGGCCGCTCACCTCCGCGCGCCGGCCGGTGAGGTCCTCCACCTGTGGGTACACCTGCTTGACGAACCGGATGGTGGCACCGGCCGGGGTCCACACCCGCAGCGACACGTCGGCGACCGTCTTGCCCATCGCGGCTGCCGTCATGGCCTGGAAGGCGGCCGGCAGTTCGGCCGGGTCTTCCAGGCCGTCGGCGGTGCCGAGCAGGGTGGAGGCGATCAGGCGCAGCTCGCGGGCCACCCAGTCGTTGCCGACGCCGCGGCTGTCGCAGACGAACCGGCCCTCGCAGGCGCTGAGCACGCGCTGGAAGTCCTGCGGGCTTTCGTGCTGGTTCTGCCCGTCGGTGAGCAGGATCGCGTGTTTCACCTCGGCCTGCTGGCTGGCGAAGAGGTGGTTCGCGAGGTCGAGCCAGCGGCCCATGGCCGTACCCCCGTCAGCGCGCAGTCGCGCCACGGCGGCCTTCGCCTCAGCCTTGGTCTGCGCGGACGCTGGGACCATCCGGGCGTCCGGCGGATAGACCATGTACGCCGAGGTTGTGCCGGCGACGACGGCGAACGCGACCCCGTCCCGGATGGTGTCGATGGCGATGGCCGTGGCCTTCTTCGCCTCGGCGATCTTCTGGGCCGGCATTCCCATCGATCCGGAGACGTCGACCATGATGACCTCCGCCGCGCTGGGCGCGATGCCCGCCTCGCGTAGGTCCCCGCCCTGCGCGGTCACGGTGACGATGGCGTCGACGACGCGCCCACCCTCGGGCAGGTATTCGTTCTGGTCGACCTCGGCGGAGAACTGTGCGGTCATGAAGGTGTGCCTCCTGAGGCTGCAGAGGAGAGTACGGCGACGGTGACGTTGTCGTGACCTCCGCCGTCCAGCGCGATGGCCGTGAGACGCCGCGCCACGTCGATCAGTTGGCCGGACGATGCCGCCGCCAGGGCGCCCGGGTCGGACAGATAGTCGTGCAGCCCGTCGGAGCAGAGCAGCAGTCGTCCGGGGCCGGCGGGGCGCAGCGAGACAACCTGTGCGTCCCTGTCGTCCGCGTCGGCACCGAGCCAGCGGATGAGCGCCTTGGATGCGGGGTCGGCGTCGAGGCCCGGCGGGAGCGGACGGCCGGCGGCGAGTTGGCCGGCCACCGAGTCGTCGACGGTGAGGCAGGCGGGGTCCGGTCCCAGCCAGTACGCCCGGCTGTCGCCGATCCAGCCGACGGTTACCACGTCTGCGGTGACGATGCCGGAGACGTAGGTGCAGCTCGGCGGTGAGTCTCCGGGATCCGGCCCGGCCGTGGCGCGGGCCGCCGCCGCGGCTGCCCGCGCGCCGTCGAGGGTGGCCCGGGTGGGCTCGGTGCCGCCGGCGAGCGCCGCCAGAAGGGCCGCGAGGCCGGCCTCGGCGGCGGCGTACGCGGCGGTGTCGGGGTGGGTGGAGGTGGACACCCCGTCGCAGACGACGGCGGCGGTGACGTCGCCGGTCCGGCCGATTGCGATCGCGTCCTCGTTGCGGCGGTGACGTCGGCCACGGTCGGTCACGCCGGCGACGGTGGTCAGGTCCAGGTCGGCGTGATCCCGCCCGACCGGCCTTCTCCGTCCGCAGTGGTCACAGTAGCCTTCGTCGCCTGCGTAGGCCGTGCCGCAGCTGGGGCAGGTCGGGTCGGCGGCCCGCGACGACAGCCGCGTGGTGGCCACCGGCTGGGGTGCGGGCTCGCCGGTGATCAGGTTGCGACCGCACACCTCGCAGAACCGGTGGTCCGGCTCGCTCGGTGGGCCGTGGTCCGGGCAGCCGATCATACGAAGGTCCGGGGTCGGACGGTGTTGGCCCGGTCGACGAGCGCGATCCGGGTGTCAGTGTCGCGGGCCAGCTGCGCCATCGCCCGGTACGCCTTTTCCAGCCCGAAGCGCAGCCCCCGCTCGGTCAGTTCGTGGCCGAGCACCCGGGCCTCGGGCGGCGGGCGGTGCCCGGATGCTCGGGTCGCGGTGAGCCAGGCAAGGGCCGCCTCCAGTACCTCGACGGCGAGCCGGGCGCGGCGCTCGACGTCGAGGGTGAGCCGTTCCAGCCGCACGGATGCCTGCCGCAGCTCGTCGGATTCGATCGGGTGGTCCGCGGTGGCGTGCAGACTGGCGCGCACGGCGGCGACCTGGGCGGCGACGTGCAGGCTGGAGCTGTCCGCCACCTGGTCGAGCACGGTCAGCGCGCCCGACCGGTCGCCGGCGGCCAGCCGGATCCGGGCCAGTCCGAAGGCGGCGCTGAGGTAGCCGTGGTCGACCCGCCACACCCGGTGGTAGAGCCGCTCGGCGGCGGTCGGGTCGCCGGTGCACTCCATCGCGGCGGCCAGCGCCAGCCGGGCAGCCGGCTCACCCGGCAGCTCGTGGTAGACCGCGTCGAAGGCGACTCGCGCCGCTCCCGCGTCGTTCGCGGCCAGCGCGGCGAGGCCCCGGTACCAGTCGATCCGCCAGTCGAACGGGTCGGCCGCCGCCAACTCGTCGAGGCCGGCGTGCGCGCCGGCCAGGTCGCCCTGCTCGATGCGCGCCCGGACCAGCCGCAACGCCACCTCGACACTCTGCATCGGGGCGGACGTCAGCTGCCGGACGACCTCGTTCGGGTCGGTGACGCTCAGCGTGGCCAGGAAGCCGGCCCCGGGATCGAGGACGTCGACCTGCGGCAGCGGCAGTGCGGCGGCGACGCTCGCCGGCCGGAGGTCGGCGACCACCGTGTCGCCGATCTCGCCGGCGCCGGTGCCGAACGCCCGCCGCTCGGCGGTGAACCGGTGGGACAGGGTCGGTCGGGGCACGCCGTCGGCGGTCGACAGCACCTCGCGGAGCACGCCGAGCAGCTGCTCGCTCAGCTCGGCCGCGGACTGGAAGCGCCGGGCCGGTTCCGGGTGCGTGGCCCGGCACAGCAGTCGGTAGTACGACTCCTCCTCGGCCAGCAGCGGCACCTCCGAGCGGTCGGGCAGCCGGTCGGCGTACGTGCTGGAGAACCCGCGGAACTCGAAGCTGAGCACGGCGAGCGTCCGCCCGACGGTGTAGAGGTCGGAGGTGACCGACGGGCCGACGCTGGCCACCTCGGGCGCCTGATAACCAGGGGTGCCGTAGATGGCGCTGACCTCGTCGTCGGCCCGTCGGACGCCGCCGAGGTCGATGAGCTTGAGCTGTTCCTCGGCGTGGATGACGTTGTCCGGCTTGAAGTCGCAGAAGATCAGGCCGCGATCGTGCAGGTAGCCCAGCGCGGGAAGAATCTCGATCCCGTACGCGATCACCTCCGGTAGCGGCAGCACCCGCGTGCCCTCGGCGCGGCGGGCCACCAGAATGTCCCGCAGCGACTGGCCGCCGACGTACTCCATGACGATGTAGCCGACCAGCTCGCCCGTTTTCGGGTCCGGGTGCTGCACGAAATCGTGGATCTTGACGATGTTGGGGTGGTCGATCTCGACCAGGAACCGCCGCTCGGTCACCGCTGACGCCATGGCGTCGGGGTCACCGGTGTTGATCAGCCCTTTCAGGACCACCCAGCGGTCGCTGACCGAGTCGCTCACGTTGCGGTCCCGGGCGAGGTAGATCCAACCCAGCCCGCCGTACGCGAGCGCGCCGAGCAGCTCGTACCGGTCGTTGACGAGGTCGCCGGCGCGCAGTCGCGGGAGGAACGAGAACGGGTGGCCGCAGTGGGGGCAGAAGCCCTCGGCCCGACCCGGTTTGCCGTCCCGCCCGCGCCCCACCTCGGCCTCGCACTGCGTACAGAAGCGCCGCGACTCGGCCACCTTCGGGTCGCTCATGACCGCCGTGGCCGGATCCCGCAGCGGTACCCGCGGGACGTCGATCAGCCCGGCGCCGAGTCCACCGCGCGCCGAGGGCCGGCTACGCCCGGACCTGGTGCGTACCGAGCCGGCGCTGGCCGTGGCGACGGAGGGCAGGCCGGCTGCGGCGGTCGCCACGCTGACACCCGGGGCTGCGGCGCCGGCGCGCGAAGCCGGGGCTACGGCGTTCGGGGCTGCGGCGCCGGCGGGCGCTCGGCGTCCACACTCGTCGCAGTAGCCCTCGGCGCCGTAGGAGCCGGGGCAACCGGACCGGACACACCTCATTGGTGCCCCCTCTCCGTAAGCTCGTTGAGATATCGCTGGTAGGCGACCACCGCGCGGGTGGCCGCCGGCAGGTCGCAGGGGCTGGTAATGAGCAGGTCCTGCGCGGTCCGGTGCAGGTGGGCGAGCGCGGCGTGCTCGGCCAGACCGAATCGTCCCGCTCGCGCGCGATAGGCGTCGAGCCGGCCGCGTAGCTCGGCCCGGCGGTCGAGCAGCCCTTGAGCTGCCTCGCGCAACTGCATCGCGTGCTCCCGCGCCTGCGCCACGGATCGCTCGACGGTGCTCAGCTCGTCGGTGAGCCGGGGCCAACGCTGTTCGCGGTGCAGTTGGTCGAGCTGGGCCAGGTGCGCCCGCAGCGCCGGGACCGTGTCGGGCGCCGGCGGCAGGCCGGGGTTGGCGATCTTCGCGGTGGCGACGGCGTACGCCCGGGCGGTCTCGGCCTCCGCCTCGGCCACCTCGTCCACGGCTGTCCGCAGCCGCTGCACCCGGTCCGGGTAGGCGTCGCGCAGCTGGCGCAGGTCAGCCAGCCGGGCGGCGAAAGCGTCGATCTCGGCGGCCAGCGCCGGTGGTGGTCCGACCGTTTCCAGCAGGTCGCGCATCGCGTCGAAGGTCGCCTCGGCCAGCCGTGCGTCAAGACGCTCCACGTCCGCACCGGTGGCGGCGTAGCCCAGCGCCTCGGCGGCCGTCCGGGCCCGGCCCAGCGCCCTGGTCAGCGGCTCGAACCGGCTGGCGACCTGCGCGTACGCCGACTGGACGCCGTCGAGGGTCCCGGTGACCTCGGCGGCAGCCCGCTCCAGCTCCTGCCCCAGACTTATCGCGGTCACCCAGTTCGGCGGCGGCCCGGCCAGCGGGTCGTCGACCACCATGCCGTCGGGTGCGAGCGGCAGCACGGGACCGCGCAGCAGCGTGGTCAGCTCGGACAGTTCGTCGTCGCCGGGCTTCGACCGTGCGCCGCGTACCGCCCGCACCCGGTCCAGCACAGACCCCAGCGCGGCGAACTGCGACCACAGGACATCAAGCCGCGAAAGGGTCTCGGTGGCGACCCGGCGGGTCTTACCGCGCAGGTCGTCGCCGCGCAGCACGACGAGGCCCGGATGGGCGTCCAGCGCGTACATGGCGGCGGAGATCCGGTCGTGCGCGGCGACGAGCCCGACGATGGCGGCGTCGACCTGGTTGCGGCCCATCGGTGTCGGTGTTGCCACGGTCAGTCCCGGTAGCGGGCGGCCGGTGGCTGCGGGGTGCTGCCCAGCGCGGTCAGCCACGTGTGGTGGAGCCGGGCCCAGGTGCCGTCCGCGCGGAGCCGTTCGAGCACCGCGTTGACGAAACGCACCAGGTCGGGCGACTCCTTCTTCATCGCCATGCCGTACGGCTCTTCGGTGAACCGGTCGGGCAGGACCGTGGTGCCCGGGTCCTGTGCCGCGAAGCCGGCCAGGATCGTGTCGTCGCCGGAGACCGCGTCGACCTGGTTCTGCTGCAGCATCACCAGGCAATCCAACGCGTCGGCCGCCGACACCGGCAGCGCCTGCGGAGCCTTGGTCGCGACGTTTCGGATCGACGTGCTGCCGGTGGACGCGCAGACCTTCTTACCGGCGAGACCCTGCAGGCCCTTGATCGGCGATCCCTTGGCGACCAGGATGGCCTGACCGGCGCTGACGTACTCGGTGGAGAACGACACCCGCTGCCACCGGTCGCAGGTCATCGTCATGCTGCGAATGACGATGTCGACGGCGCCCGACTGGACCGCCTGCTCCCGTTCGGCGGTGGTGACCGCCCGGAACAGCACCTTGCCGGGGTCGCCGAAGATCGCTCGGGCGATCTCGTGCGCCAGGTCGATCTCGAAGCCCACCAGGTCCCCGGTGCCCGGGTCGCGGTATCCGAAGCGGTAGTTGTTCTGGTCGACGCCGACGACCAGCCGGCCTCGCTCGGCGATGCGGGCCATCGTCGAGCCGCCCGGCATCCGCCCCGGCGCCGGCAGGGTGCCGGACGGCCGCAGGCTGGCTCGCGGATCACACGACCCGGGCGGCGCGGCGGCCCCGCTCGGGATGACCGCCGGATCCTGCGCGCCGACCGGGCGGGGCGCGGCCACGTCGACCCGCGCCTCGGGCAGCGGCCGGGCCGCCGTGCAACCGGCTAGACAGAGGACGGTCAGCAACGCGAGGGCAGGTCGTCTCATCGGTACTCCGCCAATCGCCGCTGGATACCGAGCGCCGCGCCGACGATCAGCAGCGCCGCCAGCACGGCGACGCCGAGGTCCGCGCCGGCGAGTGCATCGGCGGCGCGGCTCACGTCCTGGTCGAACCGCTGCCGGTGGTGTTCGATGGCGTCGGCCAGGTGCTCGTCGAACTGGTTGAAGATGCTGGCCGTCGACTCCGGGCCGGTGCCGACGGCTGCGGCGACCGCCTGGGTGTACTGCCCGCTGTCGTCGAGGGCGCGCAGTTTCTGGTGGGCCGCGAGCCACTTGCGCGCCTCACCCGCCGCCGCGTCGACCGTGTCGCTGGTGGTCGCGTCCGCGCCGGACAGGGCCGCCAGCCCGGTGACGCTCTCCATGGCCCGGGCGTAATCCTCTTCGAACCGCGCGCCGTTGCCCCGGGCGATCAGCGTGTGTGCCTCGTCGGCGCGGGCCTGCAATGCCGCGATGCGCACCCCGACCAGCTGCGCGACCGGGGTCGAGCCCTGCTCACGGCTCGCGTCGAGCCGTTCGGCAGCCAGCGCCGCCGAAACCCCGAGCCACACGACCAGGACGGCCGTCGCGGCGGTGGCGGCCACCAACCCGAGGTTGAACAACCGGTTGGTACGGCGGGTCAGGTAACGCTGCACCACCACAAGCGCGGCGATGGTCAGCAGCCCGAGCAGCACCGCGAACCACGGAAACCCACCCGCCCGGTCGCGGGCGTCGTCGAGCTGGACAGAGGTGGCCTCGTAGAGCGTCTGGACCGCGGGCAGCAGGCGCTCGCGCATCAGGCCCGACGCCTCGCGCAGGTACGCGCCACCGATTGGCACGCCCTGCCGGTTGTGCACCCGGGCCGTCTCGACAAGGCCGGTGTAGACCGGCAGGTCGCTGGTGATCTGCGCGACCGCCACCTCGCCCCGGTCGCCGCCCGCGCGCCCCGCGGACACCTCGGACAGCGCCGCCGCCGCGTCGGCGATGTCGGACTGATAGCGCTCGCGGAGGGCCACCGGCTCGACACCGCCGGCGAGGAAGGCGCTTGCCGCGGTGGCGTCGGCGTCGGAGAGCGCACGGTAGAGCCGCTGCACGGCGACCGTCAGGTCACCGCCGCGGGCGGTGGCACCGTTGACGAGGTCCATCCGCTGGCGTACGCCGAGCGCCCCGGCCACGCCCGTGGCGAGCCCGAGCACGACGAGCACGGCGGTGGCGAGCGTCAGCCGCCCCGGCGTACGACGAAGGCGCCGCTGGACGCCGGGAAGCCGCGTCACACCGGTTGCCGATCCACGAACAAGAGTCACGCCTACCACCACCCCCGGGCGTTCAAGGTAGTGGACGACCGCAAGCGGAAGATCAGCTTGTTGTTCATTGTCTTCGGCCGGTTCATCCCAACAGTGCTGGGATGGGCACTCGCGCCAGCTCAGCGGCGTCCAGTTCAGCGGGTACGCTCCGGACTACCGCAGGCCGGGCTGCCGCCGAACAGGAAGAATCAATCGGGTGAGCCCCCAGACGACGTCGTTGTTCGTGCTCGCCGCCGTCGCGGTCATCGTCGTGGTGCGATGGGTGGCGACGCGCACGGGCCTGCCGGCGGCGGCGCTCCTGCCGCTCGTCGGCATCGCCTACGCGCTGCTCCCTGGGCCCAACATCAACCTTGATCCCGGCATCGTGCTGACGGTCGTGCTGCCACCGCTGCTCTACAGCGCGGCTCTGGATTCATCGCTGCTGGGCATCCGCCGGAACCTCCGTATCGTGGTCAGTTTGTCCGTGGTGCTGGTGCTGCTCACCGCAGTGCTGGTGGGGCTCGGTTTTCACCTGTTCGTCGCCGGGGCCACCCTGGCCGCGGGGATCGCGATCGGCGCCGCGATCGCGCCGCCGGATCCGGTGGCCGCGCTGGCCGTGGGCCGGCGAGTGAACCTGCCGCCGAAGCTGGTCACGATCATTCAGGGCGAGGGACTGCTGAACGACGCCACCGCCCTGACGATCCTCAAGGTCGCCGTCGCCGCCGCCGTCGGCGGTGGGTTCTCGTACGCATCCGCCGCCGGCCAGTTCGTGCTCGCGGCGGCGGGCGGGGTCGCGGTCGGCGGGATCGTCGCTTGGGTGGTGCGCCTGGCCCGACCGCTCACCACGGATCCGCTGCTGGCCAACGCCATCTCACTCGCGACGCCGTTCGTGGCCTACCTGTCGGGCGAGGAACTGCACGTCTCCGGGGTGCTCGCCGTGGTGATCGCCGGGTTGATCGTCGGTCACCACGCCCCCCGGCTCGCCTCCGGCGCCAGCCGGCTGCAGACCAGCGCGGTGTGGCGGCTGGTCGACTTCCTCCTCGAAGGCTTCATCTTCCTGCTGATCGGCCAGCAGCTGCTCAGGGTGGTCCGGGGCCTGCACCGGTACGACACCTCCACCATCGTCGCCGCCGTCGCGGTGTCGGTCGGCGTGGTGCTGCTGCTCCGCCCCGCGTGGCTGGTGCTGACCCAGTTGCTCCCCCGGTCGCTGCACACCCGGCTGGGCGGCGCATTCGAGCAGGACGACCCCGACGAACGCGGCAACTCGCGGCAGGCCGCGCGCGAGGAGCGCAACGCCCGGCGGCTCACCGGTCGCGAGGTCGGGGCGCTGAGCTGGTCCGGAACCCGTGGGGTCATCAGCCTGGCGGCGATCTTCACCCTGCCGCTGGCCACCGACAGTGGGGCGCCCTTCCCCGACCGCGACCTGCTGCTGTTCTGCACCTTCGTGGTCGTTCTCGTGACGCTTGTCGGGCAGGGCCTCACGTTCGCGCCGCTGGTGCGGGCGTTGGGCCTACGGGCCGACGAGACCGACCAGGCCCGGGTACGCAACGAGGCCCGGTCGGCCGCTGTCGAGGCGGCCCTGGACCGCCTCGACGAGGTCGCCACCGACGAGCCGGAGAACGCCGTGGCCGTCAACACCACCCGTACCCAGTTGCTGGCCCGGCTGGCCCGCTACCGCGGTCGGTTGGACCTGCTGGAAAACGCCGAGTCCGCCGAGATGCCCACCTCACCGCAGTATGAGGCGGCGCTTCGCATCCGGCGGGCCGTGATCGACGCCCAGCGCGAGGAACTCCTGCGGTGGCGCGACGCCGGTCGGCTGCCCGACGCGGGGCTCCGCATCCTGGAACGCGAGCTCGATCACGAGGAGCTGCTCCTGCCACGGCGCAGCTCCGGCTGACCGTACGCAGGCAGTCCCGACGCGACTGTCCGTGGCCGCACACCATCAGCCTATTTGCGTCTCAGCGCAAGTATGTGGCATTGTTGCCGGTGGCTGAGGCCGCTGTGTCGAGATGAGGGAGGTGGCCAGCCATGTCGAGCTGTGATCCTCCTTCGAGTACCAGCCCCCGGTGCGGACGGCGCTGAGCGCCTGCCGCCAATGATCCGGGGTTCCCCCTGGGCCGAGGCCCGGTCTTTCCCTAGGTTCATGCCGTCTGGTGTCGCGCCTGCGGTGCCGCCCCGACGTGGCGAACTCTGATCTTTCTACCCCAGCATGGGGGTGCACCGATGCTGCCCGTAAGAAAAGCGTCCGGCCGGGTCGGCCGGCGACTGTCGATGCTCCCGGCCCGGCTGCCGTGGGTGCGGACCCAGGTCGGCTGGGCCGACGTGGTGGTGGCCGCCACAGTGCTGGTGGTCTTCTATGTGGCGATCCGCGTCGGCGCCGGCGTCGCGGTCTCGTTCACCCCGAGCCGGCCCCTGCACATCGACACCGACCCGGCCAAGCTGCCGTACTACGCGATACGCAGCCTGCTCCGCATGTTCGCCGCGCTGGCGGTGTCCGTGCTGTTCACCCTTGTCTACGGATACGCGGCGGCGCGCAGCCGCCGGCTGGAGCGGGTGCTGATTCCCGCGTTGGACATCCTGCAGTCGGTGCCGATCCTCGGCTTCCTGACCATCGCGGTGACGACGCTGGTGGGGCTGTTCCCGCACTCGCTGCTCGGCCTGGAACTGGCCGCCGTGTTCGCGATCTTCACCTCGCAGGCGTGGAACATGACGTTCTCGTTCTACCACTCGTTGATCACGCTGCCACGAGAGTTGGACGAGCTGTCCCGCAACCTGCGGCTGACCCGGTGGATGCGGTTCTGGCGTATCGAGGTGCCGCACGCGGCGATCGGGCTGGTGTGGAACGGCATGATGAGCTTCGGCGGCGGATGGTTCTTCCTGGTCGCCTCTGAGGCGATCACCGTCGCCAACCACGAGTACTCCCTGCCGGGAGTGGGCGCCTACGCCGGCACGGCCATCGCCAACGGGAACCTGGCCGGGATCGGGTACGCGATCGCCACCATGACGATCATGGTCGTCACGGTGAACTTCATGTTCTGGCGGCCGCTGACGGCGTGGGTGGAGAAGTTCAAGCAGGAACAGTCCGAGGCCGTTGACGTACCCCGGTCGCTCGTGCTGGACCTGCTACGCCGCTCCCACTGGCCACAGTTCATCGCCCCGGCCAAGCGGGCCGTGGCCGAGGCGTTGGGCCGAATCGGCCGCGTGTTCGGCACCGACGACCAGGCACTCTCGACCCGCCCGGTCCGCCGCCGGGCCGGCGATGTCGCGTTCAACGTCGCCATGGTGGGGCTGGTCGCGTGGGGTGTGGTGGAGGTGGTCCGCTACCTGCACGGCAGCGGCGAGGGCCTGGACGTGTTCACCGAGCCGCTGCTGCTGGGCCTGCTGACCCTGACCCGGGTCGTGGTGCTGATGCTGCTGGCCACGGTGGTGTGGGTGCCCATCGGGGTACGCATCGGCTCGAGCCCGCGGCTGGCCCGCGTCGCCCAGCCGGTGGTGCAGGTGCTGGCCAGCTTCCCGGCGAACTTCCTGTTCCCGCTGGTCACCTGGCTGTTGGTACACACCGACATCACCCTGGACGTCGGTGGTGCCCTGCTGATGGCACTGGGCGCCCAGTGGTACATCCTGTTCAACACCATCGCCGGCGCTCAGGCCATCCCCACCGACCTGCGGGAAGCCATGACCGACCTCGGCGTACGCGGCTGGCAGCGGTGGCGACGGCTGATCATCCCGGCCGTCTTCCCGTACTACGTGACCGGTGGCATCACTGCCTCCGGCGGGGCGTGGAACGCCTCCATCGTCGCCGAGGTCGTCACCTTCGGCGGCACCACGCTCACCGCGCACGGCCTCGGCGCCTACATCGCCGAGGCGACCACCGCGGGCAACTATCCGAAAATTCTGGCCGGCATCGCCGTCATGTCCCTGTACGTGGTGGGGTTGAACCGGCTGTTCTGGCGCCGCCTGTACGCCTTGGCCGAAACCCGCTACGCCCTCTGATCTGAGCAGCCGAAGGAACACCCATCATGACCAATACCACAACCACCGCATCGGCCAGGAGCGGCGAGGTGCTGCTGGCCACCGAGGCGTTGACCAAGTCCTACGCCGGCGCCGACGGAGAACTGCCCGTGCTGGCCGGCATCGACCTGACTATTCGGGCCGGGGAGATCGTCGCCCTGCTGGGCCGGTCCGGGTCGGGCAAGTCCACCCTCCTGCGCTGCCTGGCCGGGCTCATCCCACCCTCCACCGGCACCGTCACCTACAAGAGCCGGCCGTTGACGGGTTCCAACCCCGGCACCGCGATGGTCTTCCAGACCTTCGCGCTGCTGCCCTGGCTGACCGTGCAGCAGAATGTCGAGCTGGGCCTGGAAGCCCGCAACGTTCCCCCGAAGCAGCGCACCGATGCCGCGCTGAAGGCCATCGACCTGATCGGCCTGGACGGTTTCGAATCCGCCTACCCCAAGGAGCTGTCCGGCGGGATGCGGCAGCGGGTCGGGTTCGCCCGCGCGCTCGTGGTCGAGCCGGACGTGCTGCTGATGGACGAGCCGTTCTCGGCCCTGGACGTGCTGACCGCGGAGAACCTGCGCGGCGAGCTGGTCGAACTGTGGGAGTCCGGCCAGTTCCCCACCCGAGCGATCGTGCTGGTGACACACAGCATCGAAGAGGCGGTGCTGCTGGCCGACCGGATTCTGGTCCTGGGCTCCCGGCCCGGCACCATCCGCGCCGAGTACCCGGTCGGGTTGCCCCGGCCCCGGCTGCGCGACAGCAAGGCCTTCGAGTCGTTGGTCGACACGGTGTACGCGGCGATGACCGGCCGCGAGCGCGACGTCGCCCCCGAGGTGCCGCCGCTGCGGCGGACCCCCGCCAACACCCCGCTGCCGCCCGCCAGCGTGGACGGGCTGTCCGGGCTGGCGGAGATCCTCGCCGAGCATCCCGACCCGATCGACCTGGGTGACCTGGCCGACGAGTTGGGCCTGGAGGTGAAGAACCTGCTGCCGCTGGTGGATGCGTTGGAGCTGCTCGGCTTCGCCACCGCCGACGCACGCGGCGTCGCGTTGACCGACCCGGGCTTCGAGTTCGCCGCCGCGGACGTGCAGACCTCCAAGCAGCTGTTCGCCGCCACCATGCAGCACAGTCCGCTGGTGCGTACGATTCTCACCAGCCTGCAACGCACGGACGACGGCGTCCTACGCGCCGGGTTCTTCCGCGACCTGCTCGCGCACAACTACACCGCGGAGCAGATCACGGCCCAGCTCGATGTCGCCACCGACTGGGGCCGGTACGCGGAGTTGTACTCCTACGACGCCATCACCGAGGAGTACCGGCTCGATCCCGCCCAACGCGCCGCCAGCATCCCGGCGGAAGGTTAGCCCTGGGCCAGCCGCGGTCGGGCGGCGGCCGCCGCCCGCTGCGGCGCGGTCGCCGCCGGGCGAGTGGCGTCGGCGCGAAGCTGCTCCGGCGCGGCCGTTTCCAGCCGGGTGGCGGTCAACACCACCTCTTCCAGCAGCCGCGTCACCTGGTCGGAGGCCAGTCGGTAGAAGATTCGAGTGCCGTCTCGGCGGCTGGCCACCACACCTGCCTCACGCAACCGCGCCAGGTGCTGTGACACCGCAGCCACCTGCGCCCCGGCCAGCTGCGCCAGCCGGGACACCGGCATCTCCTCCTTGGCGAGGGCCCACACCAGCCGCAGCCGGGTCGGGTCGGCGAGAACCTTCAACAAGGTCAGCGACGGCTCGAACCCCGGCCCCTCAGCATCTGATATTTGCGCCTGCACGCAATAATCCTACCGCCGGGCCGGACCACCCGCCACAGCGCGGCGGGCACCGTGGCCCGCCGCGCCGCAGGAGGTCAGCTGGTGCTGCCGGTGACGGTGCTCCCCGACTTGGTGACGTAGTAGGTGACCTTCGTTCCGCTCCAGAAGTGGAACGTCAACGTCACCCGTCGGCCGTCGTTGACCTCGGCGAAGAACTCCGGCTTCAACGTGATCGTGTTGCCGCTGTAGTTCGGCGCGAACGTCACGTCGAACTCCTTGTACGAGGTCCAGTTCTGCGGGCCGGCGTTGCTGCCGTCGGCGTACTTGGCCTCCATGGTGGCGAGTTGGTCACCACGGAACTGGGTCGGCAGGTTGAACGAGCCCGTCGACCCGGTGGCGTTGGAGAGCACCGGCGGGTCGTACGAAATGATGCTGATCCGCCACGGCACGCCGGCGGAGAAGCGGGCCTGGATGGTGGCGTTCACCCCGTACGCCCGGGAGCCGACCAGCCGGGTGACCGCCGCCGCGGTGAGCGTCAGCGTGCTGCCGGAGATCGTGTAGTCGGCGCCGTTGGCCAGGTCGGTGCTGCCCTGGCGCAACCCCTGGAAGGTCGTCCCGTTCAGGTTGAGCGTCAGGCTCTTGCTGGTGATCGAGCCGGCCCGCGGCACGTACACCTGGTCGCTCGACGCGGTGCCGGAGCGGGTGGTCCAGCTCGACTTGATCTGGGCGAACAGCTCCGGGTCGCTCCACTGGAACGACGTGCGGCCGAAGTGCTGCCCGTTGTCCCACAGCTGGGTGGTGATCTTCCGGTTGCGCGCGTAGTAGCCGAGGAACTCGAAGAACTTGAGCTTCTCGCCCTGCTCGATGGTGCCGGTGTGCCGGTCGAAGCCGAGCAGGCCGTACTCGCCGATGATGACCGGGATGTTGCGGGCGACGAACGCGTTGTAGACGCGGTCGAACTGGTCGGTGAGGTCCTGCTGCACGGTGGCGTCGAAGCGGGTGCCACCGGCGATGTTCACGCTGAACGGCCAGTAGCCGTAGAAGTGCACGGTCGCGATGAGGTTGGCGTCCTTCAGGGTGTTGAAGGTGCTCACCAGTTCGTCCACCCGGGGCTGGTCGGCCGACGTGTACAGGGTCGGCAGCACGAGGAGTCGGGTGGCGTTGCCGCCGCCGGACTGGCGCACAATCCGCTGGAAGGACGTGTTGAGCTCGTTCAGCAGGGTCGCGTTCTGGGCGTCGCCGGAGCTGCCGGTGAACTGTGGCTCGTTGACGCTCTCGAAGACGAGCCGGGATGAGGAGTCGCGGAAGGCCGCAGCGATCTGCGTCCAGAGCGCGTTGTACCGGTTCAGCACGTTCGTGCGGTCGGTGGGCATCGTGTTGATCCACTGCCACGAGTCGTGATGCAGGTTGATCACCACGTAGAAGCCGTCGTCGAGCCCCCAGTTGACCACTTCGCGCACCCGGTTGAGCCAGGCCGCGTCTATGGTGTAGTTCGGCGCGCCGCCGTGGTGGTTGCTCCAGGTGACCGGGATTCGGATGCTGTTGAACCCCTGCGCCCGAACGTTGTCGATGAGTGCCTTGGTCACCCGCGGGTTGCCCCACGCGGTCTCGTCCGCGCCGACCGCGTCGAACGAGTTGCCCAGGTTCCAGCCGGGCTGCATGGCGGCGACGGCGGCCATGGCGTTGCCGGCCGGCGGCGGTGAGGTCGGTGGCGCGGTGGTCGGCGGGGTTGAGGTCGGCGGCGCGGTGGTCGCGGGCGGGGTGGTGCCGCCGACGCTGCCGGTGCAGGTGACGCCGTTGAGCGTGAACGAGGTGGGCGCGGTGTTGGCCCCGGACCAGGAGCCGTTGAAGCCGAAGGAGACGGTGCCGTTGGTGGCGATCGCGCCGTTGTAGCTGACGTTGGTCGCGGTCACCTTCGCGCCCGAGGAGGTGATGTTGGCGTTCCACGCCTGGGTGACCTGCTGCCCGGACGGGAACGTCCAGACCAGGCTCCAGGCGTTGAGCGGATCGCCGAGGTTGGTGATGCTGACGTCGGCGGTGAAGCCGCCGGGCCACTCGCTGCTTTTTACGTACGTCACCCGGCAGCCGGCCGCCGCCTGGGCGCTCGTCGCGGTCACCAGGCCGGCGCCGGCCACGAGCGCCGCCGTGGCCGCCGCGACCATGCCGATCCGCCATCGGATTCTGCGCGCTGTGCCTCGCAAGCCGGCCATGCTGCTCCTTCAGGTGTCACGCGGGTTGGGGCCCCGCGGTGGGCAGGCCGCGCGAGGGTGCCACCCCGCGCGCCGCGAGACTAAGTTTAAATCCCCAACTTTGTCAATTGCCGCCTGTCGATGCGGGACGGGCAGCGGCCAGCGACTACCAGGTAACCGACACCGCGAGCGCGGCCGCGACGACGGCGGCGACGATCAGGTCGGGCCATTCCACAGATCGATACAGGTGGAGATAACTTTTATCTATGCCCTGCGGCTACCGGCGGGTGACTCGGGAGGACAGGTCGAGGGCAGCCCGGATCGGGTCGTCCGACCAGCGGCTGGCGAACACGTCGTAGAGCCGCCACCCGGCCCGCAGCAGGGCCCGCTGCCGTTCCACGTGCGCCGCGACCCCGTCCGGATGCACCCCGCAGATCAGCCCGACCGCGTGCTCCGCGCCGCCCACGCAGAGGTCGATCCGCCACCGGCCGACCGGGTAACCCGGCCGCACCGACAGCCCGAGCCGACGCAATTGCTCGGCGAGCGCGGCCGGCCAGCCGTCCGCCGGCTCGCCGTCCGGGGCGGCGGACGGTGGTTTCCCGGCGTACGACAGGTAGTCGCCGATCAGGCCCTCGGGAGACCGTAGGGAGGTCACCACGGTCAGGCGTTCACGGGCCCGGGTGATCAGGACGTTGAACAGGTTCGGCTCGGCGACGAACCGCTGCCGGGACGGCGGATCGGCGTCCACCAGCCCCAGCGAGGCGACCAGCACGTCGGCCTCGCTGCCCTGGAACGCGTGGACGGTACCCGACCGCAGGCCGAGACGCTCGATCTCGTCAACGTCGAAGGCGGCCAGCAGCGCCGCCTCCAGGGCGTCCGCCTGCGCCCGGAACGGACTGACCACCGCGATCCCGCCGGCCGGCGGGTCGGCGGCGATCCCGCGGACCAGGTCGAGCGTGGCCTCCACCTCGGCCTGGTTGACGCCGTCGACCACGCCCGCGTCGGGCACGGTCACCACGTCGATGACGTCGGCGCGCTCGTTGCCGGGGTGCCGGGTCACCAGTTCCACCCGGTCGCCGTAGAAGCGGTGGGCGGAGAACTGGATCAGGTGCGGGGCCGAGCGGTAGTGCTCGCTGAGCCAGGTGACCGGCGCGGCGCCGGCCGCCACGTCGAAAGCACTGGATCGGCGTACGTCGAGCCGGTCGCCGAAGTGGTCCAGGCCGTGCCGGCGCAGCGCGGCGGCGACGTCCAGGTCGGCCACGAACGACACGAACCGCAGCTGCCGCGGGTCGCCGGCGACCAGTGCGCGCCGCGCTCGGGCCAGCACCGGGGCGGCCCGGAGCTGGTCGATGTGCGCCGCCTCGTCGAGCACCACCAGGTCGAACATGCCGGCCACCGGGGGAAGCAGATCTTCCACGTCGGCCACCGTGCCCACCCACAACGGCAGCGCGCGTACCAGCGCCTCGGCATCCAGCTCGGCCAGCAGTTCGCGGCGGCGGTTGCGGCCGGCCCGCAGCGCCACGCCGAGGCCGCTCGCGGCGCGCCGGGCCGCGCCGGTCCACCGGCCGGCGCTGGTCGAGCGGTGCAGCATCGCCGTGCCGACGGCGGTGGCCAGCGCGGCGTCCGCCTCGGCCAGGCCGCGCCAGGCCGGTGCCAGGTCGGTGCCGCCGGCAGCCGCCAGCCGCGCCGCGGCCTGTACCGCGCTCGCCGCCACCACCGCGGCCCGCAACCGCTCCACCGGTACGTTCCGGCCGGCGCCCGCGCGTCGCCGCAGCCGCCAGTCGGCGTACGCCCGTCGCCAGCGTCCGCCGTCGGCCCTGGTCGCGGCGGCCAGCGCGGCCCGGACGGCGGTCAGGTCGGCGGCCGGGGCGAACGTGCCCGGCGCGTCGTGGGCCAGGGCCGGCAGCAGCGGCTCCCATCCGGGCAGGGTGGCGGCGAGCGCTTCCTCGTCGAGTGCGGCGACGAGCACCGCCAGGATTTCCGCCACCCGATCCCGGGCGGCGGCCACGGCAGCGGCGTCAGCCCGCAGTGTCGCGTCGTCCGCACCCGCCGCCGCCCCACCGGCCAGTTCGACGGCGATCGACTCGCGGCGTACGGCGTCACCGAACAACACCGGCGTCGGCCCGGGATGGCGATGCAGCAACTCGCCCAGCACGTTGGCGGCGTGCGGCGACTGGGTGGCCACCAGCACCGACCCGCCCCGCTGCACCGTGTCCAGCGCGGCGGCGACCAGGCTGTGGCTCTTGCCGTTGCCCGGTGCGCCGGAGACCACCACGACCGGTTCGGCCCGGACCCGACGCACCACGTCCCGCTGCGCCGCGTTCAACGGCAGGGGCGACAGCACGTCGTCGCCGTCGCCCGGGCCCTGCGGGCTCACGTCCGACTCCTCGGCCGCTGCGGTGGAGTAGAGCCGGGCCAGCGCGGTGCCCGCCAACCCAGGCCGGCTCGCCCAGTTGAGCAGGGTGTCACGCAGCCCGCCGGCGAGCACATCACGAGCCAGGAAGAGCGCCGCGGCGGCGACGCCGGTGAGGGCGGCGTCGTCGCGGCTGTAGGGCGGTTCGGTGACCACCGCGTCCAGCTTCAGCCCGGCCGCCCCGGCGGCCGCAGTGATCCACGCCGCGGTGCCGGGCGCGCCCAGCCAGCCCCTTCCGGCCAGCCCCGGCGCCGCCTCCAGCCGGGCGGCGAGGTCCCGGTCCTCGATCAGCGAGGTCAGCTCCAGGTCCCCGGCCGGGACAACCCGATAGCCGCGGCCGGTGCGCTGCAGGCGGACCGGCTGGGCCAGCAACGGCAGGCGGATCCGCCGCCGGCTGCCGTTGAGGTCCGTCGCGCCCAGGACGAAGGCCAGGCCGCGGCGCAGGATCCGCTCGTCGCGGTGCAGCGCGTCCAGGGCGGCGAGACGGTCCAGCTGGGAGCTGCGCGGTCCCCGGTCGACCTCCGGCAGCCAGACCAACGGGCGGCCGGTGCCGGACACGTCGAAGGCGT
Source organism: Micromonospora sp. NPDC006766 (assembly GCF_040636055.1). NCBI lineage: Bacteria > Bacillati > Actinomycetota > Actinomycetes > Micromonosporales > Micromonosporaceae > Micromonospora > Micromonospora sp. NPDC006766. Next base: position 5,631 of record NZ_JBEYIX010000035.1, on the reverse strand, counting down.
GCTCGGCGCCGGCCGGGGCCAGGTCGGCGAGCGCGGTGAGGATTCTCGCCGTCTCCATCGCCCGCCGATTCTGCCGTACCAGGAGAACGCCGACCGTTGGCCCGGCAGCGGTGACGCGGCGGCCTGGGTGGCCGCCGCGCCATCTTCCGGGCGTACGGGCGTCAGCTCGCGCTGCAGGAGACCGTCGGCCAGGTCCAGTTGCCGTTGTGTTGGATGGTGACGCCCCAGTTGTTGCCGCTGCCGTTGGGCTTGGCAACCAGTTGCTGGGCGGTGGGGTAGCTGGCGCTGATGTTCCAGGTGGCGATGATCTTGGCTGGGGACGGAACGTTCATCGTCACGGTCCAGTTGTTGGAGCCGGACACCGAGACGTTGAGGTTGTACCGGTCGCTCCACTGCTGACCCGCGGACAGCGCGGCGGTGCAGCTGCCGCCGCCACCGCCGCCACCCCCGCCACCGCCACCACCACCGGAGCCGCCCAGCGTGATGTTGGAGTTTCCGCTGCTCTGGTATCCCTCGGTCGCGAGAATCATGTAGTCGTGGCTGCCCAGACTCATTCCGTTGCGGGCCCAGGCGTCGAAGTGGTTACCCGTGGTTATAGTGCCACCCGTCAGGCACCGCCGACGAGCATCCGGATGCGACCGCGTCTGCGGCCCTTCTGGTGAACGGGGGAATCTTTCATGTGCGTTTCCTCCTCACAAAGGCTGGCCGGCAGCGTGAGACGACCCGGGTCGCGGCGACGACCCCGGATCAACATCCGTTGAAATCAGTCGATGGGGAAAAGCGTCAGTCCGCTCCGTTGACCTGTCAACGACTTCCGGAAGGGTTTCGGAATGCCGACCCGGGACCGGATAACTGCCGGCGGCACCAGCGAGCTGACCAAGGGTGCCGCGCTGCCCGTCCGCTTGGAGATCGCGTGGCGCGCCGCCCATGCGTACGGGGTCGCTGCTGTCGGGAATTCTCGGAACAGTTTCGGGTCAATGAGCGGGACATGACGCCGAGAATGCCGGCGGTATGCTGGCATCCCCCCTGAGGAGTGATCACGCCGTGTCGTACGCCCCACCGAACGCCGGGCGGCCGTCGCCAGGCCGCGCATCGAAGTCGTCCTCCCGCCACGCGAGCCGCGCCACTGCGCCGGCCAGGAAGAAGCGGCGGCGCCGCGACCCGCTGTGGGCGCGGCTGCTGGTCATCATCGGCGCGACGGTGATGACCATCAGCGGGTTGACCGTGGTGGGCGTCAAGGGTCTGGTTGGTGCGGCGACGAGCAACGTCACGCAGCAGAACCTGATCGGCGCGGCCAACGCGGAACGCGGGCATGTGAGCATCAACGGTGCGAAGACCATCCTGCTGGTCGGTCTGGACGGCCAGGGCGGCATGATGCGGTCGGACTCGAACATCCTCCTGCACATCCCCGCCAGCCACGACCGTGCGTACCTGGTCTCGCTGCCGCGTGACAGTTACGTACGCATCCCCGCGTACGAGAACGGAAAGGTGCCCTATCGCGGCGGTGAGAACAAGCTCAACTCGGCGTTCGCGTACGGCAGCCGGGGCCTGACCGGCGATGAGGCCCTCGCGCACGGCTTCGAACTGCTCAGCCTGACAATCAAGGACCTGACCGGGATCACCCCGGACGCCGGCGCCATCATCGACTTTGACGGCTTCAAGAAGGTCGTGGAGGTGCTGGGCAAGGTCTGCATGTACGTGGACGAGGACACCACCTCCATTCACATCGGCCACACCGCCGACGGCAAGAGGGCAGCACCCTACAAGATCAACCCGGACGGGACGCTGCACCACAAGAATCCCGGGGTAACGGCGAACTTCTACGCCAAGGGAAACCACTGTTTCACCCCGTCGCAAGCGCTGGACTTTGTCCGCCAACGCGACCTGCTGGCGAACAACGACTTCGACTACGGCCGCCAACGGCACCAGCAACAGCTCATCAAGGCAGTGCTCAAGCAGGTCGTGAACGACGGTCTCAGCTCTCCGAGGAAGCTGCCCGGCCTGCTGTCCGCGGTCGGAAAGACCATGACCGTTGACGGTGGCGGCATCTCCCTGGAGGACTGGGCCTTCGCGATGCGGGGCATCAACCCGGACGACATGATCACCATCAAGACCAACAACGGCAAGTTCAACAGCCGGTCGGTGCCGGGCGTGGGCAGTGCCGAGATCCTCAGCGACACCAGCATGCAACTGCTGCAGGCCGTCAAGGACGACACCGTGGACAACTTCGTCATCGCCCACCCCGACTGGGTCGCCACCAGCTGACCTCGACCCGCTACCGCTGGCGGCTGCGGCGTAACCGGGCCGCTCCCACCACTCCCACGACGAGCAGGCCCAGGCCGACAACTGCCGCCACGCCGGACAGCGAGGTCCTTTCCCGATCGTCGGGTGACCTACCGGTGGCAGCGGCGGTGGGAGTGCCCGTGACCGCACGCGCGCTCGGCGGGGTGATCGCCGGCACGGGATAACGCAGGATCGTGGGCTTCGTCCCCGGCGGTTGATCGGCGGTTTCGGAGACCGTGAGCAGGAACTGTCCGTCGCGGCTGTAGGTGATCGATTCCCCCTGGGGCTCGTCGGGCAGCGGCGTGATCCGCGGTGTCCCGGTCGTGAGGGCCGTGATCACATCGCCGTTGACGACATCAAACTCGAACGCGTCGGCGTAGGTGCGCAGCACGACGCGACGCCGGTCGGGTGCCGTGGCGGCGCCGGTGACCACCGCCCGGCCGAGAAAGGAGAACGGGTTGCGGGTCGTGGTACGCGGCAGACGCACCTGTCCGACCCGCTTCAACGGCACCGTCGCGCCCGGCTTCAGGTCGACGGTGGGGGTGTACAGGCCGGCGGCGCCGCCCTGCTTCGTCACGATGATCGGACGGCCGTCGCCGGCGATGAGCAGCGCCTCGGCGTCGTGCGGGCCGTCCGGGTACGTCATGCGGTGCAGCACGGGCCGGTCGCTGCGCGGTGACAGTTTCCACAGCGCGACCGTCTGGCGGGTGCGATCGTTGTCGCCGATGTCGGCGACCCAGAGCGTTCCGTCGGCGTCGACGGCCAGATCCTCGGTGTCTCTGGGGCGGGAGGGATAGCGCACCGTCCGTACCACCGCGCAATTGGCGTCGAGGAAGAAGATCCGACGGCGTGGCTCCTCGTCCGCGCTGTCGTTGACCACGACGAAGCCGGTCGTGGTCGCGACCATCCCCGAGATCTCCGTCAACCGGTCGTCCCGCACCTGGCACACGGGCTTGCCGTGGGACGCCTCAGGCGTGGTCAGGGGAGACGGGCTCGCCGCTGCTCGGCCCGGCACGATCGCCACCGCCAGTACGACAGCGGCCACGCTCCCCGCCCGACCGAGGATTGTCCCACCGAGTCCCGCCATCTCTTTCGCCTGCCTCGATCGCATGTCCGATCTCCTCCCCCCGTCGACCCGGTCGCAGCTCCTGTCGGCAAGGTCGACCGGCATTGACGTGCCTTCCACGGGCGGCGATAGTACGACCATGGCCAGCATCGCAACGGGTGGGCCAATCATCTTGGACGCGGCGGAGCTGGCCGCCGACCCGGATCTCCAGGCCCGGTTCGTGGAGTCGGCCCATCGGATCCTGGCGGACCTGGTCCGCGATGGCGCGGCGCTCGGCTGGGTCGCGCCGCCGTCCCGCCCTGACGTGGCGGAACTCCTCGGCCAGATCCTCCGTGCGGTGCGGGCGGGCGACAGCGCCCTGCGCGCCGCCTACCTCGACCGCCGGCTGGTCGGGCTGGGATACTGGCTGCGCTATGCCCGACCGACTCATCGGCCGCACGCCGATCTGGAGAAAATCGCGGTGGATGCTGCCGCCCAGGGCTGCGGCGTCGGCCGGGCGTTGACCGCTGCCTTGATCGCTGACGCTCGACGGGCCGGCATCGAAGTCCTCACCCTGGACGCCCGTGGCGACAACAGCGCCGCCCTGCGTCTCTACCGGTCGCTGGGCTTCACCGAGTACGGCCGCCTGCCCGATTTCGTCGCGGTCGGCGAGCACCGCTACGACAAGGTCTGCTACCTGCTCGACCTGCGCCGACAGGGCTGACGCCTGCTCGGCAACCACGCCCGCGCCACCCTCAATCGAGATTGCCCGCCGTTTCGCGTAACGCATCGACCGGCTCAAGCGTCTGTATATAGAGGCGGTCCACGGGGGACCGTCAAGGAACGGGGAGGCACATGCGATCCAGCAGAAGCACAAGAGCGGTACTGGCCGGGGGGATCGTCGTCGCGCTGCTGACGGGCGCGCCCGGCACCGCCGTCGCCAGGCCGGCGGCCGCACCACAGGCGGTCAAGCCGGTGATCACCACCGGCGAGTCGACGACGGTAACGCTGATCACCGGTGACCGGGTGACCGTGGCCGGCGACGGCCGGCTCGGCATCACGCCGCGTAAAGGCGTCACGTTCCACAGCTACCGCGCCAAGGGTCACCGGTACGTGATTCCGTCTGATGCGGTGCCGTTGCTGCGGGCGGACCGGCTCGACCAGCGGTTGTTCGACCTGACCGAGTTGCTGGCGGTGCAGGCCGCGCGTCCGTCGTCGATGCCGCTGGTCGTCTCCGGCGCCACCGCCGCGCCGGGTCTGACCGTGGCGCGGCGGCTGCCCGCGGTGCGGGGCTTCGCCGCCGAGACGCCCACTCAGTCGCTGGCCGCCCGCTGGCCTGCGACTCGCAGCAAGCTGACCGAGGGCAAGATCTGGCTCGACGCCGTGCGTAAGCCGGCGCTGGACCAGAGCGTGCCGCTGATCGGCGCGCCGACGGCCTGGTCGGCTGGTTTCGACGGCACGGGCGTGCGGGTCGCAGTGCTCGATACGGGCATTGACGCCACGCACCCCGACCTGGCCGGGAAGATCTCGACGCGGCGGAACTTCACCGAGGGTGAGGAGGACGACCGTGACCTGGTCGGCCACGGCACCCACGTCGCGTCGACCATCGCGGGCAGCGGCGCCGGTTCCGGCGGGAAGTACAAGGGTGTCGCGCCGGGCGCGTCGCTGCTGGATGGCAAGGTCTGCGTCCAGTTCGGCTGCATGGAGTCGTGGATCGTGGCCGGCATGCAGTGGGCCGCCGAGTCCGGGGCGAACGTGGTCAACCTGAGCCTCGGCGGGCCGAACGGCCCCGAGGTCGACCCGCTCGAGGAGGCGGTCAACAGCCTGACCGCGCAGCACGGCACGTTGTTCGTCATCGCGGCGGGCAACGACGGGGACGACGAGACGGTCAGTTCCCCGGCGACGGCGGAGGCGGCGCTGGCGGTTGCGGCGTTCACGAAGTCCGACGAGCTCGCCGACTTCTCCAGCCGAGGCCCCAGCGCCGACGGCTGGGCGGTGAAGCCCGAGATCGCCGCGCCGGGCGTCGACATCGTCGCGGCACGCGGCAAGGACGGCTTCCTCGGCGCGCCAGGTCAGCTGTACATGCCGTTGAACGGCACGTCGATGGCGACCCCGCATGTGGCGGGCGCGGCCGCGCTGCTGCGTCAGGCGCACCCGGGGTGGGCTGCGGGGCAGTTGAAGGCGTCGCTGATGGCCTCGGCGAAGCCAGCCAGCGGGGTCGGGGTGTTCGCGCAGGGTGCGGGTCGGGTGGACGTGGCCCGGGCGATCAGCCAGCAGGTCACGACGACGCCGACGTCGGTGAC